>CAJOPY010000126.1 GCA_905236505.1 Candidatus Gastranaerophilales bacterium
TACAAAGTATAAGTATGAACATTTGGAGAAAGCTTTTAATTCACTAAAACATTCAGACGGAGAATTGGAAGGCATAAATAAGAGAGGAAATGAATATGAGAGTAAGTCCTATTTCGGTTTGTTATGGAACAAAATTAAACATTCACTCAAAATTAAGTAACAATGAATCTGCTTCAAAAGATGTAATAAAAAGAACAAGTCATCAAAATGTAAATTTTAAGGGTTGGACCGGCAAAATTTTAGGCGGTGTAGCCGGTGCTGTTGTTGCTACAGCTGCAACGGCTTTAACAGGCGGTGCGTTGGCTCCTTATTTTGTTGTTGCAGGGGCTTTGTGGGGTGACAAAGAAGAAGAAGATTATAAAAATAATAACAAAAAAAAGGGAAAATAAACATTTTGCTTCTACCACTTAAGTATAGAAACATTGACATCTTAGTGTCACTGTACTAGAATGTTGCTGATGTGTAACCGGGTCGGAATGAAAAACCTTACCGGTAAGTATAAATTAAGGAGAAAAAGATTATGACATCAAAGAATTTTTTATTTACATCAGAGTCTGTTACAGAGGGGCATCCCGATAAGGTTTGTGATCAAATATCAGATGCAATATTAGATGAATTTTTATCAAAAGATCCTTCTTCTCGTGTTGCTTGTGAAACTACTGCAACTACAGGAATGGTTTTGGTTTGCGGAGAAATAACTTCCGGATGTTATGTAGACATACCTCAAGTGGTAAGAAATACAGTAAAATCAATAGGATACACAGGTTCTGCAGGCGGCGGCTTTGATGCTGATACTTGCGCAGTATTAACAAGTATTGATGAACAATCTTGTGATATTGCAGGCGGTGTAAATAAAGCATTGGAAACAAGAAGTGAAAATGCAGATACATCAATAAGTGAAACTTCCAATATAGGTGCCGGTGATCAGGGAATAATGTTTGGTTATGCTTGTAATGAAACACCTGAATTAATGCCTCTTCCAATAAGCTTAGCACATAAGTTATCATATAGATTGGCTCAAGTTCGTAAAGAAGGTCTTTTAAGTTATCTAAGACCTGACGGAAAATCACAAGTTACTGTTGAGTACAGTGACGGAAAACCATCAAGAATTCATACGGTTTTGCTTTCTACTCAACACGCAGCTGAAATAAACGGAATTAGTGATAACTCAAAAATTCAATCTATAATTTTTGAAGATTTGAAAAAATTGGTAATAGATTATGTATTTGAAACAGAAACAATAAAGCCTGATTCACAGACAATTATTCTGATAAATCCGTCAGGAAGATTTGTAGTAGGCGGTCCGCAAGGTGACACCGGTTTGACAGGCAGAAAAATTATCGTTGATACATACGGCGGATATTCTCGTCACGGCGGCGGTGCATTCTCAGGAAAAGATCCGACAAAGGTTGACAGATCTGCAGCGTATGCAGCAAGATATGTGGCAAAAAATATAGTTGCATCAGGACTTGCTGAAAAATGTGAAATAGAACTGGCATATGCTATAGGTAAGGCTGAACCTGTGTCTATATTTGTTGATACTTTCGGAACCGGAAAAATTTCCGATGATGATATATCAGCATTGGTTCGCAAAAACTTTGATTTAAGACCTGCCGCAATTATATCGGGGTTTGATTTAAGGAATTTGCCTGCTAAAAATGGCGGTAAATTTTATCAAAAATTAGCTTCATACGGACATGTAGGAAGAACCGATATAATTGTTCCTTGGGAACAAACAGATAAGGTTGATATTTTAAAAAAGTCCTTGTCTGACTCTTGTGCTTTGTGCTAAGAGTCTATAAGAATTAGTTAAAAAAAATGCCTGCTTTTTTGCAGGTATTTTTTTATTTCGTAATTAATTTTCTTAAAAAATATTGTATTTTTTTCCCGAGTTTAGCTTGGTTCACATTAGCCAGTCCCATTACTTCACCATCTAATAAACACGGTATAATTGCTAACCTTTTTTTAGCTGATTTCGGATAAATTTCTTTTACACGATTATCTAAATCCCAATTTTTGTGATAACGGTTTAATTGAAACATAGCACGTTTAATGTTTCCTTTTCTTTGGTTTAATTGAGGTTTGTCATTATAAAAATCTCTGTATTGATAAGCAAATACATCATTTTGAGCTTGTTGTAATGCCATTTTTGCAACACTCGGATTTATTTTATTTGATTTATTAAAGAAATTTTGTATGCTTTCTTCGGCTAAATCAGCATCTCCTTCTGCACAATAAGAATAAAAATCTTTTGCATGTTCTAATAAAACATTATAATTTACCATTGGGATTATCATAACAGTTCCTTTCATCTTTATGATTTATTTTTATAAAACCGGTGAATCTATGTAATTGACTTAATATAAATAAATTGTTACATAACGTTACAAAAAAAGACGCCAAGTATCAGCGTCTTTTTTGAATGTTTCTTTTATTTAATTAGATTTTAATTGATTCTTTGGAACATATATCCGATTCCTCTTGCTGTTAATATTAGCTCAGGATTTGTCGGATCAGCTTCCAATTTTGAACGCAATCTTGAGATATGAACATCTACAACTCTTGTATCAATTCTGTGATCAGCAGGATAAGACCATACGTGTTGCAATATTTCATTTCTTGAATAAGCTTGTCCGGAGTTGTTAACAAGAAGCTCTAATAAACTGAATTCCATACCTGTAAGTCTAATACGTTCGTTCTTTCTGAATACTTGACGTCTTGCTGTATCAATCTTTATCATACCAGTAGTTATTACATTTTTATTATTTTTTGAACTGCCGGATGACGCACTTGATGAAGCTGAAGCAGGAATTATAACATCTTTGCTTATAGTCCTTCTTAATACCGCTTTAACACGAGCTTCTAATTCTTTAGGGCTGAACGGTTTAATTACATAATCGTCAGCACCAAGTTCAAGACCCGTTATTCTCTCTGAAACATCACCTAAAGCTGTTAATATGATAATAGGAACATCCGAAGTTCTTCTTATTTCTCTTGTAACACCATAACCATCCATTTTTGGCATCATAACATCCAGAATAACAATATCCGGATTTGTTTTATTAAATAATTCAACTGCTTCTTCACCGTCTTCAGCTACAACGACATCATAACCAACCATTTTAAGTCGTGTTTCTAATATTCTTCTTATACTTGCTTCGTCATCAGCGACCAAAACCTTTTGACGAGTTTCACCTTCGTCAACTTTTTCCAGTTCTTCATTCTCTGCCATGCTACCACCCTTTTATTTTAATTATTTACAAAAATTTTAATTTCTTAATATTAATACATATATCTTAATAGAATTTTAATTATTTTGCAAGGGGGTAAATATATTTTGGGGGCAAATATATTTTGAGTAAATATATATTAATGTAACAGATATTATTAAATATGCGAAATTGCTTTTTTAACAATATCAGTTAAATATTCTCCTTCTGCTTCAGCGTAAGGAGATTTATCTGTATAAAAAGGTATTGTTGCTTTTGGTCTAAATATCCTTTGGAATAAATTTAAAGATTCTTTTATTGGAGTTACCGTAACTTGAATAACATTGTAGGTATTTTTTCCGTTCAAACCTAAATTGATTTTATCTGATTTTAAAAATATGTCATGTTCTTTGGCTAACTTCTTTAGTTCAGAAAGTTCATCTTTTATATAACCCATGTCTTTACTGCTTACTTTTTTGTAATACAGACCTTTGAAACTTAAATCATTTAATTTTTCCATAGGGTGCGCCTCCTAATTTTATAAAACCGGTAAAAAAATTTTTTGCTAAAAAAAAAGAGGCTTTAAGCCTCTCTTAAAATCTGGGACGGAAGGATTCGAACCTCCGAGATGGCTGGACCAAAACCAGCTGCCTTACCACTTGGCGACGTCCCATCACCTTGTACAGTTATTATAATAAAATATCAAGGAGAATTGTCAAGTGAGTATAATTTAAAAAAAATAAAACACCCGATGTTATTATCAGGTGTCTGTTTATAAGTTATAAGAAAGGAAAATTTTATGCTCTTGACCATTGCCAGAAAATATCACCGACTAATGCCAGACCGGCAAATATTTTTGCAGCTTTACCGTATTTCATCCATCCTGTTAAGTTACTTGGTAAAATTGCTTTTGCAATTGCGGTTGCGCTTAAACCTGCGGCTGCGCCGGCTAATGGTGCGCCTAATGTAGCTTCCGCTATATGCTCAGTCCAAGCTCCGGCTTTTTGTGCTTTAGCTTTGCTGCCTTGATCGTTTATTCTATCGCCGAATAAATAATTTAATGTTTGTTCTGAATAATATTCGTTATGTCCTTGATTACCCAAGAACGCTCTTCTGAACCCATTCATAAATGGTGATTCGCCGTATGCATTTATATCTCTTCTAAGGTCAGCAGTAACAGATCCGCCATTCCAAGCTGTACCATATTGAGCATATAATTCAGAGATTTTTTGATTAAGTTGTTGTTCAAGGTTTTTTTGCCCTTGAGCTGAATTAAAATAGTCACCGTATTTTCTTACTAATACAAGTTTTAATTCATCGTATTTCATGCAAATATCATCTTGGTCACCGCGTCTTACAGCTTCATACAAACCTCTGACTCCGAGTTCCACATCTGAATCTTGCATAGATTTTAAAAATGTAGCTCTTTCGTGTGCTTCCATATTCATAACATCAGCTTTTTGACCTAAGGCGTGCATCTCGGTTGCGTGTTCAAGTTTTTGTTTTTCTAATTCTTCTTGAGTTTTATACATTTTTTTGTACATTTCGGTTTGATAGTCCATCATTTGTCCCATAAATGCCGGATTAAAACCGCCGATGCCGCCCATCATATAAGGTGATGCTCCCATCATGCCCGTCATGCCATATCCCGGATAAGAACCCATCATTGACATCATCGGATCATATGTTCCCATACCTATTGAATCTATTGCTGATATTTCGCCAGCCATAACGACCTCCTACAATTAGAGTTTAACTAACCTATTTTTACCTTACATATAAATAAAGTATTTTACTTTTTAGAAATTGACTTTTTTTATTAATATTTGTTACAAAAGTTTACAATTTAAAGTTAAGTAATTTTGTAGTAACATGTAGAATGTTGTATTAGCGGGGATTGTGAATGAGAATAGAAGCTGAAAATTTAGTAAAAATATACGGTGACAGAAGTGTAGTAAATGACATTTCTTTTTATATGGATAAAGGTGAAGTCGTTTGTTTATTGGGCCCAAACGGTGCCGGTAAGACAACGACATTTTATATGATAGTGGGTTTGGTTAAACCAAATAAAGGTAATATATATATAGATAAAAAAAATATCACAACTTGGACAATGAATTTACGTGCAAAAGCGGGAATAGGATATTTGCCGCAAGAAAATTCCATTTTTAGAAAACTTACAGTAGAGGATAATTTGAAGCTTGTTTTGGAGATGAATGATAAACTGACTGTAAATGAAAAAAAGGCAAAATTGGAAGAGTTGTTAAATGAATTTGGTGTTGAAAAATTGAGGAAATCTCCGGCTATAGCTTTATCCGGAGGAGAAAGACGACGAGTGGAAATTGCGCGTGCACTTGCAGCGAGTCCTGACTTTATGCTTTTAGATGAGCCGTTTGCCGGAATTGATCCTATTGCAATCGGGGATATTAAAGAAAATATACGAAAAATATCGGAAGATAAAGGATTGGGTATTCTTATAACAGATCATAATCCAAAAGCTACACTTTCTATAACAGACAGAGCTTATGTTATATTTGACGGAAAAATAAAAATATCCGGAAAAAGTTCTGATGTCGCAAAAGATCCGGTTGCAAAAAAATTCTATTTAGGAAAGGATTTTCAATTATAGAATGAGGAAATATATAACAGTATATGATAAATATATTTTTACACAGGTTTTAACCACAACATTTGTTGCAATACTTTTGTTTACAATAGTTTGGATTGCACCGGAGATGCTTTTAACAACAATTAAAAAGGTTTTAACCGGTGAATTTACCCCTATAACGGGTATTTTGGTAATTGTATATGAACTTCCGAAGATATTAGGTAAAGCATTTCCTGTTGGGCTTTTGCTTGGTACTTTGTTTACTTTTGATAAGCTTAGCAAAGATTCTGAACTTACAATATTTAGGGCTGTCGGTATGTCATTTAAGAGAATACTGGCTCCTGTCTTGGTTTTAAGTTTTATTGTTACATATTTATGTTTTTTGACATATGACAGTTGGATACCTTATTCTTGTCAAAAACTTCGTGAAATCAAGGGAAGTCCGCATTTAACTCAGTATATTTATACAAAAAAAGATGAAAACAACAGACCGGATATGGCGGTTATAGTTTCCAAGTTTTATCAAAATGTTATGAGTGATGTTATAGTAATAGATTTTTCAAAAGAAGTATATGATGATTTGCACGGAGTTTCAAATATATTGGTTGGCGAAGTCGGAACATTCGGACATGATAAAAACGGAAAACCTTGCTGGAAATTAAGTGATGTAAAATCTTATGATATTAATGCCGACGGTATTTTTGAAGAAATAGAAAATTATAATAATGTTGAGATATTAAACGGACAAGATGCTGAAGATGCGTATATAATAATGCAAAATTCAACTAAGCGTGACAGAGATATAAATAATAAGGATTTAAAACGTTATATATCGCTTTTAAAACGTGAAAATTTAGACGATACATATAGATTTATGTTAAACAAGTACTATCAACGCTATTTTCATCCTTTTGTATGTGTGTTGTTAGCAATATTAGGTTGTTTATTAGGATTTAGCAGACCGAGAGAACAGCGTTTAATTGGATTTACAATTGCTATAGGGTGCATTTTTGTATATTATATAACACTTCCGTTTTTTGATCTACTGGCAGAAAAGGGTGTTTTCCATCCTATGATTACGGCATCACTACCTCCGCTTGGTTTTTTAGGTGCTATTATTATGTTTTACAAATCAAAGGATTTATAATATGAAGAAGATTATTGTTTTATTTATTTCATTATTAATTACTTCGGCGTTTGTAGTTGCTTGTCCGATTAATGTTGATTATTCAGATGGAATTTATCATATAGTTTTAAGTGGTGAAAAAATAAAAAAGCAAATTAGTTTTGTATCGTCACCGACTCTAATAACAAATAACGAGGCTCACATAAAAACAAATTCATTACTAACAATAAATACAGGTTTTTTTGACCCAAAAAATCAAAAAACAATTTCTTATATCGTAAATGATACACAAATTGTAGAAGATCCGATGTTTAATGAAAATTTAATGTCCAATCCTGTTTTAAGACGTAATATTCAAAAAATATTGAATAGAACAGAATTCCGTGTGCTAGATTGCGACAGTAAACTAAAGTTTGAGATAGCTCAGCATAACTCAAATGTTGATTTTATGTGTTCAGTTATTACATCCGCACAAGCTGGACCGCAATTGTTGCCTAATTTAAGATTAGAAGAAGAATTCTTTATTGTAAAAGATAAAGATGGAAACGTAGTCAGGGAGTCTGCATCAGTTTTACATAAAACTGCAAGGACTTTAATTGGAATAAAAAATGATGATAAAGGAAAGCAAGAGGTTCATATATTTATAGTAACTAATGAACACCCAATGGATATATATGAATCAAGAGATTTATGCAAAAAATATGAGCTTGATTCCGCTATGGCATTTGACGGCGGAAGTTCCACTTCTCTTAATTATAAAAAAATCCGAGTAACTTCAACACAAGATTCCGGAGATACCGGTCGTGCGCTAAAATCTTTTATGATAATCAAGCAAAAATAGAACTAAACTCCCAAAGACGGTGCTATGCCGATAAAAGTTCGGACTAAGTCGGCATCCCATTGTGTACCTGCGCCTTCATTAAGTATGGAAATGGCTTTTTCTATATTCATTCCTTTTCGGTAAGGTCTGTCACTTGTTAGCGCATGGTATGTATCAGCAATGGCAACTATTTTAGCCGCAAGTGGAATTTCATTATCTCTAAGTTTTTCCGGATAACCTTTTCCGTCAATTCGTTCATGATGGTATTTAACAATAGGGATTAAATCTCTAAGTGACGAATTTGGCATAAGAACTTTTTCTGCTCCGATTGTTGGGTGCTGTTTCATAATCGCCCATTCTTCGTCAGATAGCGGACCTTCTTTTTGAAGTACGGTTTCCGGTATACCTATTTTACCTACATCATGAAGAAGTGCGCCCAATTTTATTCTTTCAACTTCTCCTTCCGGAAGATTAATTGCCCTTGCTAAAGCTTCGGAATACCTTGAAACACTGGTAGAGTGGTCTTTTGTATATGGATCTTTTGCATCTATGGCACCTGCAAGAGATGTCGCAATTTCAAATATACGATTACCTGAAATATCTGCGTGATCAGCATTAAATTTTTCAATAAGTTCATCTTCAAAATTTACACCAAGTTGTGCGTGACGTTTTGTTAAAACTTCTGCATACGATTTTAACGCAATGTCATCCCAGAAGTTAAAATCAGAAGAACTAATGATTGCAGACATTCCGTCTTTGTATCCTTTTGCTTTAGAAATATACATAGCTTGTTCTGCCAAAATTAATAATTTTTCTTTGTCAACAGCACAATCCGGATAAGTAGATATCCCTACAGATACTTTAACCGGTCCGACATCATCAATGTAGAAACAAGAAAGTGAGTATGTTAAATATTCAGCAACATATTTAGCTTGTTCAACAGATGTATTAGGTAATATGATACCAAGTTCATCGCCGCCGTATCTTGCAGCTATATCACTTTCTCTTACATTTTTACGTATATTTTCAGCAACAAGTTTTATTACTTCATCGCCTTTAGCGTGTCCCATTTCTCTGTTAATTTTTGTGATGTTGCAAATATCCATCATAATAACAGATAGTTGTGTTTTTGATGTTGCCGCGCGAGAAAGCTCATCTGATAAAAGTTCTTGAAATCCTCTATGATTGTATAAAAGTGTAAGGTTATCGGTGTTTACAAATTTGTCGCTTTTTTCGGATAAATCCAAATTATGTGTAACAAGCGCAACATAATTTGACAATAGAGTATATAATTCTGCATTTTGTCTGGCATTATTATCAGCAATCATCATAATTCCGATACACTTATTAACCGATACGAGCGGCAGAATAACTACAGGATTATTTTTAAAATAAGCGAGTTTCAAGAATGACACGTCATCTTCGTAAATTATTTTTTCTGAATTAAATGCGGTTATAATAGGGTTATCATTATCTTTAAGAAATATCTTTGTAGAATAATAATTTCCAAGTTTATCTTTTAATCTTAAATTTATGCAACCTGACTTTTCTTTATATAAACCTATTGCAAAAAATCCGGAATCTATGTTTTTACATATGACATCATATACACTTACATAAAAATCGGATAAAGATGTTATGTTATTTATTTGAATAAGTTCATCCACAAATGATTTATAATCTATAGTAATACCTATATCAGTGGTATACGGACTCGTCATAGATGTCTGTATTGTCAAATTCCTATGAGTTAACGCGTTGACTTTTGATACCAAATTCCCGGATTTAATAGGCGATGTTACATTATAATTCCCGGTATTTGCCTTTTCTTTGTTTATATTAATTTCTTGTTTCACTAAATCACCTTCACACTATACAAATTATATAAAACAAATCAGAACATGAAATTGACATCATGTAACAAAATCTTTACATTATTAATTCCCTGTTATAATCATGCTAACATTTTTTCAGATTTTTTCTACCCTAAGAAATAAGATTGTTTACAAATGTTTATACAATTAATACTTCATAACTAAGTCAAAAATGCCCTCTGCGTAAGTAGGGTGTGCAAAACACACTTTTTGTAAATTTTTTATTGAAATATTATTTTGTATAGCAATGACAAATATATGTATCAGCGACGAAGCTTCTTTTGATACTATATGAGCACCATATATATTACCATCTTTAGTTATTATTTTTATAAAACCATCCGTACAATTATCGCACCATGATTTTCCGAGTGCTGTAATAGGAAGTATTGTTTTTGAATATGTATCATCAATATCTTGTTCTCTCAATCCAACCCATGCAATTTCCGGCTCTCCGTATATTACTGATGGAATAAGCTTTTTATTAAAGTCAATTCCTAATGCTAAATTTTTTGCCTGATGAATGGCAAAGTGATCTAATTGGATCTCTCCGCAGGCATCTCCTATTATATCTATGCAATCACAGTTCTGCTTGCAAGGAACTCTTCCCGCAGCGACAAGAAGCATGTCTGTTTTTAATTCTTCACCGTTGCTTAAAAATACAATGTTATTTTCAGCTCCGGTTATTGAAGTGTTTAAATAGAATTTGATTTTTCTTTGCTTAAAAATTCTTTCAATACGTTTTGAAATTTCAATATCAGCGTTGGGGATTAAGTGCTGAGCCATCTCTATTACAGTTACTTCGCAACCAAAGTTGCTTAAAATTCTTGCCCATTCAATCCCTATTGCACCCGAACCCGCAATAACGATACTTTTAGGTAATTCGGTTATATTAAGAATGCCGTCAGAATCAAAGATAAATTTTTGATCAGGCATGAGATTTTTGATTGTTTTTGGCTTTGAGCCGGTTGCTAATATTATTTTTTTACAATTATATATTTCATTTTCGGATATTATAGTGTCTGCATTTTTTATAAAAGCTTCTTTGTATACGATTTCTGTGCCTGAATTTTTAACGGCTAATTCTAAAGATTTTCTGATTTTTTCAACAATTTGATTTTTTTGTTCTTGTATTTTGTACAAATTAGGTTTAATGTTATTACAACTTATAATTCCTATATCAGAAGTTTGTTGAAGTTCTCTGTATAGTTCTGATATGTGTAATATTGCTTTTGTCGGTATACACCCTTTGTTAAGGCAGGTTCCGCCCAATTTATCTTTTTCAAATAATATGACACTTTTTCCTTGTTTTGCAAGCATCATAGCGCATGTATATCCGCCGGGACCTCCCCCGATAATTCCGTAATCATAGTTTTTCATATCCCCTCCGTTAATAAAATTTTATCATGATATTAAACTTATATAAATATTTTTATGAAATTCAAAAATTTATACTATACTTGAATAGTAAGTTAACAAAATGGAGAGAAATAATGACATCACTAACTTTAGAAAAATCAAATATTCATCCTTCTGCCGTAATTCACGAATCGGCTCAAATTGCTGAAGGCGTCACAATAGGACCAAATGTAGTAATAGGTGAAGGTGTATCAATAGGCAAAGATACGAGAATAATCGCAAATGCATATATTGAATATACACAAATCGGTCAACGGTGTACAATATCGACTTTCTCAACAATAGGTTCTGAGCCTCAAGACTTGGGTTATAAAGGCGAACCTACGAAAGTTGTTATAGGAGATGACACTATAATTAAAGAAAACGTGACAATTCACAGAGGCGCGGCATGCGGGGATTATACGACTCATATAGGCAATAAATGTTTGCTTATGGTTGGTTCACATATTGCACACAATTGTGTGTTGGAAGATCAAGTTATACTTGCAAATTTAGTAACATTAGGCGGTCATGTTCATGTTGGTTTTGGTGCATTTGTTGGCGGTATGAGTGTATTCCACCAAAATATAAGAATTGGTGATATGGCTATAATAAGCGGCTTTTCTGCTTCAAGACAAGATATACTGCCGTATTCAAAGGGCGACGGCAGACCGCCGGTTCCGAAAGGATTGAATGTCATTGCTATGAAAAGGCGCGGGATTTCTCAGGAAATTCGTACAGCTACAAATGAAGCTTTTAAATTGTTGATTTCAGAAAAATATAATACATCTCAGGCAATAGAAAAAATCAAATCCGAAATACCTATGAATGAGTATATAGAAAAGATGATAAGCTTTATTCAAACCTCAAAACGGGGAGTACTATTAAAATCTCATAAAAGCGGTTATCAATCTTTGAGTGAAGAAGAATAAAAAACATGTTAAAGGGTATTAATTGTAATTAATACCCTTTATTTTTAATCCAATTGTTAAGTTTTATGAACCTCTGAAGTCGCCAATTACTCAAAATAACAGCGAATTGCATATATTAAATATGTTATATGAATTAAAACGCTTGACATTAATTTCTTATGTGCAATAATATAATTGTACGCTTTAAGTGTACACAAAACACTAAAAGAAAATAAATAGCAAAACTAATAACCCCAAAAATCATATAAACTCCTAGATAATAAACACTAAAAAGACCATTAGGATGCAGAAAACAAACCCACTCGTAACACACACACCGAGTGGTTTTTTTTATTAATAATAAAATATTAATTTATATACATGAAAGATAAAAAAGTTTAGTATATAATAAAGTTAATCACAAATCTGGGGATAATAAGATGAGTAATGAATCTGCGGAAAGAACAGAAGAAGCCACCCCGCGTCGGCGAAATAAAGAAAGAGAACGTGGTAATATATCTAAAAGCAAGGATATGGATTCTGCGCTTGTGATGGTTTCTGCAATAGCATTGCTTGCTGTTTTGTCAAAACATATGGGAGAAAGTATTCTTGATATGATGAGAGAAACTTTTTCAGGCTTTAAACCATATGAAATTGATACAGGTAATATAATGGGGATTATGATGCCATATTTCAGGGAGCTTGCAATAATAGTTCTTCCCTTTTTTGTATTATTGGTAATTTTTTCAATAATTATAATAAGATTTGATGTAGGGCATGTTTTTGCATTAGAAAAAATTAAACCAAGTTTTAAGAATATATCACCTCAAAGAATGTTACAAAATGCCAAAAGAGTATTAAATCCTTTTAATCCGAGAAGTTTGGTAGAATTTGCAAAATCTATATTTAAAATTATAATAGTTGCTTCATGCGGTTATTCGGCAATCAATGCACGAAAGGCGGATTTAATCGGTTTAGTCGGTTTAGAACCTGTAACAGCATTGCAAATAATTCTTTCTATATTAATAAACATGATAATAAATATGTGCTTGGCAATGTTGGTACTTGGATATATAGATAAAAAGTATCAAAATTACGAGTATGAAAAATCAATAAAAATGACAAAACAAGAAATAAAAGATGAAATGAAGGATACGGAGGGAGATCCAAAAATAAAAGCTCGTATTAAATCAATACAAATGCAAATGGCGCGTCAGAGAATGATGTCATCAGTACCGCAATCTGATGTTGTTGTAACTAACCCTACGCACTATGCAGTTGCTATCAAGTATGATAAAACTAAAGCTCCTGCACCGATGGTTGTTGCTAAAGGTGTAGATTATTTAGCATTTCAGATAAGAGAGATAGCAAAAGAAAACAATGTTCCTATAGTTGAAAATCGTCCTGTAGCACGTGCATTGTACAATACTGTTCCGATTGACAGCGTAATTCCTTCCGATTTATACGTAGCTGTTGCGGAAATATTAGCATTTGTGTACAAACAAAAAGAAGAAAATGGTGTTAGTTAGATTATTATATTTTATAAAAAATGTGGCTTAAAATTTTTTTATTTAAGCCACATTTTTATTAGTTAAATATTATTTTATGATTCAACCTTTTTAAGTGTAGGAAATGCGATTACATCACGAATAGTAGGAGAATTTGTAAGCAGCATTACCAATCTGTCAATTCCCATTCCCATTCCGCCTGTTGGAGCGAGTCCGTATTCAAGAGCATTAATATAATCTTCGTCAATTTCCATAGCTTCTTCATCGCCATTAGCTTTGGCAAGTGCTTGTGCTTCAAAACGATGTCTTTGGTCAATCGGATCTGTTAATTCCGAAAAAGCATTTGCAATTTCCCAACCGTTTACGCGAGTTTCAAATCTTTCTGTTAGTCTGTCATTATCTCTGTGGACTTTTGCGAGTGGTGATATTTCACGAGGATAGTCAATAATATGAACAGGCTGTATCAATGTAGGTTCCACTTTTTCTTCAAAAACAGCTTCCACAATTTGTCCCCAGTTCATTTGTTCATCAACTTCAACGTGCATGGCTTTTGCTTTTTCATATGCTTCTTGAGGAGTGAAAAATTCACCGAAGTCAACACCTGTTAGTTCTTTTATAGCCCCTATCATAGTTTTTCTGTCCCAAGGCGGTGTCAAATCTATTTCATGTTCTCCGTATTGAACTTTTGTTGTTCCGAGAACTTCTTTAGCGACGTATGCAACTAGATTTTCGGTTAGAGCCATCATTTCATTATAGTCTACAAATGATTGGTATAATTCTATCATTGTAAATTCCGGATTATGTCTTGTATCTATACCTTCATTTCTGAAACAGCGTGAAAGTTCAAATATTTTATCGTTTAATCCGCCTACCATAAGTCTTTTTAAGTGAAGTTCCGGAGCTATTCTGAGAGTTAAATCCATATCCAGTGCATTATGGTGAGTAATAAAAGGACGTGCGTTAGCTCCTGATGCTTGAGTATGAAGCATTGGGGTTTCAACTTCAATAAAGCCCTGTTTGAATAGGTATTCTCTTACTTTTTGAATTATAAGACTTCTTTTTCTTAATGTATCGCGAGTTGATTCATTGACGATTAAATCTAAATATCTTTGACGATATTTTGTTTCAGTATCGGACATTGTATGGTGTGTTTTTATTTGTTCAAGCTTTTCTTCGCTTATTTGCTTGTTTGGAAGCGGAAGAAGCGACTTTGACAACATCTTAAAATTGGTAGCTTTGATTGATAATTCGCCTCTTGGAGTTCTTCTTATTGTTCCGGTAAAACCTAATATATCGCCAATATCTACTAACTTAAGAGTTTTTACCATATCGGGGTCCATATTTTCCTTGTGAGAAAAAATTTGAATTTTTCCGGTAGTATCCATAAGGTCAATAAACATACCGGTATTTCTAATTGCCATAACTCTTCCTGCAACTGAATATTGGTCTTGAGTGTCTTCTCCGGCAGGTAAATCTTTGTATTTTTCCTGTAAATCTGCAGCATTAGCATTTTTTTCAAATACATAAGGATACGGATTAATTCCTTTATCGGCAAGTTCCGCGAGTTTTTGAATTCTGGTTTGTCTTATTTGCTCTTTTGCGGAATTTTGTGTTTTTGTTTGTTCTGTAGTTGTCATGTTATATCCTCTTAATTATTATAATACGCAATAATTCTATCATAAACACACTCTTATTCAAAATGATTTGGCGAGTTGTTTAGCAGACTAAAATTTCTTTATAAGGTTCTAATGACAAACCGGCAACAGGTTTTGGAATGTAATTAACACCAAAAGAATCTGCTATGTATTTAATTTTAGGTGAAGCAGATACAATTATAACAGTTGTTTTGTAATAAGAAGGAATGTTTTGAATTTGTTCAATCAGCCATTCGCCTGCCATTTTAGGAGTAAAATCATTTTCCATTTGCATATCAGTAAAAATATAATCATAAGGTTCTTTAGCATTTTCTAAAAGCATAGAGTAGGCTTCTTTTGCGCTTTCTGCCTTATGGATAATTACATCTGTTCCTAAAACGGAAACTACTGATTGTTCATTAAAATTTCGCCATCCAAGCTGGTCATCTGCAATTAGGATTTTATTCATTTTCTCAAATCCTTTGCTCCGTCAAGATATACAAATTCAGGTTCAAAAGTTTCACTGCAATTTACAACGATAAGTACTCGCAAACATTTTTTTAAACTTCCGGGTACGTCAAGTTCGTGAAAACACATCATAGGTACATTTTTCCATTTCATATTAATTCTTGCATATTTTGCCGGAAAATCAGCATTTAAGTCATTTGTTAATGTAAAAATTACGTGTGATATTGAGTCTATTTCAATATTGTTTTTGTCCAAAATTGTTTTTAAAAGTTTAATTGTCGCTGCACCGATTGATTCCGGTGTGTTGTCATCAACAGTAATAGCTCCTCGTATTCCTTTTGATATCATTGTATCTCCTTTATTTATTCTCCATAGTAAAGACTTTCATTGGCAGAAGCAGGAATTTTTACACAAAATTCGGTATATTTACCTTCTTCGCTTTCTACCGTTATATCTCCTCCGTGTGCTTTAGCAATTTGAAATGATAAATATAAGCCTAAGCCCGTTCCGATTTTTCTGAATTTTTTTGCTGCTGAATAATACTTAGCAAAAATTTTTGTTATATCGGATTGAGATATGCCGGCACCGTAGTCCTTGACTTTTATTGTAATATATTTAGGAATCTCTCCTATTGTAATTTCAATAGGCGAATCTTTTTCTCCGTAAGAAATAGCATTTTGTACAAGATTTTTTATTATGCGTTTTAGTTGAATTTTATCGGCATATACTCTAATGTCACGTTCAGAGATAAGTTTTATATGATTTCGTGTTTTATCTGCAATTGGCTGCATATCAGATATAATTTCTTCAATAAAACCTCTGAGCATAATATTATCTTTGTATAATCGGATTGATTGACTGCGGAATTTATATGTTTCAAGTACAATTTGAACCAAATCAAGAAGTTCTTTGTTGGATGATTGCATGTTCTTTAAAGCAATTTCTTGTTTATCATTAACGTTACCAAAACTTCCGTTTAAAAATAATTCCAGCATGTTTGTTTCGGCGATGATTGGTACTTTTAAGTCATGCGTTAATGTTGCGACAAAATCTTCTTTTAAAATTTCTAACTCCCTTTGGTCTGTAATATTTTTAATTATTACAATATATCGTCGTTTTTTATCTTCAAGTTTTAGTTCCATGCTGCTTGCAATAAATCCTGATGTTTTATCATTATTAACAGATATTTCTGTTTCATCTAAATTTTCAAATTCAACATTTTTAGGTAATTGTACGTAGTCAGTTAAATATGCTCCCAATAATTTATTTCCGTCTATTTCAAACCATTCCGAAATCTTTTTTGTTGCTCTTAGGATTCTGTAACCTTCGTCAATTATAACTAAGCCGTCCGAAAGAGAATTTATGACTGCTTCAAGCATTTTATTTTGTCTGTGCAATTCGTTTTGATATTCGTCTATCATTTTTTCTCTGTCAGATAAAGTTTCTATCATACGGTTAAGGCTTTCTGCAAGCGGTTCGGAATTAGGGAGTTCTACATTGTGAATTTTCTTTGTCAAATCACCATAACGTACAGAGTTGATAGTTTTTGTTACAGCACCTAAATAATCATTTATTTTTTGCCACTGTCTTCCGGCTTTGCGTGATGCAAAAAACAAAAGAATGAGTAATGCAAGAACAAATAAGTTCATTAAATGTATAAAAAGAGCGCTGTTTTCCACAATAAAATTACTTATATATTCTGAAGCCATTTTATATTTACTCCCATTTTTATTGATAATATTTTACGCAAAAAATTTTTTATGTTATAATTATACCAAAAATAGGGTAAATTAATGAAAAAGATTTTAGGAATATTAATGGGAGTTTATGCTTGGCTTTATGCTTTATCTGTCAATGCAGCGGATAAATTTGACATTTTGCCTGATTTGCCCGAACCTCTTGCAGCTGCTCAGGCGTCATCTGTTACTAATGTGCAAGATTCCGCATTGATATCCGGCTCTCAATCAATAGGGCAGGAACCTAGTATAATTTCAGTAATATTTTCTTTGTTGATTGTTATACTCTTAATATATGCAACAGGAATAATTTATACAAAATTGAACAAAGTAAATGCAAAAACTATGCGCCGGCAAACAGGAGAGCTTGGCAATTCAAAGGTTTCTGTTGTATCAACGACTCCTCTTGGTAATAATAAAACACTTCACGTTGTAGAACTTGACGGAAAACGTATGCTTATAGGTGCATCTGCTAATGCTATACAGTTAATTAAAGACTTGGGCTCATATTCCTCAGATGATTTTGAAGATGGTGAATTTTCAAAAATTGAAATTCCTAATATACGAATACCAAAGATTGAAATCCCAAAGATAGAATTTCCTAATATCGGTTTTACAAAGATTGTAGGAAAACGTTCGCTTAAAGAAAAAACACAAAACGATAATATAAAAGAAGATGTTCAAGAAAAAGAAGAGTCAGAGGGTTTTGAAATATCCGACATTTATGAAGAAGGACCGGATGGAATTATAGATAAATTATTCCAACCTTCAAAAGAGGAAACGACAGAGCCGGAATCAGAACCGGAAACTAATATTCATCAAGTTAATCCTGATGATTTTGCATTATATAAAAAATATCTGTAAACGGAGTTGTATGTGTATGAAAGTTGTTAAAATACGTAATTTTGAGGTTGGAGAAGGAAAACCTTGCTTTATAATAGCTGAGATAGGTATAAATCACAACGGTTCTGTAGAACTTGCAAAAAAAATGATAGACATTGCTGTTACAACAGGTTGCGATGCTGTTAAATTCCAAAAACGTACAGTTGATGTTGTTTATACGAAAGAAGAATTAGCAAAAGAGCGAAAAAGTGTTTTCGGAACAACAAACGGTGATTTAAAACGCGGATTAGAATTCGGAAAAAAAGAATATAAGGAAATAGATAAATACTGTAAAGAAAAAGGTATAATGTGGTTTGCATCATGCTGGGATGAGCAAGCAGTTGATTTTATAGACGAATTTAATCCTCCTTGTTATAAGATAGCTTCTGCTTCTTTAACCGATGATAATTTGTTAAAATATACAAAAACAAAAGGTAAACCAATAATTCTTTCTACCGGAATGAGTACTATGGAACAGATAAAACATGCCGTATCAGTATTAGGAGAGGATAATCTTGTATTAATGCATTGTACTTCAACATATCCTTCTAACGCTGATGAAATGAATTTGTCGGTAATACAAACCTTAAAAAATGAGTTTTCTTGCCCTATAGGATATTCAGGCCATGAAAGAGGAGTTACTCCATCTATATTAGCTGTTGCACTTGGAGCTTGTGCTGTAGAACGTCATATTACAACAGACAGAACAAATTGGGGGTCTGATCAAGCAGCAAGCTTGGAAATGGCAGGCTTATACCATATGATTCGTGATATAAGACAAACACCAATGGTGCTGGGTGACGGTAAAAAAGTTGTTTATACGAGAGAACTTCCGATAATAGAAAAGCTTCGCAGGGTAAAATAAGGAAATTAGTAATGGGTGTTATATTACCTAAAAGTATAAAATTTGTAATAACAGATTTTGATGGTATTTGTACTGATAATTGCGTTTACATAGATGCAAACGGTCAAATGTCAAGAAAAGTTAATTTTAAAGACATAATGGGTTTTAGTTTGCTTAAAAAAAACGGATACAAAGTCGGTATAATATCCGGTGAAAAGAATTCTGCTATTGAGAAGTTGAATGATGTTTTTAAGTTGGATGAAGTTCATCAGGATATAAGAATTAAGTTGGACATAATAAAAAAAATAGCAGAAAAATATAATTTATCGGAAGAGGAGTATTTATATATAGGCGATGATGTAAATGACTATGATTCTCTATGTTATGTAAAATATAAAATTACGGTTCCTGATGCTATAAAAAAAATAAAAAACATAAAAGGAATACAAATAACAGATACAAGAGGCGGTGAAGGAGCGTTCAGAGAAGTAGTTGATTCATTGCTTTATTAACTTTTGAAGAAAGTAGCAAAAAATTTTTTTACGTATTTTTATTAAATAGGAGTCAATAATGTTAAATGTAAATCTAATACGTAATAAAAATTTTTACAGAGTAAAGCAACTTAAAGCGGTAGATACAGTTTTGAGTGCTTATGAAAAACCGCTAAACGGGGGGAAATTACTTTCTGATCGTAGTGCTACAAATATTGAAGATTTAAGGATTAATTTTGCAGTTTTACTTAAAACATTAAATAAAAAATATATAGCGCAAATTCCGGTAAATAAATCGCCGGAAAAAGTTATGAATGAACTTTTAGATGTAGTAAAAACTTTGCGTGACGGATTGAAAAAAAGTTATGATGGAATTGTTGGTTTTGTAACAGGCGGCCACGAGTATGATATAAATTTGCCTTATGCAGATAACAGTTGCAATCTCTTAGATAAAATTGTAAAAACATTAAAAGATGAAAATGTTCCGCATACAGTTCTTGCTGAACAAAAAAATATTGGTATGGGGCAAGGTATCAATTTTTATGCCTATCGCAATAATGCAGATATATATGACGGCATAATATCTGATATAAAAGGTAATCCGGTATCAAAAGATGAAATACAAAAAACTGCCGAAAAATTGTTTGATTACGTAGAAATATCAAAAGAAGTTCCGGTATTGTTCAAAGAAGATATTCTTATGTAAGATAAGAAAAAGAAATTATTTGTTATAATAGAAACCGTCTTCTTTCATACGTTTTATTACTTCTTTAATTTGTTCTTCAGGACATACAATAGATGCTCTAAAATAACCTTTACCATATTCTCCGAATGCATCTCCCGGAACTGCAATTATTCCGGATTTATACATTAAATCGTCAGTAAATTCGCAAGAATTTTTATATCTTGGCGGGATTGGCAGCCATAAATAAAAAGTTGCATCAGGAATATTAAATTCTCCCCAGCCAAGCTCATCTTTTAATCCTTTAACAAAAATCTCTTGATTTTTCTTAAATGTTTGATTAGCTTGATATATATAATCATCGCCTTCTTTAGAATTAATGATTTGTGCGCAAGCTTTTTGAAGAGCTTTAAAAAGCCCTGAATCAAGTGTTGATTTAAGTTTGCCAAATATTTTAACAGCTTCTTTATTACCGCATATCCAACCTAATCTCCATCCGGTCATGGCATATGGCTTTGAAAAGCTGAAAAATTCTACTGCAATATCCTTAGCGCCTTCAATCTCAAGTATGCTCATAGGTTTAAGTTCGGGCTTAAAGTACATTTCTGTGTAAGCAGCGTCTGACATCAAAAGGATATGGTGTTGTTTACAAAAATCTACAACGCTTTCTAAATATTCTTTTGTTGCTGTTGCACCGAGCGGATTATTTGGATAATTAATCATTATGGCTTTGATTTTTTTAGGATTATGTCCGTCTTTAATAAATTGTTCATAAACCTTATTCAAATCCGGCATGAAATTGTTTTCCGGTTTTAGAGGTATAGAATATGCCCTGCCGCCGGATACTTTTATCATTTCTTTATAAGAAGCATAACCCGGATCCGGAACCCATATAATATCTTTATCTTTTTCCACGGTAGTAGGATTAATAAGTATTCTTATAAAATTAGCAATACCTTCTTTTGAACCGATAAGAGAAAATATTTCTTCATCCGGATTTAATTCCACATTAAACCTGTTTTTCATGCGTTTAGCAATAGCTTCTCTGAAAAATTTTTCTCCTTTGGGAGTTGAGTATAAATGTGCTCCGTTTTCGTTCAAAGCTTCTTTTAAATCGTTAATAACTTTTTGAGGCGGATTGGCAGTCGGTGCTCCCATAGATAATGATATTGGCGCACGTCCTTTAGCTGTTAGTTCAGGAGTGATTTTTGCAACGGTTTCCTTTATGCGAAACATGATATATGTTTCCAATGATTGTACATAGTCATTAAAAAATTCCAGCATTGTATAATATCCTCTAAAAATTAATTGTCTGAGATATATTATATAACAATCATGTTAAAGTGAATAGTTTTTCATTAACGGAATTTTTATACAGCTGTTAAGGTAATCTAAAGTATTTATTTTTTCATTATATAAATATCTTATAAAATTCAGATAAGAAATATCATAAGAGCTAATGAGCAAATTAATTTCAAATCCTTCAGAGCAAAACGGTTCATAATCATATACAACATAGCTGTTGTATTTACTTTTCCATTCTTTTCTCTCTATTCTGCAATTATTTTCTTCGGCAATGTCTTCTAGCCAATTAACAATATCTTTATTTATATTTTTAATTTCTAAATATTTATTTTGTTTTTTTCCCATGACAAAATCTCCATATAAAAATTGTAATGGGTTCTTTTACATCATAAATTGCCTGTTAGTTTAATTTGCGGGGTAAATAATTGGTATAAATATTATAAAATTTAAAATACTAATTCAATAAATAAGGACTAAACTTCCGGATTAAAATTTATTGCGGCAGAACCTAAGTTGTATTGGTTATATATATTTGAATATAACTTAGCAGCGGCTTCGGCATTGCTCTTTTTTGCGTATTCATACACTCTTTTATGACCATCTTGATTAATTGTGCCGTCTATATTTGATATATCAGGTGTTTCTGATTTGCTTAACATATCAGCCGCAAGCAGTGTTGTTCCGTATTCTCCTATATCAATGCTGCCATCTTTGTTTAAATCCAGCGCATCAGCCGTGTAATCTTTTGATGAAGAAATAGTATTATTAACTTCATTTACACTTACTTGTTTTCTTGCACCAAGTTCTTCATATGCAGCGCCCATCAAAGCGCTTGTATCTACTTCACCTCGTTTGTGTATGTTTGGCATATATCTGTACTCATATTCAAGCGGAGGAAGAGATTTTAGATAATTATCATTTTCTTTTACAAAATTCTCTAATTTTTCGGCATTTTTATCTTGAGCTTCGGGGCTTATATTAAAATCAAGTATAGGGGCGGGTTGTGAAGATAATGTGTCAATAATAGGCTTTTCAATATAGGAGTAGTAGTTGCTAACTGCATTTCTACCGTATTTGACAGAAGGATTTGTAATATTTTGATTGTCATAAATGCCCTTTTGTCCGTCTATTTTTGAAGTTCCGTTATTAATTTCAAACATAAATTACCTCCACACACTGTATATTTATATAAAAACATTTGGTTAAAAAAAATTGCTTATTTGTAACATAAATTTACAAAAAGATGATTGGTGGAAGACGGCTATGAGTGAATAATAAATTATAAAACATTACTCCCTCCCTCAAGAGGGAGGGCTAGGGTGGGTGGGCAATAAGTCATTTGTACTAACTTAATATTTTTCAAAATATAACTGCATTTATAACACACAAAAATACATTAACAATTAAAGTATACAAATCTTGTCATTGCGA
>CAJOPY010000127.1 GCA_905236505.1 Candidatus Gastranaerophilales bacterium
GTTTGCGGTTGCAAGTAGCGTTGCGGAAGCCTGCTGCAAGATTTGGTTCTTTATATATTGCGAAGAAACCTTCGCAATATCAGCATCACGCAACGTGGAACGTGAAGAAACCAAGTTATCATAAGCGGTACCTATTGATTCAATTGCGCTATTCAATCTGTTTTCTATTGCCCCCAACTATGTCTGTTTTTCGCTTAATATATTCATAAAATTATCTATAATTCCTATAGAAGAGCTGTTTTGCAGTTGAACTCTTGTTATTTTACGAGAAAAGGGGCTAAACGAGCCCCTCTTTTAATGCTTTGACAGCAGCTTGTGTTCTGTCATCAACAACTAGTTTTTGAATAATATTACAAACATGCGCTTTTGCAGTATGTTCACTGATAGTCAGAGTATGGGCAATTTCGCTGTTTGATTGTCCGTCAACAACTAATTTTAAAACTTCATATTCTCTTTGGGTTAAATTGGAATGATTTTGTTTAAATGCACTTCTTGAAAGTTGCCTTGACGGAATAACTCCGCTATTTTTG
This sequence comes from Candidatus Gastranaerophilales bacterium, assembly GCA_905236505.1. Lineage (GTDB taxonomy): Bacteria > Cyanobacteriota > Vampirovibrionia > Gastranaerophilales > Gastranaerophilaceae > CAG-196. The sequence continues at coordinate 531 of CAJOPY010000127.1, forward strand.
TCCCTGATAAACGGTACAACATGCGGATCTAACCACATAGCACCATCATAAACCATTTTAATTACATTCATAAGATATTCAGTGGATATGTCTTTTATAACATATGCATTTGCACCGGCTGTAAGTGATGCATTAAGCTCATTTTCATCAATATGCGAAGTAAGCATAATTACTTTTATGTTATTATTATTCTCCAAAATTTGTTTGCATGCTTCTATTCCTGATATATCCGGTAATCCGATATCCATAAGTACAATATCCGGTTTAATCAATTTTGATTTTTCTATGGATTCTTTTCCGTTTACGGCTTCTCCGATTACCTCCATATCCGGATAATCATTAAATAAAGATTTTATACCAATTCGCATTAACTTCTGATCTTCTACAAGCAGAATTTTTATTCGCATAAAAAACCTCCTTTGCAATAATATACGGGGCTATAAAGTCCCAATATATAATAAAATGTTTTTTATGCAATCAACATTGACAAAATGCTAAAACAAATCGGCAATTATCACAGTTTTAAACTAAGAATAGTTTTTGTAATAAAAGATGTAGAGAATTTGGTATAAAATATGATAAACATAAAAAGAAAAATGGTAAGAAATTAGCTTTTTAATGCGCTTAAAGGTACACTAAACCAACTTCCTCTGTTTTTTATAAATTTAAATTTAGGATTAAGAAATATATCGCCGCCGGCAGTATTATCAGAGAAGTTTAAATCATTATCACAAATTATTTCAAAATTATAAAGTTTCATAAGACGTCTTGTTGACGGTAAATCTATGTGATTTTCGTCAATATTGGTTATAATTTTATGTTTTATAAGTTCAGGTAAATCTTTTGCTCCGTTAAAATCTTCTCTGTGGGTTTTTACGTATTGATTTACACCATGCGCAAAAGGTCCAAGCAAAACGACTTTGTTTACGCAATCATTGATTTTATTTATAGAAATCAGAGATACAGCATTAGCATATGCGTTAACAGCAGTTGTTCTTGCGTTTTTAAGTTTTTCTTTGCCTAAAACATTTTCATTTAATTCAAACGCAATTTTGCCGTCAGTAGTAGATTCTATCTCCGTAAAGTCATCTTTTAATGCTCTGAATTTTTCCAGCAATTCCGAGTCTTTTTCACTGACACAAAGTCTGTTCATTTCAACAATTCTCGCATCACCGGCTGCTTGAAGTAGTTTCAGTAAATCAGGACGTTCTATTTCTTTGCAAAAAGTTTCTATATGACTTTTTACGTTTACTCCTTGACGACCAAGCTTTCCTAGAATTTGCAAATTATCTTTCAATTTTTGATAATGATTTTCTTTGTAGCTTTCCAGTAATTTTGTCGGGTCGGAACTGTTTAGAGTTTTATCAATAATTCCGGAAATTTTATCATAAACTTCATAATTTCCTGCTACATAGCTGCTGCTTTCTGATGTTTCAAATTCTGCATAATTATTTTTAACTTTTATATCAACGCTTCCGAATCCGCCTCCTGTCATAACTCCCATAATATAATCGCCTTCTTTAAGCATTTTTTTCTTTGCCATAAGACGTGCAAGAGCAACTCCGGAGCCTCCCAAATCTTTTGTAACGACAAATTTAAAATCATCTTTATTAATTTTCATCGGGCCGTCTTTGCGTTCCTGCTTAGACAGTTCTTTTTTATATTCGCTAAAATTAATATTTGTAAGTGAATTTCCGTCCCTGTCTTTTAAGTTAGGCATAAAAGCTATTTCGTGTTTATTTTCACCCAAAGCATATGTTGTTCCGGGAACAAATATAGCAACTCCGGAAAGAAGTGCGTCTTTTTCGGTTAGCGGGAATTCTCCGCTCTTACTTTTTAATAAAACTCTGTCATAAGTTCTTCTTACAACTTTGTATAATTTATTCACAAAGTCTTTTGCTCCGTCAAAACCTTTAACGGTATCGTTAAGATAGGAATTCGGAGTATTTTCTCTCAAAATAACTTTTCCTGCATCACTTAGAGCTGTTATTTTAAGAGTTCCTTTTGGGTTACTTGCACCGATATCCATCAAAATTTTATGCCCAAAACTAACATCACGACCAATTTCGGATATTTTCATATACACACTCCTATAAAAACCACACATATATTTTAGCACAATATATAGTGAAAATCAATGTATTAGGCTTTAAATATACGTTTAACTATAGTTTGGTATGTGTAATTCATTTATTTATCCCAAAGGAATATACAATCTCGCGATTGTATTGTTCACCTTTTTTCAGAATTCCTTTTTCAGAAAACTCTTCTGTATTAATAGCATTCGGATAAAATTGCGGTTCTATACAAAAAGCGGAACGTTTTTCGTATCTTTTTCCGGACTTACCTTCCGGTTGAGCAGTTTTGCCGAGATGATTTGCCGTATAGAATTGAAAACCCGGCAAGTTTGTTGAAACACTCAGTTTTATACCTGTTTTTTCCGATTCTGCATTTGCAATATTGATTAGAGTCTTTCCGTCATAATTATTTATACAATA
>CAJOPY010000128.1 GCA_905236505.1 Candidatus Gastranaerophilales bacterium
GAAAAACTGCTTGTAATAGATGCTATGACGGGTCAAGAAGCGGTAAATGTTGCTGAAAACTTTGATGCGCAGCTTGGTTTAACCGGATTGGTTCTTACTAAACTTGACGGTGATTCAAGGGGCGGAGCGGCGTTGAGTGTTGTATATTGCACCCAAAAACCGATAAAATTAACCGGTACCGGTGAAAAACTAAATGCTCTGGAAGATTTTTATCCGGAAAGAATGGCTACAAGAATATTAGGAATGGGGGATATTATATCTCTTGTAGAAAAAGCACAAGAAGTTTTTGATGAAAAATCTGCACGTGAACTTGAAAAGAAGATGGCAAAAGCAGAATTTTCGTTCAATGATTTTCTAAAAATGCAATCTCAAATGAAAATGTTTGGTTCTATGGATAATTTACTTGGTATGCTTCCGGGACTGGGATTATCAAAAGATGACAGACAAAAAATCTCTCACGAAGGTGAAAAACAGTTTAAACGCATAGAAGTGTTTATTCAAAGTATGACTCCTGAAGAAAGAGAGCATCCTGAGCTTATGAATACATCACGTAAAAAACGTATAGCGTCAGGTTCGGGTTTGTCATTGCATGATGTAAATCTTTTTATTAACCAATTTGAACAGATGCGAAAAATGATGAAAGGTTTTTCTGACGTAAAGAAAAACATGGGAAAACTTGCCGGTAAGATGGGACAAGAAATGGGCGGAAAACTTTCTATGCATCAAATGATGAAAAATATGCGAAGATTTAGATAAAATTGATTAAATCAATTAATTGAAGCCAAATATTCATTTATAGCTTTTGCCGCTTTCTTTCCCGCACCCATCGCGTTTATCGCATTTGATTCACCGACAGGTGCAACATCCCCGCCTGCATATATTTGTTTTACGGAAGTTTCACGTGTTTCCGGATTTACGGTAAAATACCCTCTTTTGTCGGTTTCAAAATTTATTCCGTCAGATAATGCAGATTTTTGTATTATAGGATTCGGTCCTGTTCCGAGTGCTACAATTACTGTGTCTACATCAAGTTCTACATATTCTCCTGTTCCTATAGGAGAACGTCTTCCCGATTCATCTGCTTCGCCTAATTCCATTATTTCAAATCTCATTCCGTTTACATAGCCGTCTTTTTCATTTATTTCATAAGGTGCTCTTAAAAATAAAAATTCTACACCTTCTTCTTTTGCATGGCGTATTTCTTCTAATCTTGCAGGAAGCTCTTTTTCGGTTCTTCTGTATACTATATAAACTTTTTCAAATCCTACTCTTACTGCAGTTCTTGCTGCATCCATTGCTACATTTCCCCCGCCTATTACCGCAACTGATTTTCCTACTTTTAGAGGAGTTGCAGTGCTTTCTTCATTAGCTTGCATAAGATTTACACGAGTCAAAAATTCGTTAGCCGAAAAAACTCCGTTAAGATTTTCGCCTTTTATATTCATCATTTTTGGAAGTCCGGCGCCCGAACATATAAATACCGCATCAAAACCGTCTTCTTGGAGTTGTTTTAGTGTGATTGATTTTCCTATAATTACATTTTTTACGAATTTTACACCCATATCTTTCAGCGCGTTTATTTCTCTGTCCAAAACGGTTCTTGGCAACCTAAACGGAGGAATACCGTATCTCAAAACTCCGCCAAATTTATGCAGGGCTTCAAAAACAGTAACATCGTGTCCTGCTTTTCTTAAATCACCTGCAGCCGTAATACCTGCGCAGCCTGAACCTATAATTGCAACTTTTTTACCGCTCGGTATTATATCTGAAGTTTTTTCTGATTTTGTATTATCTCCTACATATCTTTCTAAAGCTCCTATTGCAACAGCTTCTCCTTTTATTCCCAAAACACATTTTCCTTCACACTGTCTTTCCTGCGGACAAACTCTTCCGCAAACAGAAGGAAGCATACTTGTTTGGCGAATTATCTCTCCGGCTTTTTTTAGGTTTCCTTCTTTTACTTGTTTTATAAAATCAGGTATTTGTATATTTACGGGACAACCTTGTACACATCTTGGATTTTTACAATTCAAGCATCTGTTAGCTTCTGCTAAAGCTTGCTCTTCCGTAAAATTTTCTTCTACCGGTTCAAAATTATTTCTTCTTATAAATTTATCCTGTTCTGACGGTTTTTGACGCATAAAAATCTCCCTTTTTTATAATTATATCAAAAATAAAAATACACAGCTTTGATTTTTTTTAAATAATCACTATAATATTAGTATGAAAAAGACGATTGCTTTATTAATAATATTAAGTTTTGCACTTCCTTCACAAGCTTTTTTCTGGAACAAAAAAGACAAAACGCTTGAAAAAGAGCTTCAAGGTAAAGGTTATGCCGGAAGTTTGCCGCAAATAGAAGATAATTTGGAAAAGACAAAAACAAAGGTTGCTGAGCCTGTTTTTGAACCGCAAGACGGATTTGATAAAAAAGAAAACTTGAAACCGGTTCCTAAGGATAATCCGGCTTTTATTGATATTATTCAAAAACAAGATAAAACATCACAATATGTGAATGATGCCAATAATATAATTCCTATGCTGGAAAAATTGTATGATTGTATAGAAGACAATGAAAGTTTGCAATTATTTGTTTCAAAAGCTAATTTATTTACGATGAATGCCGATTATTTGTTGGCAAAATACGAAGGAAAACCTGAAAGCTATTATGAATCATTTAAAAAACTCATGGAAGTTAACAGATACACAAAATCCATAATGACACTAAGACGCGAAGCTGTTGTTTACCAACGGTACTTGGCATATCAGGAAAGCGGCTCAATATATAATCCGGAAAATATTACACAACAGCTGGAATATCTTAAAGAAGAGATAAATTCCGCAATTTTACTTTTAAGAGAAGAAAGCTAATTAATATTTTTTACGTATGAAAAATATTCGTTATTTTTATATTTTTCTGCCCTTTCTTTTATAAATTCTTTTGACAAAAATCCTACTCTATAAGCAACTTCTTCTAAACAAGCAATTTTAATTCCTTGATTTTCTTCTATTGTTTGTACGTACTGCCCTGCTTTTAATAAAGAATTGTGAGTTCCTGTATCAAGCCAAGCAAAGCCGCGCCCGAATAATTCCGTATGCAAATTTCCATTTCTTAGATAAACCTTGTTTAAGTCTGTTATTTCAAGTTCGCCTCTTTGAGAAGGTTTTAAATTTTTTGCATACTCGCATACTTTGTTATCATAAAAATAAAGCCCTGTAACTGCATAGTTTGATTTAGGTTTTTTGGGTTTTTCTTCTAAAGAAAGTGCTTTACCGCTATTGTCAAACTCTACCACTCCAAAACGTTCCGGATCTTTTACATAATATCCGAAAATAGTTGCAACTCCGTCATCTGCTCTCTTAACAGCCTGCTTTAACAGTCCGGAAAAACCGGCTCCGTAAAATATGTTATCGCCCAAAATCATTGCAACAGAGTCTTTTTCTATAAATTCTTCACCTAATATAAACGCTTGAGCCAAACCGTCAGGGCTGGGTTGAACTTTATATGAAAATTTAACACCAAACTGTGAACCGTCACCCAAAAGTGTTTTAAAATTCGGAATATCATGTGGAGTAGATATTATTAATATATCTTTTATTCCTGCAAGCATTAAAACTGATATAGGATAATAAATCATCGGCTTGTCATAAACCGGTAGTAATTGTTTTGATACAACCATTGTGCTCGGATACAATCTTGTTCCGCTTCCGCCTGCTAAAACTATTCCTTTCATAATTTACTCCTTTGAGCAGCTCGATAGCACATAAGAACTCGACAGCTCAGTTATTTTTCTTTAGTTTCTTAATTTTAAGTAATCTTTAAGTGCCAATTTCCAATCTCTGCAAATACCGTTATTTTCCATTACGCTGTAATGCGGTCTTTTGGCAGGACGCGGAAATTCTTCAGTTGCACAAGGCTTCAAATTCACCTCAAGCCCTGATTGCAAAAATATTTCTTTAGCAAATCCGCACCAAGAAGTTTGACCGCTTCCGCATACGTGATAAGTTCCGTATTCTGCATCATCAAGCAATTTAACTATTCCATTGGATAATTCCACAGTCCAAGTAGGACAACCTACTTGATCGTCTACAACTTTAAGTTCAGGTTTGTCTGCGAGTGATAACATCGTTTCAACAAAGTTTTTTCCGTGAATTCCGTATAACCAGCTTGTTCTTGCAATATAATATTTAGAGCAATGCTTGCGAACAGCTTCTTCGCCCTCCCATTTAGTTAATCCATAATTATTTAGAGGCGCTGTTTTGTCTGTCGGAAGATATGGTTTTTTGCTGTCACCTGAAAATACGTAATCGGTTGAAATATATACAAGAGCTGCATCAATTTTGCTGCAAGCTTTTGCAATATTTTCTGTGCCTTTAAAATTGATAAGCCTTGCGGTTTTTAAATCTTCTTCCGCTTTATCAACATTTGTGTATGCAGCGCAGTGGATTACAATATCGGGATTTTCTTCTTTTAAAACATGATTAACCATCTCAAAATTCGTAATATCTAAAGTTTGAACATCTGTTTCAATGACTTCATATCCTTCATCTTCCAAAATAGGACAAAGGTCCTGCCCAAGCATACCATTCGCACCGGTTACAAGAACTTTAGTCATTATGCAATTACCCCTGCTTTCTTATTTTCTATAGATTTAATCCAGTCCTGATTATTTAAGTACCAATCAATTGTCAGTTTAATTCCCTCTTCAAAAGTTATAGAAGGTTCCCAGCCAAGTTCTGATGTGATTTTATCGTTAGCGATTGCATAGCGCCTATCGTGTCCGAGTCTGTCTTCTACATATTTGATAGAAGAGTCGTCTTTTCCCATTGCATCAAGAATTAAACGAGTAATTTCCATGTTAGTTTTTTCGTTATGTCCGCCGATATTGTAGACTTCGCCTAGCTTGCCTCTATGAAGAACAACATCAATGGCTTCACAGTGGTCATAAACGTATAACCAGTCTCTTACATTCAAACCGTCTCCATAAACCGGAACTTTTTCTCCTCTTAACAGTTTAGAAATAAAGAATGGTATAAGTTTTTCCGGATATTGATAAGGA
>CAJOPY010000129.1 GCA_905236505.1 Candidatus Gastranaerophilales bacterium
ATTCTCAATCTTGATTTTGTAACAATTTTCATCCAAATGTAACAATTTATCCGAAATTATTAAAGTTTTTCAAAAAATACCGATATACATGAAAAGATGTAAGTTGATTGTAAAAGAACAGTCGGATTGAGAAAAAAGCACAGAGAAATTGATAATTATTTTGTCAAATTCTCTATAAGTATTTTAATATCATAACTGAATTGAGGTAATTTATCTTTAATGGTTTTCCAAACTATTTCATAATCAACTCCGAAATAATCATGGATTAATTTGTCCCTCATTCCCGCAATTTGTTTAAAAGGTATATGAGGATATTTGTTTCTAAAATCTTCTGATAAATTTTTAACTGCCTCTCCGATTATTTCAAAATTTCTTTCTACAGCATCTTTTATCATATCATTTGAAATAAAATCAGTATAATCTATTCTACCTGTGTATTTAAAAATTTTTGATATGGAATTTTGTATATCTTGTAAAAAGAAGATTGGTTCTTTATTTTTCATAATGGAATTGCTTCTCCAAGAATTTTATCTTTTACAAATTCCTTAAGACTCCCGATTGTTCCTAAGTCAATTTTTTTGTTAAATAAATTTGCAATATAATCTTGTAAATCAATAAATTCAAAAAAGTCTATTGGTTGTTTAAAATTAACAAGCAAATCTATATCACTTTCATAAGTTTGCTGATTTTTTGCATATGAACCAAACAACAAAAAATTTTTTACAGAATAATTTTTCTCAAAAAATTCATTGTGCTCTTTTAGTATTGATTTTATTTCTTCAATTGTGTAAATCTTATTGTTTTGCATACAGTAATTATAACACATTTATCTATAAAATGTAAACTTTTGTAAATTATTTTCAAAAATTAGGCAATTTTGAAAGCTCAGGGGACTTATTAGAGGTAACTAATGTGTGTGTATTAAATATTGAAAGGAGTTCTATGTTGGAAGTACAATTACTAAATCCGGCAACAATAAAAAAAATTAAATCTTTTCCACATAACAATTTGGAATTCCTGCCCCTAAAGAAAATTACCAGCACATCAGAAATAAAATTGAAAGTTAAAGAGTTAGAAAATTTCATAAAATATCTTGAAACTGGAAACTTTGCACCAGAAATTTTAGTTCGTTTTAACAGTTTAGAACAAGCTTGTGAAAAAATTAATTCTAATCCGGAATTAAAGAAACTATATAAAGAATATTTAGAAAAAGAATTTAGCAAAGCTCAAAAATCATATTTTTTTAACATGTAATAACTAAAAATTGTATTTTGAGTAATCTAAGGTGCATCGTTTGATGAACCTTTAAATTTTTTCGATTTGGCAAAAACAAATTAAATTGTAAATTGTAAAATAAATGCAATAAACAGGCAATTTTTTGAAAGATAAATACTTTATATAAATATAAGGTGGTTATATAAAGGTTTTTTAGATGTCGATATCTTTAAATATTGGTAATAAAACGGGCATAAATCCTGTTCAAAACAGCATTGTAACTCCTAAAATTAATCCTAATTTCAAGGAGTTGCAGAAAGATACTGTTGATATAAAAGAAAATACTGCAGATAAAATTCTTAGAGAAAATCGAGAACAAAATGAGGGAAAATATAAAAAATCAAGTTCTTCAAAATACGCAAATGTTGCTGCATTTCCTGCGATAGCAACTGTTTTGGGAAGTTATATTTACGGCATCAACAAAATCATAAAATCTAAAAAACAGGATATTCCGAAAGATGAATTAAGCAAAATAACAAAAAATGTTCTGAAAAAAGGAGGGCTCGCATCTATATTTGCTGTCGGAGGCTGGATAATATTATCATCTTATTTTGAAACTCAAAGAAACAAATATATAACTGAAACGAAGGATTATTTTAATCAAATCAACAAAACGGGTGCAAAATTATCTGAAAAAGAGTTTAATTCTACTTATACAGCAGCCTTTTATAACGGCATTTCTGGAGAAGTCTGCATCAATAAAAATAATTTAAACGATTCTTGGAGTAATTATAAAAACAAATTCACCTTGAAACACGAGCTTGTACACGCAAGACAATATGAAACCGTTGCAAGAATGGATGACGGCATTAGAAAACTAAATTACGCAATGTTTAAAAATGATGCAAACCGCATAAAAAATAACCCTGTTCAAAAACAAATGATAGAAGATGCATACAATGATATTATTTCAGACAAAACAAATAAATATCATGATTGTAAGTTCTCATATGACGGATATGAGATTCCTTTCAAAGATTACATTGTTGCAATGTATAAATTGATAAATGATAAAGAGAAAGATTATACGGATATACCAATGCTTATAAATGCAGAACATTATGAAACAGTCAGAAAAAATTTTGGGAAATTAACTCCTGAAGAA
>CAJOPY010000130.1 GCA_905236505.1 Candidatus Gastranaerophilales bacterium
ACGACTAAAAAAATATTTTATACTCTCTCTTAATATCCTCGTGTTTATTTAATGTTGCCGATTACTCTATTGGCAACTTTTTCTTTTATTTTTTATTTTAATCCTTCAATTAAAACGTACCTTTGGCCTTCTTTTAAAACTTTGTATTTTAATTTACGAACCTCTTTGTCTATGTGCTTCTTTTGTATGATTACCAAATTTCTTTCTTTTGATAATTCTTTTTTTAAATCATCTATGTTGTAATGTATGCCAAATTCAATCGGTTCATTTTCTTCATCTGCATAGTATCTCAGAGAATATTTATGTGTAAATTTATAGCATGCAATTGTTTTATCAAGTTTTTTAGCTATTGCTGCAAACTCCATCAAGTCATTTTGACCGAATTTATAATCAATTTTAAAAAATTTATCAGTAGCAAACGCGCTTAAGCCGGTCATAAAAATTACATAAGTAAGAAAAACACACAAATATTTTTCTTTTTTGCAAAAGGCAATAGACAAAAACCCGCATAAAAAGAAGGATATTATACAAATCGGTTTTGCTTCGTTTATGTCATTATTAAGCCAATCAGGTAAGTATAATTGTGTAAAACAAGCAAGAGTTGCAATAAATATATAAAGAATTCCCGTTATATATACGGTTTTATTGATATAATCCTTGTATTCGCCTCTTTCTATATAATTTGTCCATATATACCCTCCTAAAACCGCCAAAGCCGGATAGAGCGGAAGTATATACGTAATAAGCTTTGTTTCGGAAGAAGAGAAAAATAATAAAGTAAATATGACAATTATTCCGCTATATGCAATTAACTTATGGGAATTGTTAAGCTCACGAAACCGAAAATCACGTATCTGTATTTTTCTTATCAAAACAGCTAAGGCTGAAAATATCCAAGGAAAAAATCCCCAAAGAAGAGTTATAAAGTAAAAATAAAACGGTTGAATTCGCTTTATTTCTTCGGAACCTAAAAACCTTGCAAGATGATGTTTTAGTATATATTCATTAAAAAATTCAGGATTGTGCATTTTAAACATTATAATGTGCCAAGGAAGTGTAATTAATAAAAATATTATTGTGCCTACAATAAAATATTGAGGTTTAAAAATATCTTTAACATTTTTTGAATACAAAGATATAAAAAACATAGAACCAAATGGTATTACAAAACCGGGAATCCCTTTAGCTAAAACAGCCAGAGCGGAAAAAATATAAAATAACCACCACATATATTTTTTATGGTGTTCCTGACAAAAATTTGTCAATATTCCAAAACACAATGATAAAGCTATACAAAATGCAACGAGAATATCTAATATTGCAAATTTTGCTAAAATTAAAAATTCTAATGACGTTGCCAGTATTAACGATGATATAATACCGTATTTAATTGAAACTATTTTTTTCCCCAAAAAATAAATTATAAAACAACATAATGTTCCGTATAGCGCAACAGGAAATCTTGCTGTTAATTCGTTTATTTTTCCAAAAATTGTAAATGATAAACATTCTCCCCAAAAAAACAATGGCGGTTTTTCAAAAAAATAATCATTATTAAGATGAAGTGTTAAAAAATCACCCGAATGAAACATATCTCTTGCCATAGATACATATCTGGATTCATCAACGTCCATTAGCGCATATGCCCAAATATTATGAAAAAATATAAAATAAAAAAGAATGCACAATCCTAATAATGAAAATATATCAGCATGTTTAAATATGTATAATTTAAATTTTTCCATATAAAATTCCGACTAAATCCTAAATAAATCCAATGTTTTTATGCGTAATAATCTTGCCGCAAAAGATGTAGGAAAAACCAATATTGCGTGTTTCAAATTCTCAGCTTTTGCGTTGTATATTTTTTGCGACTGAACTACATCTTGATTAATTTTAGAATACTCGCCAATATCAATCAGCGAATTATCTTTTAAAAGTTCTGCTGTTTTTTTTGCAAGTTCACAATCAAGAGCAATTCTTCTGTCTATATTTTCGCGTTTTGTTCCAAGTAATATAACTTCTGTTCTTAATTTTATTATTTCTTCTTTTAATTCCGAATCGGATTTAATACCGTTAACTATATCTAAAAGAATAGCATATCTCTTTTTTAACAGAGTATCAACATCATTAAAAGCTTTTATTACCGTATTGTTTTTGAGAATTAATATAAAACAGCAGCAACAATACAATATTAAAACTAACAAAAACAATGAAACGATACTAAACAAAACCATATACTAAACTCCCAATCTATTTTAATATATATAGTATAACACATTATAATTTTAATACAAAAAGGGTGACAAACTGCCACCCTTTTTTGCTTAATTTTTAAATTAATAACGGTAATGAGCAAATGCTTTATTAGCTTCTGCCATTTTATGCGTATCTTCACGTTTTTTGCAAGCTTGACCGCTTCCGTTAGAAGCATCTATAAGTTCGTTTGTAAGCTTTTCTGTGAAAGATTTACCGCTTCTGTTTTTAGCTGCAGCTATAATCCAAGAAGAAGCAAGAGCAAACCCTCTGTCAGGTTTAACATCAATAGGTACTTGGTATGTTGAACCGCCTATACGACGAGCTTTAACTTCCAACAACGGAGTTGCATTTGTAAGAGCTTTTTGAAATATTTCCAAACCCTTTTCATTTGTTCTTTCTTCAATCTTTGCGATTGTAGCGTAAAATATTTTTTCAGCCAATGATTTTTTGCCGCGACGCATTACACGGTTAATAAATTTTGATACATCAACACTGTTGTATACCGGATCGGCTGAAGGTATTCTTCTTTCAGGTTTTGATCTTCTGGACATTATTTCTTACCTCCCTTAGCTTTCTTAGCACCGTATTTAGAACGGCTTTGAGTTCTGTTAGCAACACCTGCAGTATCCAAAGTACCGCGTACAATGTGATATCTAACACCCGGAAGGTCTTTAACCCTTCCGCCTCTGATTAAAACAACACTGTGTTCTTGAAGGTTATGTCCGATACCCGGAATATATGAAGTTACTTCAAATCCGTTAGTTAATCTGACTCTGGCAACCTTTCTCAATGCAGAGTTAGGTTTTTTAGGGGTTGTTGTGTAAACCCTTGTACATACACCGCGTCTTTGTGGACAATCCATAAGAGCCGGTGATTTGGTTTTGTCATGCAGCCTTTTACGTTCTTGACGAACAAGCTGATTCATTGTAGGCATGATTGTTCTCCTTTATTTTGCCTTATAATACTAAATATCTTAAGAGATAAATTCGTCTAACCGAGTTTGTAACTGCAATTTCGGCCGGAGTCTATTTACCCCTTTACCCTTAGCCGTCAAATCCGGCAAGAAAATTTCGACTAGGATAGTTTTATGCTAAAATGAACATGCCCTTTTGTCAACAATTTGTTACATTTTTTGTTGTTATTTGTTAATTAAAAATCTTTATTTTATAATAGTTGACATGTCAACTTAAAAACAGGAGGAATGATGGACCAAAATGTTAAGTATACTCCAAAAGAAGAGTTTTTAAACGCTTTTTCTCACTCATTAGGCGCGATGTTTTCAATATATGCAATAGTAATGCTTGCCGTTTCTTCTCATAATGCTATAGAAGCTTCAACAACTGCTATTTTCGGAGCAACTTTGTTTATATTATTTCAATCATCTGCTCTGTATCATGCTATGGTTAATGAAACTGCCAAAAAGGTATTTCGCAAAATAGATCATTGTGCAATTTTTATGCTAATAGCCGGAACATATACACCTATATTACTCTTAGTTGTTCCGTTTCCTCTTTCTGTAGCTCTTCTTTCAATGACATGGTATTTAGCAATAACCGGTATTATATATTCGTGTTTAACAATGAAATTCAAATATTTATCAACCGGATTATATTTGGTTATGGGATGGCTTTCTTTATTCTTATTTTATGCAATATGGACTAATGCGAGTCATTTAGCTGTATGGCTGCTTTTGCTCGGCGGTTTGTTTTATTCGCTTGGTTGTGTATTTTATCTTTCAAAAAAGAAATATATGCACTTTATATGGCATTTATTTGTATTGTGCGGAGCTATAGCTCATTATTACTCAATTATTGAAATTTTAAAATCTGTTCCGAATTAATAACCTGAATGTTTAGTTTAATAATAAATATTTTTATGTTATTATTAACATATAAAAGAGAAGGGGTTTATTAAGAGTGTTAAAAAGAGGATTATTACTTCTGTTGTGTTTCATGCTTCCGCAATTTGCTATGGCTGCTGCTAACAGTGAGGATGTAAAACAAAATATTATAAAGCAGGCAAAATCAATGGGTGTGGAACCGGCAATAGTATTGAGTATCGCTAAAACCGAATCAGGATTTAATCAATCTGCGCACAGTCCTAGCGGTCATATCGGCGTTTTTCAGCTTTCACATCATACTGCCAAAAATATGGGGTTAAATCCATATAATTTAGATGACAATATAAAAGGCGGGATAATGTATTATAAAAATATGTATGATCGTTTCGGCAATATAGAATTAGCAGTAGCTGCTTATAATTCCGGACCGGAAGCTGTAAAAAGAAACAATAATGCAGTTCCTAAACATTCAAAATCGTTTGTAAATAAGATTATGGCAGATTACAGGTATTATAAAAGTACGGGAATATAATCAAAATGGAATGTGTAATTGATTTAAATGCATTTTATAAACATATGAAAAGCGGAAATGTGGTAAAAGATGAAATGCTTAAGGTGTTTAATATTTTAAGCCAAGAAGCATTAAAGATAACAATGGAACTTAATACAAAATATCATACTCCGGATGAGATTATAGATTTATTTGAAAAATTAACTTCAAAAAAAATAGATAAATCATTTCGTTTATTTCCTCCTTTTTATACAGATTGCGGGAAAAACATAACAATAGGGAAAAATGTTTTTATAAATGCGTGCTGCAAGTTTCAGGATCAAGGCGGAATTACTATTGGTGACGGTGTTTTAATAGGGCATAATGTCACTCTTGCAACATTAAACCATGAAGAAAATCCTAAAAAACGCCAATATATTTATCCTAAACCTATAAAGATAGGAAATGATGTTTGGATTGGTTCTAATGCAACAATTTTGGCAGGAGTTACCATAGGTGACGGAGCAATTATCGGAGCGAATGCCGTAGTTACGCGTGATGTTCCTGATAATACCATAGCAGCCGGAGTACCGGCAAGAATAATAAGAAAGGTGAAAGATGAGTAAAAAAGTTTTAATAATATCAACAAGTTTAAGAGCAAATTCAAATTCGGAAATTCTTGCGCGTGAAGCAGAACGCGGAGCTAAGGAAGCAGGATGTGAAGCAGAATTTGTAACTTTAAAAGATAAAGAAATAAAATTTTGCAAAGGCTGCATGGCTTGTCAGAAACTCGGAAAATGTGTAATTAATGATGATGCGAATGAGATAACGGAAAAAATAAAAAATTCAGATGTAATAATTTGGTCTACTCCTGTTTATTATTATGAAATGTCCGGTCAAATGAAAACATTGATTGACAGGGCAAACAGCCTGTTTTGTTCAAATTATCGTTTTCGGGAAGTGTATGTGATTACAACTTCTGCCGACTCTTCAGACGGTGTTGTACAAACGGTAATAAATGGAGTAAACGGCTGGATAGCTTGTTTTAATGGTGTAAAGCTTGCAGGCTTTTTAGACGGAGGCGGACTGGAATCTCCGAATGACGCTCTAAACAGGAAAGATTTGATGGAAAAAGCTTTCAATTTAGGTAAAAATATTTAGAAAAATATTTTATCCGATAGTTGCAGAACTTAAGAGCTTGTGAACAAAGTAAGCATAACAAACTCCGTATGTTGCTCCGACAAACACTTGCATAGGAGTATGTCCGAGAAGTTCTTTCAATTTTCCTCCTGCCTCTGCTAAATCTTGCTTATAAATATCCATGATAATTTTGTTTAAACAAGCGGCTTGTTTTCCGGCGGCTCTTCTTACTCCGGCTGCGTCGTACATAACAATGCAAGCAAATCCGATAGCGATTGCAAATTCTATTGAATTAAAGCCTTTAATCAAGCCTACTGCGGTAGATAGCCCCATAACACCTGCGGAATGTGAACTCGGCATGCCGCCTGTTGTTGTAAAAAGCCTTAAATCAATGTTTCGTTTTATTATTACAAAAACTATGCATTTGATAATTTGTGCGGTAATTATTCCGGTAAATGCCGAAAATATTACTTCGTAACCTGTATTATAAATAGCAGAAAAGTCCATAACTATGCCTCATTAATCCTATTTCTTAATTTATCCAATATTTCATTAAAAATCAATGAATTATACTTTTCAATTATATCATAACAATCGTCTAGCAGTGAATTAAACTTTTGTTTTGCATTATCTAATCCGTATAATGATACATATGTAAGCTTTCCGGAAATTTTATCTTTTCCAATAGTTTTACCAAGCTCTTCAAAAGATGAAATTTCGTCCATTATGTCGTCATATATTTGAAATGCAAGCCCGAATTTTTTTCCGAACTCATCAAAGGTTTTGAGTTCATCTTCCGAAGCGTTTGCGGAAATTGCGCCTATTCTGACTGCAAGCCTAAACAGAACGGCTGTTTTATTTAAGTGAATAAATTCAAGCGTTTTTTCAGCAGATTTAACTAATTTACCGCCTTCAGATTCTATATCAACAACTTGTCCTGCAATAAGTCCGTATGCACCGGCAAATTTTGTGTATTCGTGAATAATTTTTACAATTTGAGTATCGGATAAATTTTTAGAATTTTCTATGATTATTTGCGGTGCCATAGTAAGCAGGGCATCTCCCGCAAGTACGGAATTAGCTTCACCAAAAACTTTGTGGTTAGAAGGTTTGCCACGTCTAAAGTCATCGTTATCCATACAAGGTAAATCGTCGTGTATAAGACTTTGTACGTGTAACATCTCTATTGCGCAGGCTGACGGCATAACATCATCTTCCGAGCCTCCGAGCAAACGGGACGTTTCTATACACATAATCGGACGCAAGCGCTTTCCGGGAAGCATAAGCGTATATTTCATTGCTTTAAATATATCTTCGGGATAAACAACGGGTAAAAATTTATCCAGATTTTCGTTTATTTTGTTAATCAAATTTTTCATCTGTAATGTCCTTATATATGTTTTGTTTTTGAGTATTTCTTGCGCTTTGTCGTTTTCTTGAGCTGATTTTAACGGCAATTTCGTTGTTTTGCTTTTTATGAGCGGATTCTTTTTTTGTACCTTGCGTTTTTATCTTTTCTTTGTATTCTTTTGCTTCCTCAACAAGTTCACAATAACTGTAATATCTTGTTTCGTCTATTTTATTTAAATTTTCTTTTACTGCACAACCGGTTTCATTTAGATGAAGACAGTCCTGAAATTTGCATTTGCTTCTATACTTATAGATTTCACTAAAAAGTTCATCAACTTTGTGAGGTAAAATAAAATCAAACTTAAGATTACTAAATCCAGGTGTATCAGCGATTTTGGTGTTTTTGTCAAGTTGTATAATTTCGCAATGCCGAGTTGTATGAATTCCTCTTTGAGTTTTTTCGCTGACAGCTTGGGTTCTGAGATTCAGTCCTGAGATTGCATTTATAAGACTTGATTTTCCGACACCTGAAGAACCGCAGAGAACAGAAAATTTTCCGTTTAAAATTTTTTTAAAATCTTCCGTGCCGAGTTCTTCTGTTGCTGAGGTAAAGAGGATATCATACCCAAGCGGTTCATAAATACTAAAAACTTTTTCAATAATTTTATCGTCAAAAGAGAGGTCATTTTTGTTAAAACACAGAACTGCTTTTATGTTGTAATATTTAGCAAATGCTATGTACCTGTTAAGTTGTGAAAAACTCAAATCCGGTTCTTTGACTGCAGATATAATGATAATTTGATCAACATTAGCAACAGAAGGTCTGGGAATATAGTTATATCTTGGAAGAATTTTTGTAACAGCACCGTTTTCATATTCAACAAAATCGCCTGTAAATACAGATTGTTTTGTTTTTTTTAAAACTTCTCTTAATTTGCATTCATTTACAATACCGTTAGTTTCAATATAATAAAAATCTGAATGTATTTTTACGACTTGACCTTTTTGCATAAATTAATATTATCATAAAATGGTAGTAACTCAAAAATATCAAACAACATCTACAGATAAAATATGATATTGATGATAAAATCAGCGATAAGCATGTAAACAGTTGAAAGTACTGCGGCTTTTGTGGTTGATTCACCGACATCTTTAGCACCGCCTTTTGTTTCGTATCCTTGCGTAGCACAAACCAGTGCAATAAGTATACCAAAAACTACTCCTTTGAAAAGGCTTATGTAAATATCTCTGGTATTTAACCAAAGCCAAACGGAATTCATGTATTTAGCGTGATGAAGCCCGATAGTTGCATGAGATACAATGAGCCCTCCGTAAATACCTACAATTTCGGCTAAAATTACAACCATAGGAACCGTAATCGCTGCAGCCAAAATTCTTGGTGCAAAATAGTACCCGACAGGATCTATTTTTAGAGTTTTTATGGCATCAACTTGGGAGGTTACTTGCATGTTTGCGATTTCGGCAGAAATTGCGGTACCGGCTCTTGCGCCGATAGCTAAAGCTACAAAACCCGGAGCAATTTCCCTTATCATAACTATAGCAATAGAACCGCCGATATACGCTTCGGCACCTGACATAAGAAATTGCTTAGATACTTGAATAGCGATAACTGCAGCTGAAACAAAAGCAATAACCAAAGATATAACAAGAGAATCGTAGCTTATAGAAGCGGCTTGGAAAATTGCATGCTTAAAACGAGAGTGTCCTTTGATTAAATAAAGGATACTAATCCATAGGTTTTTCATACATTTTCCGAAAAAACTAATCATATATAGGAGTACACCATTTCTTAAACTTTTCTGACTTTCCTCTGACTACATTATAATATAAATCACTTATTTTTTTTGTAATTTCTCCGATTTTTCCGTTTCCGATAATTCTGTTATCAATGCTTTCAACCGGAACGATTTGGGCACCTGTACCGCAGCAGAATACTTCGTCCGCATTATAGAGCTCTGTTCTGTCAATAGCTCTTTCGCAAACGGGGATACCCAGCTCATTAGCAAGCTCTATTACCGTGTTTCTTGTAACACCTATTAGTATATCATCTGTGATGCTTGTTGTTGTAAGAACACCGTTTATTACAAGAAAAATGTTCATAGCTGAGCCTTCAGTAACTTGACCGTTTTCGGACAGAACCACCGCATCATCAAACCCCATAGCGTGAGCGTCGGTTTTAATAAGTGCAGAATTTGCATAAGCACCGCTGACTTTAGCTCTTGGCGGGATAGCGTTGTCTGAAGTTCTTCTCCAACTTGAAACACAGAGCTTTAATCCGGATGAATCAAAATAATTTCCGAACGGAGTTGTAAATATAAGGAAAGAATCATCATTATCAGTGAGCGTGGGTCCGACTTTTATTGAAGATTTGTATAGAGTCGGGCGAATGTAAACATCAGTTTTATAATCATTTTTCTTTAGTAAATCTTTTGTAATTTGAACATACTCAGATATTGAGTACGGACTTTTCATCCACATGACTTTTGCACTTGCTAAAAGCCTTTTGTAGTGTTCTTCAGCCCTAAAGGCGTACAATTGATTTTCTTCACTGTTATAATAAGCTCTTATTCCTTCAAAAACAGAGGTTCCATAAAGAAAAGCGTGCGTTCTTATGGGAATAACAGCCTTATCAGCTTCTATAAAATCACCGTTCATAAATACAAATTCAGTCATAATACCTCTCCCAAAGTTGATTGTAACAAAATCTTAACAATTGGTCAATTTTTCAAAACAGAAATACTTTATAAATATATAAATAAAAAATACGAGAAAAGAGGATATGATGCGAACTTTCGGGGCCGCGAAATTTTGCATTGTAAATTTTTGTAACAATTTAACCGAAATCGCTAAAGTTTTGGAAAAAAATTCCGATACTAAAGTTAAGTAGGATTGTATTGTTATGAAATTTAGAAAGGAGAATACAACTTATGGCAGTAAATGAGGTAAAGGTTGAAAATGCTTTAAAATACTATAGAGCAAACCAAT
>CAJOPY010000131.1 GCA_905236505.1 Candidatus Gastranaerophilales bacterium
ACAACAGTAAAAGAAATGGCCGAAATGGTAATAGAAGAAATGGGATTAGATGCTATAATAAAATACACAGGCGGAAATAAAGGCTGGGTAGGTGATGTTCCGGCATTCAGTTACAGCTTGGATAAAATACATGCACTGGGCTGGAATCCTAAAGTTTCATCAAACGATGCGGTGAGAAAATCTATAAGATATATTTTAGATAAAGATATGAGTTTAACTGCTAAATAAGAGAAAGGTTTAATATATGATTATAACGAGAACTCCATTTAGAATAAGTTTTGCAGGCGGCGGAAGCGATTTAAGAAATTACTACGAAAAATTCGGCGGTTCTGTTTTAAGTGTTTCTATAAATAAATATATATATCTTTCAATGCATCCATTTTTTGAAGATAATGCATATTTGTTAAAATATTCCAAAACAGAACATGCATCTTCTGTTAATGAAATTCAACATCCTATAATAAAAACTGTATTTGAAAAATACGGAATAGTTGGTGTTGATTTCAATTCAAGTGCTGATATTCCGTCCGGAACCGGATTAGCTTCATCTTCAGCTTTTACTGTCGGATTGATTAATCTTTGTAATGTTTATACTGATAAGTATATGAATAAAGAAGATATAGCAGAACTTGCTTGTAAAGTTGAAATAGAAGATTTAAAAGAACCTATCGGTAAGCAGGATCAGTATGCATGCGCGTGCGGAGGGTTAAATTTTATAGAATTTCGTAAAGACGGACAGGTTGATGTAGAGAAATTATATTTACATACAGATGCATACAGAGTTTTAGAAAAAAACTTACTAATGTTTTATACCGGAAAAACCCGTTCAGCGGGAAGTATTTTAGCAGAACAAAAGAAAAATACGACAAATGATGAAGCAAAAATTAACAATTTGCATAAAATGGTTCGGTTGTCCAAAGATTTAAAAGAAGAACTTTTAAAGGGTAATATAAATGCAATGGGAGAAATATTGGATACAGGTTGGAATTATAAAAAAGAACTTGCAAATAATATTTCAAATCCGGAGATTGATTATTATTACGATTTAGCACTCAAAAACGGTGCTTTAGGCGGAAAACTATTAGGCGCAGGCGGAGGAGGATTTTTACTTTTTTATGTGGAAGAACAGTATCGTTCAAAAGTAAGAGCAGCGTTGAAGGATTTACGAGAGATAGATTTCTCGTTTGATTCCAAAGGAACACAGGTTATTTATTATAATAAACGTGACTTATATAGGAGAGTTGTGTAAAATGATACAATCAGTGAATGAATATTTTGATTTATTAAAAAATACGATTGATAAATTAGACAGAGGTTCTATAAATGAATTGATAGAGCTTCTTGTAAAGACGGTAAAATCAGGAAATAATATTTATATAATGGGAAATGGAGGTTCTGCATCAACAGCAAGCCATTTTGCGTGTGACTTTAATAAAGGACTCAGTTATCAAAGAAATTTGCGATTCAAAATGATATGTTTGAATGATAATGTAGCGACAATGCTTGCTTATGCAAACGATGTAGGATATGAAAATATTTTTGTTGAACAGTTGAAAAATTTTGTAAAAAATGGCGACGTTGTAATTGGTATATCAGGAAGCGGAAATTCTAAGAACGTAATAAATGCGGTAGAATATGCAAAAGATAATGGCGCTGTTGTTGTAGGTTTAACAGGTTATTCAGGAGGAAAACTCAAACAGCTGGCTGATATATCTATACATGCTGATATTAATAATATGCAAGTTGCTGAAGACGTACATATGTCAATATGTCATATGCTATATAGTGTTCTAAATCCGATTTTGGAAAAAGAAAATGAAAACATTTTAACTGTTTTATAAGAATTCATACTAATTAATGTATATCTTCTAGTAATGCAGAGGGGGTTATTGTAATTAATGCTTCTCTCCCTCTGCATTAGTGACCGATAAAAATGAAATGAGCAAAATTCCCTCTACTAGCGGGATAGGAGCAGTCGTGTTTGAGGGTGTAAGACCGAAAACAACGAATGCGATGAGGGGTTGGGGTATATTACTACAGGTAAACAAGTTTTGTCATCACGAGACTTGTTAGAGCGATCCGGCTTATTCATAAATAATCATCAATTTAATCAAATATATAAGCGTCATTGCTTAAACTGTTTTTCTATGCACTTTCTTTGACCGCAAAGAAAGTAGGGTGCGGTGTACCGCACCGTTACTATTGTCTTATCCCTCCAAGAAGCTGCAGAGCAAGAGCAGGGGTTTGGTTTGCAGTAGCAAGAAGTGTTGCGGAAGCTTGCTGCAAGATTTGGTTCTTTATATATTGCGAAGAAACCTTTGCAATATCAGCATCTTTGATTGTTGAACGCGCCGAAGTCAAGTTCTCAATATCTACATTAATGCTTTCCATAGCACTTTCAAGCTTG
>CAJOPY010000132.1 GCA_905236505.1 Candidatus Gastranaerophilales bacterium
TAAAAAGCAAATAAAATTGTAATCCCCAAAACGAAATATAAAAATTCTTCTAAAGTTTTTTTCATAATTTGCCTCGTGCTAATTTTATCACAAATAAAAAAGAGTGTTTTTGCGGCAGAATTAAAAAAAGAAATTTTTTTAATTAATGCGGGTGCGGAAAAGTTCATAAATGAACACTCTTGAGTTTTTTGTAAACTCCGATTATTAAGATTCTTTAAATTATTTTTAGCTTTTGTTTTAAAAAAATATTTTTTTGATATGATGGTTGTAAATTACAACCAAGTTGTTGTAAATTACGCTACTTTATTAAGGAGTTGGGAGAATCATGAAGAAAATTTTTTGTACATTATTATCAGTATTGATAATGTCTATGTATAGCGGAATTGCAATTGCTGCTCCTCAAGCAGCTTCTATATCTGCAGCAAAACCGCAACTTCAGGCTGCTCCGAATGCAAAGTCAATAGATTTGGCATTCGTTTTTGACGGTCCTTCAGAAAAAAATCAAGTTGTTTTGGAAAAATTTCAAAAAACAATAGCACGTTCTCTTTTACCGGATTATAAAGCTAATTTTCCTAAAGATTTAGTTTTTACCGGTGATTGGACAGAAAAAGGTGCAATTGCCGCATCGGACAAAGCGCTTGCTTCACGTGCAAGAATGGTAATATCTTTAGGGTATATGTCAAGCACATATTATGCTGATAAAAAAGATAAGAAAAAATATGTTGTAACAATTGATCAGTACGGGTTAAGAGATTTTGGCGATAAATTCTTTAATCCAATCCAGCAAATGGCTAACGACTTTGTTACTTTTAAGGTTTTAAATCAGCATATTAAAAAAACAGCAATTTTAATGAACGAAAGTTATTATAAGACAAGAAGCGATTGGAACACTTTGATAACAAAGAAACTTCAGGAAAAGAAGTGTGATTTGGCTTTTGTTGTTATTCCGGTTAACAAAAACGTAAGTTCTTCTTTGTCAAAAATTCCATCAGATGTAGATTCTGTTTTTGTAACCCCTTTGTATAATTTGACTTCTGAACAAAGAAAAGAAATGTATAAATGGATAAATGATAAAAAACTTCCGTCGTTTTCATCAGTAGGACGAGAAGATGTGGATTTAGGTGCAATGCTTGGTACATCAACATTTGATGTAGATAAAAAACTTGCAGAAGCAACGTCATTTAATATTCATGGTGTTTTACACGGCAATGTAGTGAAAAATGAAAAAATACCGTTTTTTGATGACAAGGTAATTTTTTACAATGCTGATACAGGGGATGCTTTAGGATATACACCTCCTCTAAGACTATTAAATAATTCTGTGGTAATTTCACATAAACAATTACCGATATACGATTTAGGTTCGCTAATAAATGCTTTGGATGAAAGCAACTTAGATATGGCAAGAAAAAAATATCTTATAAGTGCCGCAAAAAGATCTGTTGCAAGTGCTTATATGAGATATTTGCCGACTTTAAGAATGGATTTGGGATATCAAACATATAACAGTGAATATGCTGAATCTTATGCTGATATTCCGACAAGAGCCGGTGCGTTTACACTTGCTATGGACCAAGTTTTGTATTCTCCGGATTTGGTTACAAACATCATTGTTAAGCACAAAAAACTAAAATTCAATAAAGCTGAATCTGATTTGACAAAGGCAAATATTGAATATCAAGTTGCAAATTTATACATAGATACATTGATGCTTGGTAATATGATTAAAGTACAGGAAGAATTTGTACAAGAAACAAGAGAAAATTTAGCAATAGCACGTGTTCGTGAAAAAACAGGTAAATGCGGATACGAAGAAGTTTTCCGTTGGGCAGGTGAAGTATCGGAAGCAGAAAAGAAACTTCTTTCAATGCAAGCCGATTATAAAAATTTGAAAGTTCAAATAAATAAACTTTTAAATAAAGATCAGAAAGTTGATTTTAATTTCAAACCGCTTACTGCCAGCGATCCTGCATTTTTCTCATCTGATTTACATATTATAGATCACGTGCGTGACCCTAAAAAATTGGGTAAATTTACGGACATGCTGGTTGAAGAAGTTCAATACTTGTCACCCGAAACTACAAAACTAAAAGCAGCTATTGCAATGAAAAAGGCAGAAATATCAAATTACGGTCAAAAATTCTTTATGCCCAATGCAAAGATGTCTTTAGAATATACGACCCAGTTTGACAGATCACTTCCGTATGAAAATGAAGGAAATAACCAATTAAAAGCGGTAAAAGGTGCAGCAGCCGGAATGTTATACAACAATAATGCTATCGGCAGAGCTGTATACAATTCTTCACCATATTTGAGTTTGGAAGAGCATTCTTTCCGTTTCTTCATCGGTGCGCAATGGAAGCCTATAGAAGGCGGTCATAAGATTGCAGAAATTGCAAGATGCAAATCTGAATTAAACGAGCTTAATGCATACTTGGAAGAAGTTAATACAGAGATAGAAATGAAAGTTCGTTCTGTTGTTAACCGTGCAATATCAAAATATTTCATGATTGAAAAATCGTATAAAGCTATGTTTGCTGAAGCTGAAAATTATGAAATGGTTAAAAACAAATATTTAATGGGGAAAGCTCCGATAAATCAAATAGCAGATGCACAACATCTTTATTTTAAAGCAAAAATAGATGCTTTAAATTCTCAATATGAGTTCTTTAAAGAACTTATATGGGTACAGAGAGGTTTGTTATCTGTTAACTGGATAAATGCAAGTGATGAGGCTAAAAAATGGATTAAAGGAATTCCTGCAATCCTTCCGGCTGAAGAAGATTTTAGTTTATAATTTGATAGGATTAGGATATTAAAAAACGGGTTGAGGGTAATATTATTTACTCTTAATCCGTTTTTGAAATAGAAAAATTCCTATAACCATCCGGAGAATGATTGTTTAAAAATTTTTTAAAACGAATTTATTTACCTTTAAAACTTGGTTCAAAACATTGCGCGTTGCCGACTGTAAAAAGAATTGCTCTATTTAAAAGTTTGTTAAGAATTTTTACAAAAAATCGTCAAAATCATGATTTCATGGCAATTTTTCAGAGGAAAAAGTTTTTATATATTTAGTTAGGTTTATAAAGGTTTATTGACTGTGACAGAAATAGGAAACAATCTTAATAATTATAATACTTATCCTGTGCAGAGAAAAGTTCCGGTACAGGTTCAAAATCGTCCTGTTATAATACCTGACTATTATGTGGAAAAAGAATCAAGATGGGAAAATATTAAAGAAGGGTTAGAAAAAAATCCTATTTATACAGTTGCAGTTAAAGGCTTTTTTGGAGAGTTTTTGGAGCACACGGCAGCATCTTTTGTTGCTTGGCTTGGGTTAAGTTATTTATTAGACAGGTATTACGAAGGAATCGGCGGTAAATATGAAACGAGTTTGCTTGGAAAAGCTGCAAAATTCGGTGATAATATAGAAAATTCTAAATTTATTAAAAGCACACCTATGCAAAAAATCTTAGGTGCGCTCGGAGTTGTTAAAAATAAAGGCAAAAAAATCGTAAAAGGAAATTCTGTATTAAAAGCTATGGACGAAACACCGTCTATGCCGGAATGGTCTATGGTAAAAAATGAAATGCTTACTCAAAAGCAAAGAGTGGTTGAAGATTTTGTGCACATAACTCAAAGGCTGCATCTTAACGGAGAAGGTTTCATTGGTCTTAATAATCTTGCACTTACCAAAAAAGATAAAGAGCTATTAAAGAAAACATTTGGAGTATCAAAAATATCTTCTATACCGGAAGAACTCGCATCAAACCATGTCCTGTTATCAAGATTAGGCGTTTCAAAAGATAAGATTAAACAAATTCTCGCCACAGGCGAAGGAATTTCAAGTACTCTTACAAAGCAAACCATTTTAGAACAAATGGGCTTAGACGCTGAGAAAATAAAACTTATCAGCGAAGACGAATTTGGAAATTATGCAGATGACGTATTGAAAGCAGCCAAAAAAGTCGGTGGCAAAATAAGAATAGGTGAAGGACACAAAAGCTTTTTGGGACCTTTGTCTAAACCGTTTGAAAGAGTAATAAGCTGTGACCAAATTCACAATAGGCTCTACAGTTTGGGTGAGGGAGCCAAAACCGGTACCGGCAGATTTATGTCAAAATTAATTCAAATGTTTCATAGAGGAATAACATTTGGCGGCGGAAAAACCGGTGTATTGTTGTTTATTGCGCCGGCGGCAGTTGTTGCCGGAATAAACGTTCATAAAGCGGAAAATAATCAAAAAATAGGAACAGGCATAAGCAGTATAATTAATTCTATTTCTTGGGTATTTACATTCCCGCTTGCGTTAAAAATGATGCATACTTTAGGCGGTGCACAATATGCCGGAATGGGTAAAACAAAAGTTGCAAAATACAAAGACATTGTAAGAAATTTTAACGAAAAGAATAAAAAAGGTGAGTTTAAAACACTTAAACAATACTCTGATGCAAAAAAACTTGCACAGAAAAAACTGGATAAGCTATATAATGTAAAGGGACAAAACATATTTACTCGCATTATAAGGAAACTGGCTCGCGGTATGACATTAGATTTAGGAAGGTTTGACGGATATAATACAGGAAATATAATTACAACAGGATTAACAAAAGCCAGAAATCTTCCGCGAAACATTTTTGGAGTTCCTTTAAGATTTGCAATTTGGGCGGGAATTTCAATGGGAATTTTAGATACTCTTATAAACAAGAGCGTAAAACTTGTCTTTGGTGATTCATATAATGCAATCAAAGAGGAAGAGATAAAAGAAGCCAAAAAAGAACAGAAAAAATTCCTGAAAGAAGAACTTCAGAACCAATTATACGCAACCCAAAAGCAAAAAGTATACAATGTATCAAACAAAAATAACGAGAACTTAAATCAAATACAAAATAATATGATTGCGCACAAAGGCGGAGGAAAAAATTTATCCGCTTTAGGACAACATCAAAATCACAGAAATCCTGCGGACACTTATACATACGTTCCTTCACAAGAAAACGTTATACCATCACCAATAGGTAAAGGCAAGAAAGATACCTATACATATATTCCATCTCAAAATTCAACCGTAAAAGGCAAAAACGGAATGGATAATAATTCTGCAATAAAGAGAAGCTATATTCCGTCACAAGCCGGTGCAAATATTCAAAAAACATGGGACAATTCAGGATTGGAATCTGCACTCAGAAAAGCAGACAGGGCAGAAAATCGTGCAATGCGTATATTAGCCGGTGATTTTGAAGGAATGTAAAATATATAAGCAAGCGAAAAAATGTAAAATTTCCGGAATAATTATTTTTTTGACTTTGTATAAAAATTTATTAATAAAAAAATATGCTTGAGAGAATAAAAAATTTTTTAAATATAAAATCAAAAAATGAAGAATTATCACCATTTGAACGTATTGATAATATGTTTGATTCGCTTAACAGTGATATAGTGCAAATTCAAGTCGGTAGCGATATTATTTCGTTTGAAAAAACTTTGTTTAATGTTATCGGTGAAATTCGCGAAGAGATAAAAAGTGAATGCGGATTTATTATTCCTCCGGTAAAAATTACTGATAACAACGTTTTACAAGAAAATGAATATGCCATTTTCATACGCGGGATAAAAATAAAAAACGGATACTTAGTCCCAAGAAGTGAAAATATAAAAATTGAGATTTACGAAGAGTTAAAAAGTACAATTTACGAAAATTTGGACAAAATATTTACAAATGAGATAACAGAAAAATATATTAATTCCGTTCAAAAAAACAACAGTTGGTTAATTTGGAATGTTACAAATATTTTGTCTGTTATAGATATCAAAACTATTTTAACGGATATAATAAACAAAGGTCAATCAATACATAATATAAATTACATTTTTGAAAAAATAGGTGAAGAAATCCTTGCAAACGGCGAATATCAAAATTGCTCTAAAAGATATAATCCGCACGCAATTGCAACAAGAGTGAGTAAATTGTTGTAATAACACCGGAAAGCTAAATATAGAAGTTTTTGTATGCACGTGACGATGTGTTAAGATTTGTAACAATTTTCTTAAAAACCCTAAAGTTTTACTGAAAAATGCCGTTAATCATGATGAATAAAGA
>CAJOPY010000133.1 GCA_905236505.1 Candidatus Gastranaerophilales bacterium
AGAATGAAAAAAGGTGCTGACGGATACAACGGAAATAACGGAGGCTGTTCAGGTTATATGTACTTACTTAGTGATGTAAGTTCACGACAAAAAGAATATAATGACTGCGTGCAGTTCCAGAAAGAATTGGAACGTATATGTAAAATTTTTATCAGTAATTCCAAAAAAATAGAAGAACCTATGCAGAATTTTGATGAAATTATAAAAAATTATTTTAGGATTAATGCCAGCAAACTTCAGGAAATATACGAAATAGAAAACAATACGATTACAAAGGTTTTTGAAAGAATTCCTAAATTAGGTATTATACCCAAAGGCTTACGTGTTTTTGAACAATGGAATCTGGCTAATTGCATTACCAAAGATTTCAAAGATGTGATGGATAAACATGTATATAGGGGTATACACCAGGTTGCAAAAAAATATGATGAACAATTTAAATATATTCTTGATTTTGCTCAAAAACACAATGGTAAATTCAGTAAAAATAATGACTATTTTATTGAATCAATGTTAGGAGTGACAAAACAGGTTTACAATGAAAGAGAAAAAGTATATTCAATATTATACGACCGATTTATAACAGGAGGAAGTAATATAAAGAAAATTTGCCAGAAAACAAAAACTCGCGGCGGAGCAAGTTTAGCAAAAAAAGCAATATTTACAATAATTCCTTTTGTGTATTAATCATAGTTATTTTTGACATTAAAAATTTTACTAAATTTAAGCAGTAGTCACAGAGAGATCACAATTGCTCTCGTCACTAATCCAATTTTCACAATCAGTCAAATGGCAGCAAGTATGACTGTAAAAAGAGTGAGTCACTTCACCATAAAATATGTACACTATCAGAATGTTAGCATTTACTATTAAAACTTTTATAATAATATAAATTATGAAGGGAGAAAAAAATGAATGAAGTTAGAATTGATGTAAGAACTCAAAGTCCGGAAAGAATCGCAGAAGCCAAAAGAAGCGCAGATTTGTGTTTTAGAATTAACCACACAAACCCCACAACTCCTGAATGTCAAGAACTTATACAAGAACTTTTTAACCATACGCTTGGTGAAAATACACGAATTAATCCCTCAATTTTTGTAATATTAGCGGATAAAGTCAAAATCGGAAGTAATGTTACTATAATGAACGGATTTCAATGTATGTCAGCAGGAGGTTTAATAATAGAAGATAACACTATGATTTCTCTAAATTGCACAATTGCAACAAATAATCATGACATGTATGACAGATACGTAATTACCTGCAAACCTGTTCACATTAAACAAAATGTTTGGATAGGAGTAAATGTTACTATTCTTCCGGGCGTTATTGTCGGCAAAAATGCCGTAATAGGAGCAGGCGCAGTTGTAACAAAGGATGTTCCGGATAACGCTGTCGTTGTGGGAAACCCGGCAAAGATTATACGATATTTGGATGCTGAAAAATTTGTAAAGTAGTATTGTTAACATGAAAACATACAAAACAAAAGGATATATTAACGGAATTTCTGCAGCAGTGAGTTACGGCACAAATCCACTATTTGCAATACCGCTATATAGCGGCGGATATAGTGTCAATTCCGTGCTTTTTTACAGGTACCTATTTGCTGTTATTTTGTACGGATTTTGGTTAAAATTCTTTAAAAATATATCATTCAAAATGTCTCTAAAAGAATTTTGTATGTTGTTTATATTCGGTATAATTTTTTCTTTTTCATCATTGTTTTTATTTGATGCGTTCAGATACATAGATTCAGGACTTGCTTGTACAATTTTATTTGCGTACCCTATAATAGTAGCTTTAATCTCAAAAATTGTTTTCAAAGAAAACTTAGCTAAAATTATATGGTTTGCCCTTTTTTTAGTGGTTTACGGGATTATTTTACTATATAACGGAAATCCCGATGGCAGCATAAATATCAAAGGTGTAACTCTTGTTCTGTTATCTGCGCTTTCATATGCAATTTACATCGTGGGAGTAAGACATATTAACATTATAAAACATATTAAACCTGATAAACTGACATTTTACATCATGCTTTTCGGTTTGAGCGTGTATATTTGGAATTTAAGATTTTGTCAGGATTTGCAAATCCTAACTAATTGGTTTTATCTTGCTTGCACTTTAGGACTAGCTGTATTTCCTACAATAATATCTATTGAAACAATTACTTTTGCTATTAAATTCATAGGTGCCACAAAAACTGCAATTATAGGAGCTCTGGAACCTTTAACTGCATTATTTTTCGGAATATTACTTTTTGGTGAGCCAATCTCCTTGAAAATTATTTTCGGCATCACGCTTATTTTATTTGGCGTTATTTTAGTAATTTTAAAAAAACATTAATTAAATTTTTACCCAAATAAAATTATAGAATTTCGGCTAATGGAAATTTGGTCTACATTGTAGAAAATTAAATATATAAGCTGAATTTTTTTGTGAAAAAGAAAGGAAAAATAATGTTTACTAAAAGAGAAAGCGATATTTTAAATTTACTCGTACAAGGTAAAACTAATCAAGAAATAGGAGATATTTTAAGCATAAGTACACACACTGTTAAAGCACATTTATCTCTAATCTATTCAAAGTTAAATGTTAAATCCAGAGTTCTTGCTGTTGTTAAATACTTGCAAATTAAAAAGGACGATGAAACTAATGAGCTGATAAAAAGAAAAACTAATTGCGCATAATTTTAAACAGGCAACAATCCTATATCTAATACAATATTAACTCTATCCTTTAACACCATTTGCACCTGACACAATTTCTACAAGCTCTTGTGTAATTGCGCTCTGGCGAGCCTTATTATAATCAATAGTTAATGTTGTAATCATTTCTTCAGCATTATTTGACGCTGCAGACATTGCTGTCATACGAGAAGCAAGTTCTGATGCATTTGCTTCCAATAAAGCCTGATATATTGAATTTGTAATATACATTGGCACAAGTTTCTGCAAAATAGCATGCGGAGATGGTTCAAACAACATCAGAGGATCTAACTCCTTCTCTGAAGCTTTCTCAACTTTTACAGGCAAAACTTCCCAAGCAACAACGTTATAAGACATCATATTATTAAAATGTGTTGTAAAAATATCTATACTGTCTATTTTTCCGTTTACGAAATCTTCAGCTATATCTTCTGCTATTATATTTGCTCCTGTTGCATTCGGCTCATTTGCAATGCTCAAGTAACCCTTTTTTAGCTCATAATCACCGGCTTTATGTTTAAATGCAGATACAGCTTTTTGTCCTACCGGATATATAACTGTTTTTATACCGTTTTCAGAATTTTCTTTTACTCGTTTTAGCGCTGATTTTATAACATTTGCATTATAAGCACCTGCTAAGCCTTTATTTGAAGTCATAACAAGCAAACCTTCGGATTTTACCGCTCTTGGTTTTATAAGTTCCGGATAATTATCCAGTCCTCTTTCAACCTTCAATCCTTGAGTTGAGTACTCTCCTACCGTACCTAGCATTTTTCTGAAAAGATGCAAAAGCTCATCAGAAAAAGGACGTGCCGCTTTTACTGTTGTTTCCGCTTTTTTAACTTTTGCAGCGGCTACCATCTTCATTGCTTTTGTTATCTTTTTTGTGTTCTGTACACTATTTATTCTGCTTTTTATGTCTTTTAAATTTGGCATTGTTCTTCCTGTTTACTAATTCAAAGTTTTACCGTATTCTTCAAGTTTTGACTTTAAGGTTGCTACATCTTCTTCTGAAAGTTTTGCACCTTCATTTAAAGCCTTACTCATTTCAGGTAAATTAGCTTCAAAATATTCAAACCAACCGGCTTTGTATGCCGTTATATTTTTATTATCAACTTCATCCAAGAATCCTTCGTTTGCCGCAAACAAAATTGTTACCTGCTGAGCTACCGAAAGCGGCTTGTACTGAGGTTGTTTTAGAACTTCTGTCAGTTTTTGTCCTCTTAGAAGCTGTTTTTTTGTCGCTGCGTCTAAATCTGATGCGAACTGTGCAAATGCTTCAAGTTCTCTAAACTGTGCCAAATCTAAACGAAGTTTTCCGGCAACTTGTTTTATACCCTTTGTTTGTGCCGCACCACCTACACGAGAAACCGATATACCGGCATTTATTGCAGGTCTTACACCTGAGTTAAACAATGATGTTTCTAAGAAAATCTGACCGTCTGTAATAGAAATTACGTTTGTCGGAATATATGCGGAAACATCACCGGCCTGAGTTTCAATAATAGGAAGTGCTGTAATACTGCCTCCGCCAAGTTCATCACTCAGCTTAACAGCTCTTTCCAATAATCTTGAATGTAAATAGAATACATCTCCAGGGTATGCTTCACGTCCCGGCGGTCTTTTAAGAAGCAAGCTCATTGCACGATATGCTTGAGCATGCTTTGTTAAATCATCATATACTATCAGAACGTGTTTTCCCTGTTCCATAAATTCTTCTGCTATCGCAACACCTGCAAACGGAGCAATATATTGCAACGGAGCCGGTTCATTTGCTGTTGCAGCAACAATTATTGAATAATCCATCGCACCGTTCTTTTCTAATGTTTTGGCTATCTGAGCAACAGTAGAAGCTTTTTGACCTATTGCTACATAAATACAAATGACATCTCCGCCTTTTTGGTTAATTATTGTGTCAATTGCGATTGCGGTTTTACCGGTTTGTCTGTCACCGATAATCAATTCTCTTTGTCCTCTCCCTATTGGAGTTAAAGCATCAATTGCAGTTAATCCTGTCTGAAGCGGTTGATGGACAGACTTTCTTGCAACTATACCGGGAGCTACTCTTTCTATAGGTCTTGTCCTGTCAGATAAAATGTCACCTTTTCCGTCAATAGGCGCACCTGTCGGGTTTACTATTCTGCCGATTAGTGAATCGCCTACAGGAACCGATGCTATTCTTCCGGTTGTTTTAACCGTCATACCTTCTTTGATATGAGTATATTCACCCAATATAACAACACCGACATTGTTTTCTTCCAAATTTAATGTTATACCCAAAGTCCCCTTGCCGTCTTCAAATTCAACAAGCTCATTTGACATAACATTACGAAGTCCGTATATTCTCGCAATACCGTCACCGACTTCCAATACGCTTCCGATATTTGTTACTTCGGCCTTTGCTTCGTAATTTCTAATGTTCTCTTTTAATATAGAACTAATTTCATCAGGATTAATTACTGTCATTTGTATCCCCTTTTATGCTTTTACAATCATTTTACTTAATGTGTTTAACTTATGTTTTACGCTGTTATCAATAACCGTATCATTTATATTAAAGATTAATCCGGCTATAATATCAGCATCAATTCCCCAATTAACTTTTATGTCTTTTTGGAGTTTTTCGGAAATTTTATTTTTAATATCGTTCTTTTTAGCTTCATCTAAATCTATCGCAGACGTAATATCTACACGAACTATATTATTCTTAATCTCAAGTTCATTTTCAAACTCTTTTGCAATATCTGCAACTAAACTCAATCTTTTTCTTAAATTAAGTGCAAAAAGAAAATTATATACTATCGGCATTAATTCTGATTGAAAAAGTTTAGATAACACTATTTGTTTTTCTTCCGATGATACCGAAGGATTATTTACCACATTTGAAAGTTCATCCGAAGACGCAAAACATTCCGCAACTTCTCTTAAGTCGTCTAAAATATCTTCTTTTGATATTCCTTCGTCTTCACAAGCAAGTTCCATTAAAGCTTTTGCCCATCTTTTCGCAGCAAGTTCGCTCATTTGATATCTACCCCGTTTATTGCCTCTATACTTTCTTCTATAAATTTATTATGCAAATCCGCATTTGAATTTAATTCATTTATAATGTGATTTTTTGCAACTTCTACAGATGCAAGTGATGCTCTTTTCATTATGTCATTTCTTAATAATGCCGTTTTATTATCTATTATTTTTAAAGAATTATTTTTTATATTTTCTGCGGTTTTATTCGCATCACTTATTATTTTTTCACCAACAATTTTTGCATTGTTCTCGGACTCTTTAACAATCTGATCTATTTCACTTTCAAGATTTTCTATCTTATCTTTTATTGACTGCAGATTTTCTTCGGACTCTTTTTTTGCTGCATCCGAATCTTCTATATGTTCCGAAACAGCTTCTTTTCCTTTTTCCAATCCTTCTTTCACATTAAGCTTAATTACAAGATATGTAATTATACCTGCAAATATTATAAAATTGAATAAATTCGTCCGAGCTATATAATCTGCTATTGCTTCGTACATTTCCTACCTTTCTAATGATATAGAATATTGTTTACAGAATCATTATCAAACCCTTGCACTTCACTTCTGTAACCGAGAATTTTTTCCGCAATGTCACTTGCAAGTTCATTCATTTTCCATTTTAAAGATTCTTTTGCTTCGTTTGAAACATTGTTTAGTTTATCATATTCTTGTTTTAAACTTTCATCGGTTTCCGCACGGGTTGTCTGTATTACTTCATTTTTTTGAAGTTTGTATCCTTCTACTATTTCGTTGTATTTTAGTCTTGCACCATCTTTAGCTTCTGTAATTTTTTCATCTCTTTCCGTTACAAGCTCCTCTGCCTCCTTGTTGTTTTTATCAGCAAAAAGATAATTGTTATTTATATAATCGGTTCTTTCGTTTACAATCCTGCGAATTGGCTTATATAAAAGCTTATTCATAAGGATTACAAACAGTATAAATGATATAATTGTTGCTAAAAATGTTCCGTTAAATTCCATATTTTTGGGAAGTGAATAAGCGAACAGTTGAAAAAGATTTTATATCCTTACTTATCAACTTTTCTCTTATTTACTTTTCTCCTTTCTCTTATATTTATTTGATTAGCCCATCATACCTGACAACTTCATAGCAATTACCAATGCATAAATTGCACAAGCTTCTGCCAAAGCTGCACCTACCAAGAAGAAACCTACTGCTTTACCTGCAATTTCCGGTTGCCTTGCTATTGATTCTAACAAACCTTTTGTTGCAATACCGATACCAAGTCCTGCACCTACTGCACCAAAACCCATTGCAATACCGGCTCCTAATTGTGCTAAATCTGAAATTGTTTTTACTTCTTCCATTTTCTTCTCCTTTTTTATAAAATTTTATCTTCTTATTGCCCTAGCGTCTTAGTATCCTAGCGCTTTTAATGTTCTTCATTAACCGCCGTTGCTATATAAACAGTGGTTAGCATCGTAAATACCAATGCTTGCACACACGCTACAAGTATTTCAAAAAACATAATCGGCAGCGGAAGCCCCCAAGCACAAATGCCCAATAATGCACCGATAAGGATCTCTCCTGCCAATATATTTCCAAATAAACGTAGTGCAAGCGTCAACGGTCTTGTAAAAAGTTCAAGTATTTCTACAAGCATTGATATTATGCCGACAAAAGAAAACTCGTGAAGCAAGAATTTTCCTTTTTTCTTAACAAGACCGGCAACAACATAATAAACCAAAACTATTATTGCAAGCCCTGCCGTAAGATTTATATCATTAGTCGGAGATGCGAATTCGCCTTGCTTTAGCTCAAACATTTTTAACGGAAGCTGTCCCATTAAATTTGCTGTAACTATAAACAAGAATAATGACGCAATAAGCGGAAAGTGTTTCTCTCCGTCCTTATTTATCATACTTTTCACAAGATTGTCAAAATATCCTAAAATCCACTCCATCACAAGTTGAAGCTTATTCGGAATCAAAGACAGATTTCTTGTTGCAAAAAAAGACACTGCAAGCAGAAATATCATTGCCGCCCACATTGTAACCAAAGTATCCATATTAAATGCCATAGGATGACCGGCTATTACTGTATTTACTATCCAGTGACCTTCGCTCACTTTTTTCCCTCTCTTCTCATTGTTTATAGTACCACAAATTTATCAGTTGTGCAACGATATTAATCGTATTTTATTTCTGCTTGATTTTCTTCGGTTATTTCGTTTTCGGTTTCGTAATATTCTTTCGTAAGTTTTGTATCACTTATTTTTACATTAACCAATTTTTTTAAAACTTCTATATAATCCAAGCATTTTTTTCCTTTTACACCATGAGTTTCCATTTGGATTTCACCGTTTGGCATTAATTTTATTTTTAATTTTTTATCAGACATTTGATTAGCACTCCCATTAATAATTTTATTCAATATTAACCGTTAAAACTATTGTGTTGTCGTCCATAACTTCTTCATTTTCTATTTGCATATTATTTTCTTTTAGCTTGTCTAATATATGAAGATATGCATCTTCCTGAACATTCATTGCATATTCATTATTTAAATCAGCAGCTTTTTCTTCGGCATTTTGATTTTCTAAACAAGAAATTTTTAGAGTATACGGTTTATTTTTATCTTGTTGTTCAAACAAAAGTTTGTAATTATCTACCTCACAAGCCAAACCGTTTTCCCATTCGCTTATATTTACAACACCCTCCTCATTTAAGGTTTTCATAAGAATTTCTCTGTCCATAAACGGTGTCTGAAATATTTTTTCTATAAAATGTTTTTCCGTAATAACAACATCTTCTGAACAATCCGACATATCATTATTGTAAACATCAATTACATTTTCCGGTTCATTTTCTTGATTTGACGCGCTTACTGCACCGGCTGCAACACCGGCAAAAGTACTGACCACCCACAATAACGCATATGGAACAGCTATAACAGTACATGACATTATTCTTTCTCCTATATTTTTAAATATTATACTCAAATATATATTTTGGGATAATTATACATTTACCCCTTAAAAATCCAGCGTTCTGCCGCCTCTGCTTGTTGCAGCATCCTTTTCATCAATCTCTTTTGCGTATTTTTTCATCTTAGATGTCTTAGTTGCGGATACCGCACGAACATTTGCCCAAGCTCTCAGTGCAAGAACTTGCTCTCTTTGAGTCATAGAAAGCGGAACAGTTGTTTGAATATTTTTGGCTAAATCTTCAAATCTTAAAGGACGCTTCTCAAAAAATGCATCACATAAGGCTGAAACCACGACCTGTTCTATTTCTGAACCGATAAATCCTTCCGTCATTTTTGCAAGTTCTCCGCAAAGATTTTTTACGCCGACTATTTCACTTGCTACTTGTTTATCTTTGAGTCTGCGCTCCAAATGAAGCTTAAATATTTCTTTTCGTTCATCTTCAGTCGGCAAATCAACAAAAAATATCTCATCAAATCTGCCTTTTCTTAAAAGTTCCGGCGGAAGTCCGCTAATATTATTTGCTGTAGCTATTACAAAAACAGGTGACTCTTTTTCTTGCATCCACGTTAAAAATTGTCCGAATATACGTGATGAAACACCGCTATCACCGTTTGAACCAAGCCCGCTTAATCCTTTTTCAATTTCATCTATCCACAATATAGAAGGTGCAACCGCTTCTGCCGTTGCAAGAGCTCTTCTCATATTTTCTTCCGAGCTTCCGACAAGTCCTGAAAAAACTTTACCGAAATCCAGTTTTAATAGAGGTAAACCCCAAATCGTACTCATTGCTTTTGCGGTTAAACTTTTACCGCAGCCCGGAACTCCGGTTACGAGAACACCTTTTGGCGCCGGAATACAATACTTTTTAGCCTGTTCCGACCAAGAATTATTTCTTTTTAGAAGCCAGTTTTTTAGATTATCCAATCCGCCTATATCTTTCATAGTATAATCCGAGCGAATAAATTCCAATATTCCTGTTTTCTTAATAACCTGAACTTTTTCTTCCAAAACAACTTGTAAATCTTTTATATTAATCTTTCCGTCATTTACCATAGCAAGGGCAAATGCACTTTCAGCTTCTTGAAGAGTAAGCCCTAAAGCAGCTTTACAAAGTTTGTCTTTATCATCTTCGCTTAGTTCATTTACTACACCGCTATTTTGGTTAATCATACTTTCAAATTTTGCTTTTATTTCATCTAAAGTAGGAAGAGGAAAATCATATATAGTAACTTCTTTTTGTAATGAATCAGGTATTAGAGTTTCTGTTGATATAAAAAATACTGTTTTTCTTACAGTACCCAGTTTCAAATCCGGAATAATATCTCTCACTTTTCTTATTGTATTGTAATCCGGCTGCCTGCCTTTCGGACCGAAGTTAACGTGAAAATCATACATTATAAATACGGCATCTTTATCGTATTTACGTATAAATTCCAAAGCTTTACAAGGACAGGTCGTATCATTTACATTTTTTTGAGTTGTATCATTATAAAAACCTTCTGTTTGAGTCCATATAAATACTTCCCGTTTATACTTTACCTGTTTTTCATCAGTTACGATTGATTTTATATACTTAGTAACTCTGTCTTCTTCATAGGTCGTAATATAAATCATCGGAAATCTTGCCCTAATCAAATTTGCTAATTTATACGCACTCATTCTAAAACCTCTCTTTTGTACACTATATGGCATACTATCACAATTTCAGTTCCGCTAAATCAACCTTTCGCAGTATCTCTTCAAAATTTCCCATTCCGTTCATAAAAATTTGCCCGTTTTTGGAAATATTTATTTCTACTTTGTTTTTGTATTGTTTAACAATACTTTCATTATACCTATCCGTTAAAAATATATACCGTTGATTGGAAGAACCGCACCATGCACGAGAATAATCGGCAAGTTCTTGAATAAACTCACCATCAATCAGTAAATCTGTATTATCCAACAGTTTTTTATTTACAAGGTTTTCTTTAAGCTCCTCATATTTACCCCCCGTAAAACAAACCACACTGAGCCCGTTTTTTTGTACCTCTTCTGCTATAATCCCCAAAGCTTCTGCTTGTTCAAACGGTTCGCCGCCCAAAAATGTAACTCCTTCAATATTATACATATTTGAAGTTTTAATTATATCGGATATAATTGAATTTACATCATACAAATCACCTTTATCGTGTGCCCAAGTGTGAACAGCCTGACACCCTTTGCAATGTCTGGAACAACCCTGCACCCAAATACAGTAGCGGTTTTTGGGACCTTCTGTTTTTGTATTTTTTATTATATTAAAAACTCTGAGTTTCATATAAAATCCTATAAATCTATACTCCGCTCTCTATTTCTCTGCGGTTTTGCAGTTCCTTGCATTTTGTTTACACAGATTAAGTCACGAATTTGTTTTTCTATATGAGGTCTGAGATGAAGAAATATACAAACATCATCTACAGATTTAAATCCTTTGATTTCGTCACGCTTTTTGACGAGTTTTTTTGCCATAACGATACTTATTCCGGGAAGAGATGTTATTTCTACCTCTGAAGCGTTATTTATATCAAGTTTTTCTGTATTTTCTTTTATATTATTTACAACTTCATTATTTATATCAACAACCTGAACTTGGCGAGGCTGAATATTATTCGGAGATTGAGCTTTTTGAACTACTGTATAATGGCTGTCTTTTATTGATATATCTACATTAAATCTGTTAAATTTTTGTACAAGCTCATCAAAAGACGTTGTATGACTAAAATCAATACACAGCATATTCCACAAATCGTTATTAGAATGTATTTTTGATTTTAAAACCCTTAAAGAACGAAACGGCTTAACACTTTCTACAGCGGAAATAGATTGTCCGTCAGAGCCCAAAAGAAGTATACACAGCCTATTGGAAAGACGCAAATCCTTCCATATACTTTTATGAGGCGCAAGATAAATTCTTGCAGTATTTAGAGCGTATCTTCTTCTGTCTGATTGTGATTCATTCATAACTTTTCCGCTGATAAAATTAGCATTTCTAAGATAAAAATAAGCTATTATAATAACCACACTCAACACGGCGGTTTGTATCGGAAACATCATAAAACCTAATATAAAAACACCTACCAAAAAGGCTATCATATCGGTGTAGTTATAACTTCTGAACATATTTACCGCCTCCTTAGCTTATTGTATAAACTTTTTTGTAATACAAAGCTACTCCGACAATTGTTAGTATTATGTTCGGAAGAAATGCTGCAATAACAGCCGGAAGCGCACCTGTTTCTCCAAATGATATTGAAAGTGCTCTAACAAGGTAGTATGCAAAAATTATCAAAATACTAAACAAAAATCCTCTGTTATATCTGACTCTTGGCGGTGTAATTGCAAGCGGAACTCCTATTATTACAAGAACAATTGTTGTTAAAGGAAGTGCAATTTTGTCAAACAAACTGATTTTAAGCTCTTGTTTTTTAGGTATATTTTTTTTCGTTAAAAATTTACACAACTGAATAAAATTATGCTCATTTGCAATATTCTTATTCATTTCCTTTGTTAAATCCATGCCGAATTTAATAACTGTATCATCAAACATTGTTGTATCAAGAGCTTTACCGTTATCCGTTACAGTATAAATAGCACCTTTTTGAAATCTCCACCCTTCCTCTTTGGTTTCTCCTTCTCTTGCTTGGAGAATTTGAATTGTATTATCTTTTGAAGCGTCTAAAACTGTTATATTATGAAGAATTCCGTCAGTACAGTCACCGACATAAAAGAGTCTTTTAAGTGTTCCGCCATCTTTAACCTCTTTAAACAAAAAATTTTCTTTACCTTCCGGGATATTTTTTTTACTAAACGCGTATAATGCTAAATCCGTAGATTGTTTAGTCATAACAGGTACAACCGTTTCATTGAGAACAAAACTCAAACAAGACATAATTATTGCGAATACAAAAATAGGTTTGGCAATTCTGTTTATTCCTATTCCGCATGCTCTCATAACCGTAATTTCCGAACTCAAACTAAGCCCGTTTAAAGTCATAACTGTTGCAAGGAGAACCCCCATTGGTATTGTCATAACAAACACCGAAGGAAGATGTAATATTATAATCAAAAATGCTATTTTAAAAGGAATTCCGTACATGGAAATCTGTTTTATAAGCGTTATAAATGTATCCGACGCAAATATTATGGAAGTGAATACCAATACTCCCATTATAAACATTTCTATAACCTGCTTGATAATATACTTATCAAGCAATTTCATACGTTTCGTTTTAAAAATAATTTTATGAATAATCTTTATCAAAATTCACTCCCTTGAACTGTATTATACATCAAAATGTAAATATTTGTAAAATTTTTAAAATAAAGACTAAAGTTTACAAAAATTATGCCGATAACTATATTGTAAGATTCAAAAGGAGTTTTAAATATCGTGTTTGAAATACCGGAAAACATTCTAAAAATTATTCAAACAAAATGCGACTTGGACGGAAATGGGAAAATTGAAAAAACAGAAAATTTTGACGAAGTCAGTATCTTTGAAGAAGCAAAAAAATCTTATAACGAAAACGAACAAACGTTTTCTGTTGAAGGAAGTTTATACCATATAATATGTGATGCAATGGCTGTTTGTGAAGATGTTATTGAAGGAATGCTGGCGAGAAAGACAGTTTTACCAAAAGATGATACCAGAGTCCAAGAACCAAAAACTGTTGAAAATGTTCCTCTATATGAAGACAAAAACAAACGAGACGAAATTGTTACAAAATTGCATGAAAAATGGAGTGCAACATTTAAGCGATCGCCCGATAAAGCATTTTATAATAAACTATATGATGTAATACAAAAGCTTAATGTAAGAGTCAAAGATAAAGACTTTGATAGCGAGCATTATTCTTCTATAATGGAACAAACGTTAGATGAAACGATTGCTATTCTTGCAGGAGAATCAAAATTAAACACAAAATCAATCCATTCTTCATATCGCGGACTTTTTCAACTTGATAGCAAATCGTTTAAAACAATTAAAAATTGGGCAAAAAAACATCCTGATTTTTATGCTATGGATAATGTTAACAAATCAAACATAAACAATTTAAACCAATTTCACAAAGCATCAGGAGAAGCTCAGTTAGATTATCTGGTCGGACATATAGGTAACGCAAAAGATTGGTCAGGTATAAGCCACGATGAAAACATTACACCTGCACAATTATGGACAATGA
The DNA here is from genome assembly GCA_905236505.1 of Candidatus Gastranaerophilales bacterium. Classification (GTDB taxonomy): domain Bacteria; phylum Cyanobacteriota; class Vampirovibrionia; order Gastranaerophilales; family Gastranaerophilaceae; genus CAG-196. The sequence goes on from CAJOPY010000133.1 coordinate 13,889, forward strand.
TAAAATTCCCAAGATATGGGCAAAAAAGTAATCAGATTGATAAAAAAGAAGCAGCTATACAAAGAGTATTCAGAGCCAGCAGTATAAAACACGGTATTACGTAATCACGTAATTATAAACTTTTGAAAGCGTTTCTTTAAACGCATTCTCATTCCCGAAAAATACGTACATTTCCGCGATATTTCGTCCTATCATCTGAAGAGAAGTTACCGGTATCGGAGGGCCTGCAGGTGTGGTTCTTGCAGGGTTATTAGGTTCTGATATAATTCCGGTTGCCCTTAATATCGGTATCATTAAGTTGTTTGAATAAACTTCATACTGGGTCAGACCTTTTGTTATTATTCCGATATTATTTTCTTTTTCGTCTATCAAAAGTCCTCTTTGCATAGGAGCTGTATTTGTCTTTGCTTCCAGCCCCTTTGTTTTGGGGAGATTTTTTCTTATATCATAATTAGAATCAAACGTTCGCTTAACAAGAACGTTCATATCCTCAGAATAAACTGTATTTATTGGCGCTTTTAATTCGTAATTTGCATAAAGTATATGATTTTTCTGTGTATTTTCCCATTCATAATAAAGCTTGAGATATGAAGAATTTTTGTCCAAAGTCACATACATCGTGATTACGTCCCAACTTCCGTCATAATCAATCTTTAAGCAAGCCCTCATTTGGGTATTTAAAATAACTTTTGTACGAAGTACTTTATATTCCTTACCTTCGTCATTTTCTTTAGGACCGCAATTATAGCTGTCACCTAAGTCTGAAAAATCTTTCAAAGAAAGCTTTATACCGTTTATAAAAACTTCCCGTTCATTAACCGAAAGAGTTATATAAGAATTTGATATGCTGTTTTCGGTTACATTTAAATCGGAAGGTGTGTAATTCGGCATTATAAATTCTGTTTCATATGGTTCCACATCTTTTACTTCCGCCAAATATTTATATATTGTTGTATAATCTTCTGTCACAGGTATCCTTTGAGTATCCGCAAGCAATCCAAAATCAAATCCCTTTCTTGTTGATACAAGTTCGTACCCTTCAGGCTGATTTGTTGTTTCAAACTCAACTATGCCGGAAAAATCTTTATCGGAAAGGTTGATTATTCTCCTCTGTTCAAAATTGTTTGCAAATTTTATCTCATCAATAATTCCGTCCGCTATTTGCAAAATCTTTTTGTAACGAATCAAATTTTCAGAATGAACATCGTCCGTTGAACAGCCGCATATACTGTCGTGGGCTTGGTTTTGCAGCAGCATTTTATATGCATATTCTATTAAGTTATCGTATTTTAATTCTCTTTGTTGTTTTACAAGTCTTGATACCAAATCAAGTTTATACGAACAAATTGTATTATACCTTTTTAAGTCCAATCTTGAAGAATAACAACCTTGAAGAGTAAATGTTCGGGAATTATCTCTAAGTTCTTCATCCCATCTGAATTTATCAAAATCATTTTCTACTCTCAAAAAATAATCAAACGGATTAGATAAGGTAAAATAATAATCCTCTTTCAAAAGTTCTCCCATTGTTTCAAGTTGAGATACTATATCTTTTTCCGTGCCTAAATGGTCTGCGCCTATAGGCAAAAGTATGTAATTTCCGGATTTTTCAGAAATTAAGTCCAATTCTTTCTTTAACGCTTCCGCCTTAACCTCCGTATTAGCTTTCATGGAAAAAACATCATGAAAATATCCGCGAACAAGATTAACCGTATTAAGACCGCACCATCTGAATTCCGACGGAAAATCACCGCAGCCGCGCCATACAATACATTTATCTATACCAAAATCTCTTAATATATCGGGAACATTTTGGCTATGACCGAATGTATCGGGTAAATATCCTATAAAATCATTGCAACCATACTTTTGCGCCGTCTTTATTCCGAGTTCCAAATTTTTGGAAAAACAAGTTTTATCGGTTAAAAATTCATCTGTCAAACAATAAAACGGACCGATAAAAAGTTTTTTGTGGCGAATAAGCCCTTCCACAAGTTCACGATTCTGCGGGCGCATCTCCAAATAATCTTCCAATGCACTTACCTGTCCGTCAAAATAAAATGACGGGATTTTGTTCTTTGCAAGAAGCGCCAATACGTTATCAAAAACCCGCAATAAACGCAGTCTGAATATTTCGTATTCTCTGTACCACTCTCTGTCCCAATGTGTATGCAAATAAGCTATTACATGCTTTCTCATAGAATTTATATTACAATAAAAGAATACTTATGGCAAGAAATCCAAATTTATTTCAGAAGTATAAGTTTGACACATACAACTCTCATCTGCACATAATTATTTCTTTATTTTTTTATAAAATGCAACAGCAACTGCGAAAGTAATCAACAATCCCACTAATTCCGCATTTTTTAAAGGCATATTAAACCCAATTTTTTCACTAAATATAAATGTCATTGTTATAAATACATAAAATAAAGCCGGAATAAGTGTCGGAATACATTTTTTACTTGATTTTGCAAGGAATATTGACGCACACAACAAAACCGGAATTGCAATAAGCTGATTAAAGAAAGTAAAATATCTCCATATCAAAGAAAAAGTATTTCCGCCATTCTTAGCCCAAAATAATATACCTAAAAGAATACAAAGTATAGGTATAACAATCATCAATCGGTTTATAATACTTTTTTGCTCTAAATTGATTGCGTCCGCGATAGTAATTCTTAATCCGCGCAGTGCAGTATCTCCTGATGTTATAGGAAGAACAATTATTGCAAGTGTAACAAGAAATGCAAGATTGAACGGAACAAATTTATTGGCAATAATATTTACCACATTTACAGTACCTATAATATTTTGAGGCACAATATTTAAACTGTATACATCCATTGCTGCTGCTGCCCAAATTATCGCAATTAGGGATTCCAAGCACATCATTCCGTAAAAAACAACTTTTCCGTCTTTTTCATCTCTTACCGTTCTGGATATAATAGTAGCTTGGGTTGAATGGAATCCGGATAAAAGTCCGCAGCTTACGGTCATAAAAAACATCGGAATCAAAGGAAGATTATTGGGATGTAAATTGTAGTTTGAAAAATGAAAATTCTCTAAATTAACACCGTTTATGAAAAATCCGACAAGAATCATTCCGGTTCCTAATATCAATAATCCTCCCAATATCGGATAAAATTTTCCGATGATTTTATCTATAGGAAATAGAGTTGCTATAATAAAGTACGATATAATTACCAAATACGTCCCCAAAACGAGCGGATTTGAGATTGCAAAATCCTTTACACCCAAAAATCTTTCCGCAAACAAGTCGCCTGATGTATATACAAAAACCGTTGCAAGCAAAAGCAGCATAACTGATACAATTACCATAAAAATCTTAAAAGAAATATTCCCAAGATATTTTTTTATAAGTCCTGTTATTTGCGCGCCGTCATTTCTTATTGAAAGCATACCGGCAAAATAATCATGTACACCGCCGGCAAGTATACAGCCAAGAGGAATTAAAATAAAAGCAATCGGACCGAATAAAATTCCCTGAATGGCACCTATTATCGGACCCATTCCCGCAATATTTAATAAATGTATAAGAGCATTTCTGCCCTTAGACATCGGCACAAAATCAACTCTGTCGTTTTTGTATATTGCAGGAGTTTCCCTATCCTCCGGTGAAAACAAATTTTCTATATAACGAGAATAGAAAATATATCCTATTAAAAGTATAAAAATTCCTAAAATAAATGTCGTCATACAAAATATTATACTATATAAAAATTTTTGTTTGCAAAAAAAATCCAAAACTGTCAATTTTTGAATGACTTCCAAGTATTGGCTCATTATGTAAATATTTGTAAATTTTACATATTATATAAGTCAATTTTTTATAAATACAAAACTTATATATAATGTAGAAGTGTTAAAAGTGCATATTAAACAGGAAGGTTTTTATGATAAATAAAATAAGCTTATCAAACTCTTACTCAAACAGCTTAAGCCAAAACAAGGTTAACAAAAATATTTGCAATCCGTCTTTTAAAGGATTTAAATCAGCACACATTCAAAAAACCGCAGCAATCAGCGGAATATCATCACTACTTGCAGTTTTAGGAATAATTAAGTTTAAAAAAACAGAACCTGAAACTCCGGAAATAAATAAGCTGATTGAAAACATGCCGGAACCTAAAAATTCTGCGCCTATTAAGACAGAACCGTCTGCAATTCCTAAGGTGAAAGTAGCAGCAGATAATGCAGAAAAAACAAAAACAAGACAGCTGGCACAACTTGCGAAAAAGGAAGAAGCACAAAAAATAGAACAAGAAAAAATTGCACAAAAAAATGCTTTGAAAACAAAAAAAATGATTGATGAACTTAACAAATACGGTTATAAAAATATAACCGAGCTTAATAACGGTATTCTTCAATTTGAATATGAAGGAACTATTTACCAAATTAGAAATAAAGAAAACAGTAACCACAAT
>CAJOPY010000134.1 GCA_905236505.1 Candidatus Gastranaerophilales bacterium
TATCCTTCCCTCCTCTTCGTAAGATTATCAATCTTACTTGCGGAGTCCTTGCCACAGGCCCGTGACGACTTATCAGTATTCAATCTACAGGCTTGCGGTAGCGCTCTGCGCTATCCTTCCCTCCTCTTCGTAAGATTATAAATCTTACTCGCGGAGTCCTTGCCACAGGCCCGTGACGACTTAGTATATTAAATTTTCAATTCATTTTTTCCGGCCCGGTCTTGCGTTAGCCAAACTATCGTTTGCGCTACCTTTCCTCTCAGAAAAAACCTCAATGGTTCGGCTTTTTCTTCGGCAGAGTGCTACTGGCCCGTAATATATATTCTGTTTTCAATCCGGACTGTAAAAAAGTCCTCTACCTTTGTTTACGAATAATCAGATTAATCTGACTATATGTCAACTATCTAATAATATCAACTAAAAATTTAAAAATCAACCCTTTTTATTTTATATTTTTAAAGATTGAATCTTATCAAGTTTTGATAACACTTCTTTTAATGAATCAATCAGAACAATTTCCCCTCTTAATTTTGATGCGCCTGTAAATCCGTTCAAATAATAAGGATAAAATTTCCTGACAAATTTTACGCCTACCCGTTCTCCTCTTAGTTCAACTTCGCGTAATATGTGTTCCTTTAACATATTTATTTTTTCTTCTTGGCTCGGCGGAGGCGAATATATTCCTTTGTTTAAATACTGCTCAATCCTTCCTATAAGAGTTACATCACCTAAAGACGCTCTTCCTACTGCTACACCGTCCGCATTGGATTGATTAAGACACTCTTCTGCTGTTTCAATTGAAACAATATCGCCGTTTGCAAAAACCGGAATATCTACAGCTCTCTTTAGCTCTGCAATTTTTTTCCAATCTGCTTTACCTCCATACATTTGGGAACGTGTTCTTGCGTGTATCGTTATAAAATCAGCACCGGATTCTTGCATTCTTTCACCAAAATCTACAAAATTTTGTTCTTCTTGGGTGTATCCAAGACGAAATTTTACACTTAACGGAACATTTATTTGAGATTTTACGGTTCTTACAATCTCCTGCGCTAATTGATAATTACGCATTAGTGCACAACCGTCGGTTCCTCTGACAACTTTATTAACCGGACAACCCATATTGATATCAATCATATCGGCATATTCTTCCAAATATTTTGCACAATCAGCAATCATCTGAGGCTTATGACCGCTAAGTTGATATGAAATCGGAGAATGATTTTTTTCGCGCTTTGTAATAAGAGTATCTTTAACTTGAGTTAATGCTTCAGAGCTAATCATCTCTGTTGTTATAAGTGCAGAAGAAGAGTTTTCCCTTATGAGTGAACGCAAAACATAATCTGTTATACCCGCCATCGGTGCCAGTGAAACCCTTGCCGAGATTAAATCTTTAACCTGCATACGGCTCCAATTCTTTCATGCGGTCCTTTGCATATTTTAAATACTCGTCCTCTGTTGCATATTCTTCCGTAAATTTTTTGTAATACTTATATGCATCTTTATAATTATTTAAAGCGTCATAGTCTATTGCTGCCATATAATTTGCTATCGGAAAATCTTTGGAATTTTTGAGTACATTTAAGTAATCATTTATTGCAAGCTTTTGCTGCTTTTGTTCATCATAAATCAAACCTCTGTAATAGTACGCATACGCATTATTGGCTTCTTTGGAAATCACATTATTAAACTTTTGAAGCGCATTTGTGTAATCCTGTTTTTCATAAAGCGCAATTCCTTCGTTTAAAACACCAAGAGTTCCGTTTTGAGCAACATAGTTAAGCAAATTTTTCGCATCAGATTCGGGGTTTAATTTTACAGCTTTTTTTAGATACTCTTCAGCTCTCGCCCAATCTTGACGCTCCGAATATAGATACCCTATATAATAAGGTATTTCTGAATTCTTCGGATTTATGGTTTCAGCCTTTTTATAATATGTTATAGCACTCTCGTAATCATTCAATGCTTGATAAGAAGCGGCAACACCTAACATTGTATCTTCTGTTGCAGGAGTGATTGCCAAATATTCTTCTATTGCCCTTTTGTAATCCTTTTTTTCATAACTTGAGGATGCTGATGCAAGCCTTGAAGAATCATAATCATTTTGAATATCTTTTAATGTTTTTAAAACCGTATTATTTGTCGGAAATTTTGTTTTTGCAATATTTAATGTTGTGACTGCATTATCATAATCATCTTTTGAAGCATAACATATTCCTAAATTTACATATGCATCCGGATTGGATTGATTTTTTGCAAGATAAGCTTTATATGCCGCTATTGCATCATCTGTTTTATTTTCTTTATGAAGTCTGTACGCAAAATCGTATAATAATGTTGTTTCTTCGTTTTGCACAAGGTATGATATGTATTCAGCCGGTGTCATTGTATCTTTTACAATATCAGTAATTGCATTCCTTGCTTCTTTATCGGCAGGATTACTTGATAAAATACTTTTGTATATATTTAATGCACCTTGTTTATCCCCCATCTCTGACAGAGCTTGGGCTTTATATGACAATGCTTTTGAGTTATTAGGTTCTAAAGTAAGAACAGAATCATATGCTTGTAATGCCTTTTGATACTGCTTTTTTTGCTGATACAATGTTCCTGCATTTAACCTTGTTGTTGTATTTTGAGGATCCAATTGTTCTGCTTTGGAGTAATAATTTAATGCCGATTCCAAATCTCCCTGTGCCTGTTTTATTGCGCCTATATTTGCATTTAACTCTGCATCACTCGGAGTTTGTGCAAGTTTTTTTAAATAAATTCGCTCCAGAGCATACAGAACTTCCATATCGCCTTTTGCATTTGCTAAAGCGTCATTATAAGCATCTACCGCTACATCATACTGCCCTATTTTATCCAATGTTCTTGCGTATTTCATACGCAGTACACCATCATTTGGATTGTTTGCAAGTGCTGCTTTATAATAATCCGCTGCACGCTTATCGTTACCCAGTAGCTTCATTAAATCACCAATTTGTGAATTGGCATCAGATGCAAGGTTTTCGTTTTCTGCCGCTTTTGAAAATTCATATGCCGATGCCGGAAAATTAGCTATCGCTCTTAACTCTTCCGCTCTTTTGTATCGGTTACTTGGAGTGGTATCGTAACTTATAACCTTTAAACACTGATTAAGATTTCCTGACGCAGACTGTATCATTCCTATAGAGTTTTGTATGTCACGCTCGTCATCAGGATACATTTTTAAATAAAAAAGCGCACTCCTAAAGTCATTTGCCGCCTTTTCATAATCTTTTTCCTGATTTGCATAGTACGTTGCCCTTGCTAAATAAGAATTTACTATACCTATTCTTGCAGAATTATCTAAATAATTAATTCGCATTGCTTTACGAAATTCAACTATTGCAGATGAATATTGATTTTGCATTAAAAAATTTTGTGCTGCATTATAATGCTCTCCAAAAGCTTCAGCTCCGGCTCCATATGAACAAGGTTGAGCAAATATTGTGCAAACGGCTAAACAACAAACTGTCCTTAAAAAACTTTTTTTCATACCAACATATTACTACAATATATTTATAAAGTGAATAAGTTACAAAGATAATTATTTTATTTTATGGTTTTTAATATATACTTTACACAATCTTTTGAATTATGACTTTGTTTTGCTATGTTATAACACTTCTCGGTAATCATTTTATACGCTTCCTTATCTGTAAGATAACTCTCAATTTTAAATAATAAATCCGACATATCTTCATAATAAGGCATATAACCTTCAAATAATGCCAGCTCTTCACGAAAATCACTTATCATCAACCTTTTACATGCAACTGTTTGAAATGTTCGGTAATTTAATGAAGTTATGCCTTGTGAATTCATATTAAACACAATCTTGGAATTATTTATTGCTTTTGCCATATCTTTTTCATTATCAATAAACCCCATGTAACATAAATCAATAATTTCAGGATAATTTGCCCGCTCTCGGGCATCTTGATGGTGACGCTCTATTGCATACCAAGCTATTTTTAAATGAGGAAGTTTTAATACAAGTTCTTCAAAAAAGTTTAAACGATAATCAGTATCAAGCCTGCCGGCAAACATAATATCATATTCAGGCTTGGTTTCGTAGTCTTTATAAATATCAAAATTTACAAAATGAGGAAGATAATTTATATTTTTAAAATTCTCGTATTCAGTAAGCTGCCTGTCCCAATAAAAAGTGTAATTATCTTCATTTTCTAAATAGTGTATGTATTTTTCCCATTCAGGTCCTGATGTTTTACTCCTTATATCATCAGAAAAATAGTTTACAGAAGGAATATCTAATTTATTTTGAACTTTTATTTTTAAACCTGAAAAATCATATCCCGCTATGTAATCATATTTTTTTAATAACAAATCGTTTAAATCGGTATCAAATAATTCATCATAAACAGTTACTTCACAGCCGTTTTGTCTAAATCCGTCAATCAAGCTTGACGTCGTTAAACGCCCTCCAATGCTCTCCGGCAAAATTGCCAATATTTTTACAGCTTTCTTTCGTCCCATACTTTAACTATCTTATCATTTTTGATATCTTATTACAACTTTGTGTTATACTTTACATAAAGATAAAAATTTCATTTTTAAATGCGCTTGTAGCTCAGTAGGATAGAGCGGAGGTTTCCTAAACCTTGTCTGTCGTGGGTTCGACTCCCTCCAGGCGCAAATTTATTAGATTTTAACCAACTAGGGAGTCGCACCCTTGTTTGCTCCCGCAAACGGCTTCTTACCTCTCAGAAAACTGTTCACTGAACACTTTTCTTCGGCAGAGTCTCCAGGCGCAAATTTATTAGATTTTAACCAACTAGGGAGTCGCACCCATGTGTATTTTTTTTGAGTAGTTTGATTATTTCAGTTAGATTGATTATTTCGGCAAAGTCACTTTTGAAAATTTAAGTTTTTGACGGATTAAAACCAAACCTATAAATTTAATTTTGTTCATGAAGCTTCGCCCACATGGATTTTAGATAAGCGCATCTGTTTTTACCTTGTGCAGGCTTTATACCAAAATGTTTTAAATCGTTACTTATTGTTTCATATTTAATCTTCATTTCCTGAGCTATCTCAAGACGAGAAAGTCCTCTGTCAGCCAACTCTTTCAGCTTTACGCGGTATTCTTCTTTGTTAACTTCTGTTCCGCCCCTATTAATATTATTTCTGCTATTTCTTTTTATACCAAAAGCTTTCAAATCTTTAATAATGTTTCTTTTTGAGATATTTAATTTATAAGAAATCTCTCTTACATCAAGCCCTTGTTCTGTTAATTTTTGTAATTGCGTACGGTAATCTTCTCTATTAATTCTAACACCGCCTCTTCTAATCATTGTATTTTTAACTTTATTACTCACTTCTTTTTTTATACCGAATTTTTTTAGGTATTTATTTAATATAAATAAGGATATATGCATTTCTTCTGCCATTTTGGTTAGTGCCATTCCTTTATCTGCCATTTCTTGTAATTTATCACGATATACTTTCTCGCTAACTGAAACATCACCTATAAAATATTTAGGTGCAGGCTTTATACCATAACGTGTTAAATCGTTACTTATTGTTCCATATGTAATCTTCATTTCCTTAGCTATCTCAAAACGAGAAAGTCCTCTGTCCGCTAACTCTTTCAGCTTTGCACGATATACTTCCTCCTCAAATCGTACTCTGCCTCGTAAAAAAGTTTTGAATTTTATGCCGAAACTTTTCATATCTTTTACTATACGGTCACGAGAACACTTAAACCATTCCGCCATCCTTGTATAAGTATATCCTTCATTTACCATTTCTTGTAATTTATTACGATATTCTTCCTCACTCATTCGAACATTGCCACATACAATATTCTTTTTTATTTTGATATTAAATTTTTTCATATAGTATGATACTTGTCTATAAGATAAATCTAATTTATTTGCGATTTCTTTTTGGGTAAGTCCTTCATCTGCAAGCTGTTGTAACTTCTCACGAATAAGATACGCATTTTCTGTGAATTTTGCTTCCGGTTCTTGATTAATTTTTAATCCATATTCATTGATAAATGACTTGACTTTAGAAACAACAATGCCAAGCATACTACTCATTTCTTTTTCTGTATATCCATTATCAATCATAGTTTGTATGGTTTCTTTCAAACCTTGCTTAACTTGATTTTTCCCCAATTCTACACTTTTAAGTAAACCTTCAGAAACTTGAACAACATGTTTTTCTAACAGTGGTTCATTTGCTCTAAACGTAATTTTGTTTTTTTTCTCTGAAAATGTTTGTTTATAACTATGTATAGAAAAATTGCTTAAAGCTTGTATTGGTTGAACGCGCATAAGGTTATTCCTTTTGAGTATATAAATATAAAAACACGTAAAAAAAAATTTTTGTTAGTTATTATCAATATTACTGTTCAAATTTCTCAAGTAATTATTTATTTACACCCTTTGTTCGTTTTAGTGGGTGCACTTCACTACTATTTAAATAATAAAAATTGCTTAATCTGTTTTTAATATAAATTAAGCAATTTTTAGTTTTAATTAAGACAAATATTTAATGGATGTTGTCTATTCTTTTTAATTCTTCTTGATATCTTTTTTCGCTTTCTTTTTTATACTCCTCGTATTTTGCTCTCATACCCGCCCATTCCTGAGTATTCGGAAGCTTCTGTATTTCTTCATTATACATTTTTATATCCGCATCTCTTTGTGATTTTGCTGCAGTTTTTGCTTGTTCTATTTCTTTTTGCTTTCTTATTTTGTTTTCTTCTGCTTTTTTATTTTCATTTTCTAATTTTTTTTGATGTTCTATTTCTTCTTTCTGTTGTGCTAATTTTTCTTCATACGGAATTTGCTGACAAGCAGTATATGTTGGAATTTCTTTTAGATTTAGAATTCTATCTAATTCATTTACATACTTTTTGTGTTTAATAACAAGTTCATTTTTTAATTTTTCAAACTCTTGCTTTGTTATACTTTTATTCTCATAAGATTCGTATATTTGATAATATTTGGTGCGCATTTCGTTCATAGAATAATAATACTTTTCTCTGCACACTTTTTCTTCTTCAGTTCTTTCTTGTTCATAAAGATAATTACAATATTTTTCACAAGGAATATCTAAACTTTCCATCAATGCATATAAATCAGTTTTACTGATTTTATATTCTATCAAACTAAGCTCTTGTTGATTAATCTCAAGTCCCAACCTTTGCCTTTCATATAGACGGTTTCTTTCATTAGTAAGAAGTTCAATTTTTTGTGAAATATAGGAAGGTACTGCAAAATCTTTTTCTATGTTTTCCGCTATAACATTATAAAGAGGTTTTGGAGTTGTCATTTTACTCCATTGAACACAACATGCAATAAAAATAATAAATAAAAAAAGATGAAAAAATTTGTTATTCCAAATGTTCACTATACTGCTCCTTATTTGTTTTCATCAATAATATCCAAAAAACCCCTTATTATAAGTTGTGCCGGTAAAAATCCCCATAATGGTGAAAATTGTGTAAGATATGCAAATGTTGCTTTTAAAAATCCTAATCTTACATATACAGCAGGAATTTCGCCAAAAAAACTTCTAAGACCATCTATTGAAAACAAAAAACTATTATTTGGTCCCCAGTTAAAATAAAGCTGTTTTAATGTAATTATTGGGTGTGTAAAAAAGCCAAAATGCCCGTGCGAATGAAATAAAAGAGGTGGATTTATAATCCAATTCCCAAAAATTACAACACAAATAACGATTTTAAATAACATCTCCGA
>CAJOPY010000135.1 GCA_905236505.1 Candidatus Gastranaerophilales bacterium
AATTTCTTCCGGCATGGAATCAATTTCTATGCGTAAAGCGGAAGCCGCTTCATCAATTAAATCAATAGCTTTATCCGGTAAAAATCTGTCGGTTATGTATCGGTCCGAAAGTTGTGCTGCGGCAATCAGAGCACTGTCTAATATACGCACGCCGTGATGAACTTCATATTTACCTTTTAATCCTCTTAATATTGATATTGTGTCCTCAACAGACGGTTCATCTACAAGAACCGGTTGAAAACGGCGTTCAAGAGCGGGGTCTTTTTCTATATATTTGCGGTATTCATTTACGGTTGTTGCTCCGATTGTTCTCAATTCGCCTCTTGCAAGCATAGGTTTCAGCAAATTCCCTGCATCCATAGAACCTTCTGTGGCGCCGGCTCCGACAACCGTGTGAAGTTCGTCAATAAACATAACAATTTCACCGTCAGAATCTTGAACTTCTTTTAGTACGGCTTTCAGACGTTCTTCAAACTCTCCTCTGAATTTTGCACCTGCAACAAGTGCACCTAAATCAAGAGAAATCAGGTTTACATCTTTTAAACTTTCCGGAACATCGCCTCTTATTATTCTTTGTGCTAATCCTTCAACTATGGCGGTTTTACCGACACCCGGCTCACCGATTAAAACAGGGTTATTTTTTGTTCTTCTGTTAAGTACTTGGATAATTCTTCTGACTTCTTCATCACGACCTATAACCGGATCCAATTTTCCTTTACGAGCTCGTTCTGTAAGATCAGTAGAATATTTTTCAAGCGCTTTTAAATTTTCTTCAGCATTTTTAGTGTCCACTTTTTTATTACCTCTTATTTTTTTCATAGCTTTTAAGACGGAATTTGTATCTGTTCCGTATTTTTTCAGAAGTTCTTTTATAAAAGAGCCTTCAAGTTTAGTCATTGCAATTAAGATACATTCTATGCCAATAAACTCATCTTTTAGGTTTTCAGCTTCGTTTGCCGCAATTTCTAACAAAGCATTTGTATCCCGTGATAAAAATACCTGCTGATTTGCGGATACTCCTGAAATAGTCGGAAAATCTTTTATGTGTGCAACAATTTCATTGATAAAGTTTTGCGTAAGAATTTTTAATTCTTCCAAATAATCTTTTGAAATGCCGTTGTCTTCAATCATTGCCATCATAATATGTTCCGGCTGAATTTCCGTGTTTTTATAAAAATCTTTTTTTGCACTTGCCGCAAAAATTATTTCTTGTGAATAATTTGTAAATTTTTCAAAATTAATCATAAATTTAACTCCATATATTATTATTTTAATGTTTTTTTTAAAAAATCAAATAAAATTAATCTAAAATTAATATTTGATATAATTTAAATTTACAGAAAAATGATATTAATGATTAATTTGTTTTTTTTATTAGAACTGGGATATTACTTGCAAAAATAACAGATATATATTACTATATATCTAAATTAGGTGTGTGTATGGAAATAAGAAATATAGATAGCAGTTTAAATTTTAAAGCAGGAAAAGTTCAAGTATACTCTGATTTTGATGGCACATATTGCCCTGCAAAGCATTCATCTTTACATATAAAGGGTGAAAATATGCACATGTCGGAATATTGCAAAAAGATGGATAAGTTTTTCGAATCAACCAACAGGGATATCCGTTTTCATGTAACTACCGGAAGAACATTCGGTGAATTTGAAGCAATATTCCACTTATTAAAAATGCGTAACTTTCGTTTACCGTTACCTGAGAGTTTTATTTCCAAAAATGGCAGTGATGAATTTATAAAAAATGGTAGCGATATAAATTTTTATGAAAAAGGAATTTTTCCATATAAATATGCTGAGCCTAATCTTGCAAAAGAAAACGCTATAAAAGCCATAACCAACTGGGATGGAAGTAAGATTAAAGATTTTATAAGAGCTTTGGCAGATAGATATAAATTGCCAATCATTGAAGCTTATAGTGAAAATTCTGTCAGTGACTATGGAGAAAATTCACTATTTAGTGATGGAAAATTAAATGCTGATGAATGGCAAAAGTTACCATCCCGCGAAGGAAGAATTATTGAGCATAATCCGCCTGTCGCTGATTATGTGTTGGGTTCAAGAAAAGACGGAAATTTAAAAATCAATCTTATTTTTTCGCCTGATTATGGTTATTGTTCGGAAAGAAATAATATTTATGACAATTTTATGAAAGAAGTAAAAGAGTATTTAGAGAATAATAATATCAAATACTCAATGGCTTGGGATGTTCCAAGTAAATATAATCATTATAGAAACCACTGTAATATTACTCCAAAAATTAACAATTCCGCACTTACCAAACTTTATGATACAAAAATTGCGTTATCAGAAGCAATAAGAAATAATGACATGGTTATAGTTGCCGGAGACGGTTCCAATGACTTTGATATGTTGAATCCTCTTGAGTATATTGAAAAAAAGGATTGGGAAAAATATAAAAAGAATTCTCAATTTAAGAATTTTTATGATTCTGATATGCGTACAAAGCTTAAACATATAAAAGAAGCATTAGATGGGTATAATGAACCGTTAAAAAAAGAGCTTGAAAATAAAGGTTTGATAGCTCAAATAAAAGAAATGCCTTTGTATAGTATAATTGTTGATAAAAATAATTCAAAATTAAAACAAATAAAAGAGACTTTCGGAAGATTTGGTAAAATAATAGAAATATCAAATGGTGATTTAGATATTGGTATTAAGAGTGCAATAAAAACACATGCTGATAGTTCTGTGCGTTTTAAAAAAGGTATGTCGGAAAAATTTAAAAAATATATATTAGGAGTTACAAAAAAAAAAGATAATAAAACGCTAATTATTGTATTTGGCTTAATAATAAGCTGCCTTGCAGGCGGTTTAGTATATAAAAAATATAAAACGGAATCAAGAAATGAAAGTATCACAACTTAAAAACGATAACAAAGGTTTTAAATCAGTATCATATGAAAACTATAATTCTAAATACAGCAGCATAAAACTAAATTGTTGCGTGAAACAGATCTTTTTTTCCAAAACAAAAATAACGTATCAAAAATAGGAGATGGGATTGGAGGTGAAACGTATAGATTTTCTGATTATAGTTTAAATAATTTAGTTATTAAAACTACAAAACCTGCATATGATGATAATTATAGTCAAGAATATCAAAATTTGATATCTATTCCGATATCTAAGATAGGAGGGCAGGAAGCTGTTGCCAGAGTTTACGATACATCAGGAAAATATGGACTCATATCAACTCTTGTAGCAGGGAAACCTGCATCTATTATAAATAGGTATAGTGATGCACATTTAAAAAGTCTTTTTGATAAGATGTTTGAGCTTGATAAAGCCGGAATTTATCATGGTGACTTAAACGGTAAAAATATTTTGTTAAACAACTCAGGAAATGTTAATTTTATTGATTATCAATGGACACAGTTTGTATCGCAATATAATTTTTATGATTATGAAAAAATGTCCAAAATGCTTCTTCCGCGCACTGTATTTCCTGAGAATGCGCAAATGTTTGAGATGGCATCATTACCTTATTATATAGACAAATTATGGACTTCTGTTGAAAAAGAGGGCTTTTTAAAAAAATACTTACAAGCTAAAGCTGATTATCATGAAAAAAGAGCAAAATACATTGCAGAATTACTTCCTAAATGGTATGCAGGAGAAAAAGGATATGTTCAACAATCTCTCAGAGAGGAAAAAGCTAAAGCTAAAATTTATAGGAAGCCTGATGACAGTGTAATAAAACTTGAGTTAAGAAAACTCCAATTCTTATCAGATTATAGAGATGCATATTCACATGTAGACTTTAATTTGCCGGATAGAAATATAATCCCTTCTTCCTCAGCATATCTGTGTGCAATAAGCTCTGTTCAAGATTTCAGAAAAGAAATCGCAAAAGAATTGAGGTCAACATACAACCAAGAAAAAATTGACTATCTTAAATCGCTTGAAATATATGGAGATTATTGGTATTCAAATTTAAAATCTTATACTTCTGATACATTTGATTATGTAATGAGGGCATTAGAAAACAAGCCCGATAATGCAGAATCAAGACACAGATTTTACATAAATGAAAGGAACCCAAGAGAAATTAGTCCTAACAGAGATTTACTTACAGGTGTAAGTTCAAAATATAAAACAAAATTTGATGCAAATTTTGATGTACCATATGGTATGCAGTATACAATAGGTACAATCTATGACGATGCAGCAAGAAGTCTTGCTAATACTTTAAGCTATGATACTAAATCTTACCATAAAGTTGACAAAATCAAAAGTATTTCAAAAGAATCAAAAGCGTTTAACAACAATTACAGATATCTTGATTTATTAAACGTTTCTCTGTTGGGTGTTTTGAAAATACGGGAATTTTACAGCTATGTGAAACATAATTTGTCATTGTATTCAGCTCAAAACGCTTTAAATAATCTTTTGGAGAATTCATCAGATTTTACAAAGAAATTATTTAAAACAATTTTTGACGGATTAAAGTATGAATATCCAGATAACATTTCCGTTAAAGGATACACAGGAATGAGGCAATTTAAGGGTAAGATATAAATAACCTGTCTGGCATAAATGAAAGAAATAATTAGGTAAATATAATACATTTAAAACTAATTTGGTGGGTACGCAAATATTTGCTTTAAATAAGATTTGATTTTTATTGCTTGCTTTACCTACCCTTGTGTCTAATAATAGAAAGTGAAAATGAAAGTTTTTATCTTTTTTATTAGAGGGTTGAAAAACATGAAAAATATGGTATAATTTAAAGTAAGGAAGTTGTAATTTTATACCCCCCCCCGCTAAAAAAAACAATATGGATATTAGGATGCAATACGCGTTGTTATGCCGTAATTGCGGAAGAAGTAGA
>CAJOPY010000136.1 GCA_905236505.1 Candidatus Gastranaerophilales bacterium
ATTCAAATTCTTTTATTTTTTATTTAAGAATATGCCCTAAATTGTAAGTTATTGCTGCGGTAAAACCTTTTAGACCTGCTGATACGCTTCCGCCAAGACCTGTTTTTCTGTCATAAATTCTGCCCTCAACTACAGGTTGAACAATAACTCCTTTTTCACCGAGATCAACAAATCCGTTTTCTGTTTTTACACTTCCGCGATCAACTTTTTCATATCCGACTTCAAGACCTGCTCCTGCCATAAAAGCAACTCTATTATTAGGATTTAGATTACGAACATTGAATAATGCGCCGGCTCCGCCGTTGAATTGAGTAAAGTCATCTTTGCCGTTTAAAATTTTTGTCTTAGAATTTGTAAAACCAATATTTGCAACACTGGAAACATACGGTCTGACTCCGATTGCCGTTCCGTTTTGTTTTGTTTTTAATTCAAAATTGTGACCGCCTTTAATATAAAGCTGTGAAATTCCAGTACCGAAGCTTACTCCTACTGACATATCAACATCTTTACCCAGATGTACTCCTTCCAATTTGAGCCCTGCTGCCTGATATGATTTATCATTGTTTACAGAAGTTGCTTGAACACCTATTTCTATGCCTCCTATTGTTCCGGATAAAGCTTCTTCTTTTTCTTCTCTTTTTTTGATTAATTCATAAACACCGCCTGAACCCTGCATTATACTTTCAGGCTTTCCGTCAAGATTCATATCACCCATAGATATAATGTCATAAGTTCCGTCTTTTCTTTTTGTATCAATTTGAACAGTTCTTGTATCTGCATATCCGTCATTATCATTATCAACCAGTGTATCGTATAAAGTTTTTGCTCCTTTTTCTTTTTCATAGTGTGATACTTTTGTTTCTTCATCTATTTGTTCAGTATTATCTTTTGGCATTTCAACCTTTTTGCTTCCGTTGAAATAAGAATTTAATATTGCAAGCTCATTACCATTTGAAATTCTTTTATCATAATCATTTTTGAAAAAGATTTTGATATCTTTAACTGTTGATTTTGAAAGTCCTAATTCTTTGGCTCTTGCTAATACTGACTTTTTACTCATACCTTCTCTAAGACCTGATGTAATTTGGTTTACCATACTATTCCTCGCTTTCTATATTAATAAGTTCCTCGTATGTATTTATAAAGTATTTCGTAATATAGAAATTGCCAAAGTCAGCCCTCGCCCTCGCCATCGCCGTCCCGTCCCGTCCCGTTAGGCATTATCTCTTGGTTTCAGCCATTTTGTCAACCCCAAAAATTCATCTTTACATTTTGTTACATTTACACATGCGCTGTAACATTTCTTAATAATTAATTCTTTTTGCAAAATGCATCATATGAATTCAAACCTATTTCGCAGGGATTATGCCATAAAATTGTTTAGCGAATGGAGTTCAAGCCCCAAGAGTTTCTTTCGCACTTTCTTTGCGGTCAAAGAAAGTGCAAGGAAAACAGTTTTACAAGCGTCAACAAGCCAAATGTTTTATCTCCCCGATAAGTCGTAAAATCATCTTCTGTCGGGTATTTATTATCAGCTTCTGAATAACATTTCCAAAATTCACCATATATTTATATATGTAACGACTTATTTGACAATAGCCTCTTTTTAGACTAAATTAGTCTAAAAAGAGGGAGTATGTTGAAAAGCGAAAATCTTATATACCTTGATACCTATGTGTTACAGCAAGATATGCGTGTTCGGATGCCAAAAGCAGTTATAGAAAATCTTGAGCTTACAAAAGGGAAGAGCAAGCTAAAAATATATTGCAATAAAAAAGAAAAATACATACTTATTCGCAACGAGGAGAGCTGTGATGACTAAAATTGACCGCAATTTAATCTACATCGGGGACAATTATAAAGTTCTTTCAAGCAAGCTTTACGACGAATTTAAATCAAAAGTAAATTTTATATATATAGATCCTCCCTATAACACAAATAATAAGTTTTCATATAACGACCAAAACATAAGCTGGGGAGAAGATATAAAAAAAAGGTTAAAACCCGCGCATAATCTTTTGTGCGAAGAAGGTGTTATATTTATAAGTATAGATGATAATGAACTTACCACTTTATTATCAATATGTTATGATATTTTCGGAAAAGAAAATTTTATCGGGCTTTTTATCACAAAACAAGCACAAAGAAGCAATGCAAAACATATTAACACTATTCATGAATACATAGTTTGCTTTGCTAAAAACAAAAAAAAGCTTCCTAAGTTTTATATAAACAGGCTTGAGGATCCTAACGAAAAAGAACTTATAAAAAGTATCATAAGAAAAGTAAAAAAAGCCTACAAAGAGTCTTCAAAAAAAGGGTACAAGGTCCTTAAAGAGCTTACCGAAAATTACATTTCCGTGACAGGTCAAACTTGGATAAAAAATTATTGCAACATAAATGAAAACGGAGAAATATATTTTGCCAAAGATTTATCAACTCCGGGAAAACCGGCACGGCTTGATATAGATGAAATCGGACTGCACCTTGAACCGCTTAAAACAAGAGGTTGGTCTACAAA
>CAJOPY010000137.1 GCA_905236505.1 Candidatus Gastranaerophilales bacterium
CGGAGGAACCGGCAGACCCAGATTTGTCATTTCTGCCAGGTTTGCACCTTTACCGCCGAGCAGGGCACGCATATCTGCGTTACCTTCTTTGAATAGCCATACTCTTTTTTCAGCCATTTTTTATTCTCCTTCTTTGCTTCAGTTGGGAAATTTCCCCAACTTTTTTATACTTTTGATTTGCGAAACGTGCAATTTTGCACAACTACACATAGTAGCATAACATGAATATATTTCAATGTAAAATATAATTATTATACAAAGCGCATATTCTAATTTGTATATTTTATCTGTTTTTGATATAATACATTATTATCGGAAGGACTATGAGAGAAAGATTTCTTTTATTCATAATACTTTCTTGCTTGGGAGTATTTTTATATATTTTTCAAAACCACGTAAATACAATTGCCGGTTTTATAATTTTATGTGCTTGTATGGTGGTTTACGGACTGTATTCTATTGTAGCTACAAAATATCAAACACGTAAATTAAAAAAGAATCCTCCGATTATAAATGAAGGCTTTAAACCGTTTGTATCAATAATGATACCGGCTCATAATGAAGAATGCGTAATTACAAATACTGTTGAAAACGTACTTAATTTAGATTACCCAAATTTTGAAATAATAGTTATTGACGACAGAAGCAGTGATAATACTTCCAATGTCATTAACTCTTTAGCTTCTAAATACGAAAATGTAATCGCCTTGATAAGAGAAAGTTCTGCTTTTCCCGGAAAATCAGCAGTTTTAAATGACGCTTTAAAAATTGCAAAAGGAGATGCAATTCTTGTTTTAGATGCAGATGCTACAATTGAACCGGATTTTCTTTCAAAACTTGTACCAAGATTAGAACCTGCAGATGTAGGTGCTGTACAAGCCAGAAAAATAATAAGAAATAAAGACGTTAATTTTTTAACCAGATGTCAAAATAATGAATACACAATGGATACACAGCTTCAAGTCGGACGTGATTCTATTAAAGGAGCCGTTGAACTTCGTGGAAATGGTGAACTCATAAAAAGAACAGCTCTTGAAGATATTGGCGGGTGGAATAATTATACAATTACAGATGACTTGGATATGTCAACAAGATTACATATTAAAGGATGGGATGTACGTTTTTGCGAAGATACTTGTGTATATGAAGAAGGTATTATTTATCTCTTACCTCTTTTCAGGCAAAGAAGAAGATGGCTTGAAGGGACAATTCGCAGATATTTAGAGTATTCTTGGCAAGCTATGTGGTCAAAAAAAATGTCATTAAGAGCACAATTTGACATGGCTATGTATATAACTGAATTTATAATGCCTATGTGGTTTATGATGGAAGTTATATTCAGAATATTAAAATTATTAACTGACAAAGTTGACCCGCTTAGTTTACATAATGTTTTATGGTCATCTTTGATAGTATCAGCAGTTGTAGGTTTCGGATTTTTTATGACAATAAGGTACAGTCTGAGAAAATATGATAATTTACCAAGAATGTCCGCATTTATACAGGCTTTAGAAACAACTTTATATATGCTTATTATTTGGTTTCCTATGGAAATATTCATTTGCGGAAAAATTTTGTTCTGCAAAAAAGATATGAACTGGGGAAAAACAGCACACGGACTTGTTAGAGAAGAAAAACAAAAAATCAAAGACAGGATAAATAAAGAAATACAAAAATTACAAAATAGAATACAAGAAGTACAAGAAAGATTACAAGAGGTTTTAAAATGACAACAACACTAACTGATTATGAGTACGTAAGAGAAAACGTAAGAATAGTTCCGGATTTTCCAAAAAAAGGAATTATGTTTTTAGACATAACAACGGCAATAAAAGATGCAAAAGCTATGCAAATGATGATTGATTTTTTGTTTGAAAAATTCAAAAATGAAAAAGTTAATTATGTCGCCGGTATAGAATCCAGAGGTTTTATATTTGCTTCAGCATTAGCTTATCGTTTAGGGTGCGGATTTGTTCCTATAAGAAAGCCGAATAAGCTTCCTGCAAAAACCATAAAAGAAGATTATACTCTTGAATACGGAACAAACACAATTGAAATACACGAAGATGCACTCAAACCCGGAGACAAAGTGATAATAATAGATGATTTGTTAGCTACCGGAGGTACCGCAGCAGCAGCTTGCAATCTTGTGAAAAGAGTCGGCGCAGATGTTGTTGCTACAGCTTTTATTATAGAATTAAATCCGCTAAAAGGAAGAGAGTTAATTGAATCAAAAGGGGTTAAAGTCGTATCTATGCTAAACTATGATTTAGACTAAAATAAAAAAAAAGATATGCGCGCTATAAAAAGCGCGCATATCTTTTTTATTTGTTATTTTTAGCGTCTATATACATAAATTTTTTCTGTTTCCTTCAATAGTTGTTTTGCACCTTCATCTTCTATGTATATTTTTCTATATACATCAGGTGGCAAATCATTGGCAGGAACTGTTACAGGTCCTTCTGTTTTATTGCCGGTCTTAAAACCTCTGCGTTTTAAATATTGAAATGGCTTAACTATTTTTCTTTCAATCCAATTTTTTAAAGGCTTGGCATAAGCATTTATTTCACCGCGTAAAGATATATCCGGCATAGGCCTTGAAAGCAATTCGGCAACATAATCATCCGATACTCGTTCTTCAGCTTTAGAAAAAATACTTTCAACAAGTTTTGGATCCGTTTGTCCTTTTGGCACTTTGACAAAATTGACATTCTTTGGTTTATGACACAAAGTCTTAATACCGCTAAAAGCTTGACGTCCTCTGTGTAATATTTTAGAACCATCTCTTAACATTGCACGATTGCCCCACGACATACCGGCATTAAATAATTTTAAAAATATCTCTTGCATAATATAATCTCCTTTTCCTATTAACTTTACCCGATTCCGAAATCTTACATATATATAAAGTTAAGAAGGAAATAAAAATTGCCAAAGTCAGCCCTCGCCGTCGCCATCGCCGTCCCGTCCCGTCCCGTTAGGCATTATCTCTTGATTTCAGCCTTGTTGTCAAGCCTAAAAATTCGTCTTTACATTTCGTTACATTTGTTTTTCATTTATTTTTTAAGCTTATTATTTCTTAATAAATACGATTAAATTATGGTTCTAAGCAAAATAGTTCTTATTAAGATATTTTAATTTATTAGTAATTCGGGTGCAATTAATTGCACCCTTGTACATAAAAAGACATAAAGTTAATTAATAAATAAAAATTGTATAATATCGAATTATTTTTTTGTATTAAATATTTTAGCAAAATTTTCTTCTGTAGTTGCTTCTAACGACTTTACATCGTCTTCTATACGCTTTTTAATTTTGTCGGTAACTTTTTGCTTTAAAAAACTTTTATTATTTTTGCCATAAAAATAATCGTTAATTTGTTCTTTTTTTCCATTATATTCATATGTTAAATAACATCTGTATTTACCTGCATGTGGATCACGAGAAGCTTCGTACCTGTCTATAGCATATTCACGACCGCCATATATAGGTCCTCTATTTTCAATATCACTTACTGTTGGATTATATGATTCGAAGTAATTTATAATCTTGATTGTATCAACTGACGGTAATGTTGACGTTTTAACTTCTACAATTTTTACTCCTTCCGGAAGTTCTTTTCCTTCCATAACATCTAATAATATCTTTTGCTTGCTTTTTTTTATATCAGGTCTTATATCCATTCTATACTTAACATCATTATATTCAAATTCCATACTATTTTTATTTAGTACGATATTACTTATATTCCTGCTTTCAAGAATTTTTTTATATTCATTTTCTAATATATGTTTTTCTTCTTGTAATCTGTTATTTGTCACATTTAATGTTTCGTTATTATCATGCAACAATTTATTTTCGGTTTTCAAAGCATTATTTGCAACTGATAATCCGACTGATGTTGCGGCTAATCCTGCAATATATGGTAACAAATCTTCTAAAATATCTTTTACACACTTACCGGAAAACCTGCCAAAATTTTGTTTTAAAAATATATTCATTTCTTCTGTGCTTATATTACCGCCTTTTTCTTTAAGAACATTAACAAGAGCTGCCCCCTTTGTTGCTTTAAATTGCACATTTTGTTTTTGAGAATTAATCGCATATTTTTTTTGATTACAATCAACAGGAGTAATATTCATTTTAACCTACTTTCTATATTTATTACACATTTTCTGCTACCATATGTAAGTATAGTGAACTATTAAAATTGACTAATTTTTGAAAACAATTTACAAAAGTTTACAAACTAAGTCAACCTGAATCTGCGGAAAAACCTCAAAAATCTGTCAATTTTTTGGTTTTTCCGCAATCTCAACTTTTTTACTTTTTAGCAGCATAATCTTTATTTTTCAATTAAGAAAGACACTCATTACAACATTTATACTATATATCGCTGTATTTATTTTTTTCAAAACATAAAATATTTATAAGTGAAAATGCCATTACAATAATCAAAAGTACAACAGCTAAAGCTGAGGCATATCCTAAATCAAGATTTTCAAATGCGCGTTCATATATATAATATACAATTGTTTTTGTTGAATCCAAAGGACCGCCTTTTGTCATTACATATATCTCAGCAAAAACCTTCATTGCGGATATTGTACTTATTGTTGATACAAGCGCAATTGTCGGCATAATATGCGGAATTGTCACTGTAAGGTGTTTTTTTATAAAATTTGCTCCGTCAATATCACAAGCTTCATATAACTCTTGAGGAACACTCATAAGCGAAGCCAAATATATCATCATATAATATCCGATTCCCTTCCATATTGTTACAACAGCAACTGAAAACAATGCCCAATGAGTATCGGTAAGCCAGCCTATGCGCTGTAGATTTATCAGCGATAATCCATAATTTAAAATTCCGCTGTCTGCATATAGCCATTTAAATGCAATTGCCGCAACAACTATGGATACAATTACAGGTAAATAAATAAGTATTTTATATAAAGTTACACACCTTATTTTTTGATTAATTAATATAGCCAAAAATAAAGGAAAGGTTACCAAAAAAGGAACTGCAATCACAAGATACATAAATGTATTAAACATTACTTTATAAAATATAGGCTCACTAAAAAGTTTTGTATAGTTTTCAAGTCCGCTAAAACTCGGATTATATATACTGTTTGAATAATCATAAAAACTAAGCCAAAAAGTTTGAAAAAA
>CAJOPY010000138.1 GCA_905236505.1 Candidatus Gastranaerophilales bacterium
GCAAATTTTCTAAAAAGTTGCCAAATGAAATTCAATACAGAGCTTTTAAAAAATTGCACGCTATTGATGTTTCTGAAGATGTAAACGATTTAACAGTACCACCTTCAAATCATCTTGAAATTTTAACTGGCGACAGGAAAGGACAGTATTCTATCAGAATAAACGACCAATATAGAATTTGTTTTGATTGGGTTGAAGATAACGCATTAAATGTCGAAATAACTGACTATCATGATTAATTAAAAAAAATTACACTGTAACACTTGATATTATGTTGTACGTAATATATAATAAAAATAAAAGGAGTCATTGTTATGACAGATTATAACGAATACATTCCTATACCACATATCGGACAAATCTTAATGGAAGAGTTTTTAGATCCATTAGGTATTACTCAAAATGCTTTAGCAGTTGCTATTGGTGTGCCGACAAACAGAATCAACGCTATTGTCAGAGGGCAAAGAGGTATTTCTGCTGACACAGATTTAAGATTAACAAAATATTTTGGTCTTTCAAAAGGCTACTTTTTAAGGTTTCAGTCTAATTTAGAATTGTTGGAACAGGGTAGAAAAATAGAAACCGAATTATCTAACATTGTTCCATTTGACCGTTCAAAACAAGATAAAAAAAGAGCTCTTTAACAAAAATTATCAAAATCTCTCTGTCTTGGATTTGCTCCACGCTCGGAAAGTTTCACAATTGAACCTCTGGTTCAAGTTTGTTTAATTTCCTCGCTATCCGGACTCACGTCCCCCTCTCAAGAAACGTGACATTTAGTCACCTTTCTTTCGGCAGAGTGCAAATCCGCTGTTCTTTCTTCTCAAACAGGCTGTTATTTTACTGCAAAATTTCTTTTAATTTTTCTCCGCCAAGAAATTTATAGTATTGTTTGGGAGTTCCTTTAGAGTCTGATGACCATTCGGGATATTTTAAAATTTGCTTTATATCAGATACAGATTTATTTTCAAATATATCCGAATTTTTTCCTAAGCTCTCTATAAATATATCATAAGAAGTTTTGGTCTTTTTTGTATAATTCCACGCTTTCTCTGTTTTTGGAATTTTTACAAGCTCGTCAAAAACAGAATTCCAATTTTTTATCATATTTGTCAGGCTAAAGTTTTCCTTTGCGTACTTTTTAGCATTTTTTGAAAGCTTTTTTCTTAAATCAGAGTTTTGAACTAATAAATTGATGTATTGCGCATATTCTTCATAGTTGTTTGCAATAAGGCCGGTTTGCATATGTTTTACAAGAGCTTGTTCACAAGGATTATTTAAAACAACCGGCACAACACCTGCGCTCATGGCTTCTTGAAGTACTTGTTCACCTGTTCCGTAATGGTTTGGGTTTAACAAATAGGCGAAAATATCACTTTTTTTCAATACAATGCTTATATCATCAACCATTCCTGTATATTTAAATTTTTTATCTTCCGTTTTGGAAAAATCGCTTTCATCTTTTCCCCAGCCGGTAATAAAAATATCGCTTACATTAGTCTTAGAAAGTACATTTATGTATTCTTTATTCATTTTTGCATAGTCTAAAGTTCCTATATAGCAGGCATTACACCCTTCATGTGGTGCTTTTTTTACGTTTTGAAAGCGTGACACTCCGCTTGTAGAAAGAATACAAGCTGTCTTTTTTATATCTCCAACGAAATAGTTACGGCTGATTGGGGTTGTAAAAACAAATTTGTCTGACAAATCCGTAAGTTTTTCATTAAAAACTTGCGGTGCTTTTATTCCGGATATATGAGCCCATATTGCAATTCGCGATTTTGGTAATTTGTTTCTTATTAAAAAATCATATAAGAGCGGATGGTTCCAAAAATGAATTAATACAATATCAAATTCTGACATAAGTTTTATAATTCGGTCGTTTTTACATTCGGACAGAATTTTTATACCATTTTTTTTACAAACATTTAGCGCATTTTCGTTTGCATAATCTAAAGTTACAATATTATGTTCTTTTGATTTATCATTTATTATCCAATTTAATAAAACAGCTCCGACCCCTCCTCCGAGATGCGGAGTTATATGCAGCACTTTCATCATATTTTATATAACCTGTATTTGAATAAAAATTTAATACATCTTATAATTTTCATCAGGTAAATTTTATTTAAGTACTTGCCTTGACAGTAATTCCAGCATAAAGTATCATAAATTCGTTCTGATAAATTTTGTAACTGTTTTGCAGAAAATAAAGACTTAAAATAATTATCGTTTTTAATTGCATTTGAAAATATTTGACAACGTCTTCTTGCAATATTTTGTGCATTTATTCCGCGTACAGTGTAAACCTCTTTGGTTGTATTTAAATTTCTTGAAAAACCTCCGTCACGCTTATTGAGATGAGTATCCGGTAAAACCTTGCATTTTCCTTTTGCCAAAAATTTCATTATAAGAACAATGTCTTCATTATATCTGTCAATAATATACTGACCTTCCTCGTCTTTTATATCCCGCAAAACAGAAGTTCTGAAACAACCTGATGACATTTCTATGCTGTCTTGATTTATTAAATATTCTTTAAGCCTTTTAAAAACGCTATTGCTATTCAATTTTGCAATTTTACAGATTTTGCCTATTTTTTTAGAAAAATCCATATAATTAGGCGGATATAAAACCGTTGAAGGACAGACCATAGAATAGTTTTTGCGATTATGTATAAATTTCACACTTTTTTCTACATAGTTTTCATCAAGCCAATCGTCATCATTTAGAAATATAAAATACTCTCCGTTTATTCTGTCTAAGAGAAAATTAGCATTATTTACCATTCCTATATTTTCTTTATGACGAAAATACCGAATTCTTAAATCTTTTTCAGCCTCTTTTAAACAATATTCTTCTGTATTATCCTCAGAACAATTATCTCCGATGAGTATTTCAATATTTTTATATGTTTGATTTTTTGCACTGTTAAGAGCCGTCTCAAGCAGATTTTGTCTGTTATATGTTTGCAAAACTATTGTTACCAGCGGTTCTTTTTCTTGTTTTATTGATTTATTTTTTAACATAAAAATCCTTCTTACATTAATCCTTTAACCGGATTTTTTAGTCCCATTTCTTGAATTTGTCTTCTTATTGATTCATTGTACCAATATGGAAGAACTACTATTGTTGCTTTTTTATCAGTTATACAGCTTGGGTCTTCAACAAAATAATCTTTGTTACCGATTTTATATTTTAGTCCTTGTCTGGTTTTATTTCTGTCTATAAGCTGTAAAATATTACATTTATCAAAAGTTTTATTTAAAAGCAATGCCGTAGATGCACCAATTCCCCACAAAATTATTGGTTCTTGAGTTTCTTCATACATTTTTATAAAAGGTCTGAGTCTTTTTGCGGAATTTTCATTGTAATTTATTACGGAAATTGCACAATCAGAATTGTATTGTACAGTCCCTTTTACTCCTTCGTTTTGATAAAGTGCATAGATTACATCATAACTTTCTGCTTTAAAAAATTGTCCTTTTTTTACCAACTTTAGTCCAAACGCATTTCCTATGTTTTCCAAAGTATGCAATGTGAAATGGTACAAATGTTCATATGTAAACATTGTATAAGGAACGGAATTCGTGTCGGAATATTTTGATGCATCCGGTATTTCTATATACAAAAATCCGTTATTTTTCAGCATTTTTTTTGAATTACTAATAACTTTATCTATATCGCAAAAATGTTCCAAAGAATGAATCATTGTTATTAAATCATATTGATTTTCATAACTGCTTACATCACCGGAACCGTCAACGAGAATCGTATCTACGCCTTTTTTTAGCGCAATTTCCTTACATTTTTCCGAAATCTCTAAATTTTTAGCATTTTTGTAACCTTTCTCTATCAAAAATTTTACAAAATCTCCGCTTCCGCCGGCAAAATCCAAAATTTCCGAATGCTCTGTTATTTTGTCATTAAATCTGCTTAAAATATCTGAAAAATATTTGTTTGTATTTTTTTCTCCATACAATTCATAATATCCGAACGGATTACTGTTTGGAGAAGAATAATATTTATTAAAATCATTCTGATTGGCTTCTGTATCCACATAAACCAGCCCGCAATTCGGACATTCTGTTATTACGGATGGACTGTCCGGAAAATGTCCGCCCATCAGTTTTAATCCGGACGAAAGATTAAATAATTCTTTTTTTTCTCTGCAACCGCATATTCTACAATATTTATCCGTCATAATGTATCCCTGTATTTTTTTGTCAAATCTTCCAATTTATTATCAAGCTCTTGATTAATTCTAATTCTGCGTACATCTTCATTTAACCATTTTATTGCAATTCTGACAATATCTTCTTCATTCTTATTAGTTTTCCAATCAGGAACAAGTGATTTTATCTTAGAAGTATCAAAAATAGCATTTTGCATTCTTTGTTTCATTAAATCATTTGGCATAAATTGACTGAGATGTAATGCGTCTTGATAAGGTATATGCAAAAAATACGGTTCAGTATTTCTAAGCTCTTTGGCAAGTACTTTCATCATTTTATTAAAAGATACAACAGTATCCCCCATAATATTAAATGATTCACCGGATAAATCTCTTCCTCCGAATAAACAAACAAAAGCATTTGCAAAATCTGATGAGTGAGTAAACGTCCATAAATTTTCGCCATTTCCGGCAATTAAAATCGGTTTCCCATTAAGATACCTGTTTGCAACGGTATAACAGTTTTGCCCTATTGAATACGGCAAAATTGTATCTAATGTATAGCCCGGACGAACAATTATTAAAGGAAATTTTTCGCTATTGCATTTGTCTGTTAAAAATTGTTCAGATTCTAATTTTCCCAATATATAAGGACTTACTTCGGATAATTCGTATTTTTGAGCATTTTCACTCATCGGTTCATCATCCGGTACCCTTTTGTAAACAGATTCACTGCTTATAAGTATATATTGTTTGGTTTTATTTTTAAAAAGCTCATAAGTCCTTTGAGCATCTTCTTTTCCCTGACATAAAAAATCACAAACAACATCAAATGAGTATTTAGAGATACATTCTTTTACAGAGTAGAAATCTTTATAATCGGCATTAATAACAAAGGCTTCTTTTGGAATTTCTCTGCGCGTAAGTCTTGTTTGTTCCCTGTTTAAGATATAGACATCATGTCCAAGTTCCAACGCTCTTTTTGTACACCACCAGCTTATGTTACCGTATCCTCCGGTAATAAGAATTTTCATTATTTATCCCCTAAATAAATTTTGCCAACAATTCTTCTCTATATTCATCAATATTATCAATACAAGCTGTTTCTATTTCCAAGCACCCCGAACATCCGGTCATTTTTCGGCGATTTCCTTTTAAGTGTTCTATCCTGTATACGTCCATTCTCTTCCATAATTCCGCTAAAGAAGTTTTCATAACATTTCCGATTGTCATTCTCCTGTTCCAGTCAACAATACAACGAGAAGCTTCACCATCGGAGTTTATTGTCAGAATATAAAATAATCTCGGACAAACTACACAATTTTGGATTTTATTTCCGTATACACCAACCTCTTCGGACATTAGCTCTGTATTAAATTCAGGCCAGCAAGGTGCCATATTTTCTAATGTTATTTCATTACATATATCGCCAAACATCTTGTAAAATTTTTGTTTAGTTTCTTCAATAGGCGTTGAATAATTTTCAGCCATAGTTTTTATAAATATATGTAAATTTCCTCTATGTTCATATAAATCTTTTATATTAAATAAAAACTCATCATAATCAATTTCTTTATTGCTTATTCTCTTATAACCTTCTGAATCCATTGCTTCTACCGAAATATTAATCCTGTCTAAACCTGCGTTAACAATTTTGCGGTTTAACTTAGGATTTAGTAATGTACCGTTAGAAGTAGTATCAATAGACAAAAAATGACCGGATTTTTTTGCAAATTCTACCATTTCTGCAAAATTAGGATTTAAAAGCGGCTCGCCTTCCTTATACATGCGAAGCACCTTTATTTTATCGGGAAACTCAGAACAATCATTCACAATTTTTTTGAAAACATCATAATCCATTATTCCTACGCTTTTTTTCTTATCTTCCGTCCATAAATCAGCGTGCGCTCTTCCGCAAGGACAAAATTCACATTGCAAATTACAAACACTTGCAGGGTCGCAATACAAAATAAACGGTGTCTTTAAAGGAATAACCGTTTCTAACCTTGTTCTGCCCTCTTTAATATATCTCTGCCCTTCTACTGCTAACATAAAAACTCCTATACTTAAATAATAATATATTATACTACAAGAAATATTTTTATTAAAGAAAATATAGAACATATATAAGTTTAGCGTTTAAAAGTTTTAAATCACTTTATATTTTATATAAATGATACCCTTGTAAATCTGTTGTTTTAATCCTCTTGAAAAATGACTGTAAATGTTATATTATCTTTAATGAAGGTAAGTATTGTGTATCCCGAAATATAAAACAGGAAGGTTCTTTGTGAAGGCGGATTTCAACTCACGTAATAATTTGTCATTTTCGTCATCTTGGTATGACAAATTTTTTGAATCTTTACCAAATAAAAATATTAAAAATCCGGAAAAATTCAACAAAATAGGACATATGCTTGCAAGTCCGCATTGGAACCGGCTTGCTCTAGGTATTGCAGCAATTAGTACGCAGCCTGCTTTTGATTACTTTAATCCAAGAGTAGATAAAGATACGGCTGTAACTTCCGCACTAAGAACTACTGCAAAGATTGGTGTGTGCACAACTGTAGGTTTTTGTGTACGAGGACTTTCTTATAAAATTGCAGAACAATTTATACACGGTTCAAAAAAAGAAGGCTCTATTCTTTTAACACCAAAAGAAATTCTAAAAGAAAAAAATCCAATCAAAAAATCAAATATGCTAAAACTTCACCGAAACACTTTTTCAACAGTTTTGGCTCTTATTGCAATGATTTTCACTAATTTTTATTTAGATGCTCCTTATACAACTAAAGGTGCAAATTATTTAATCTCAAAGTATTACAAGCAAAAATCAATATCCGGAGGGGAAAATGACTGATAAATCCGGATTAAATATATTTGAAAAAAGTTTGAAAAAACTATCCGATAAAGTATACCGGCATATGGAAAACGGATCAGGGCATATGATTTTACTTACAAGTATGTCTGCAATTTTACTTTCTATGATTGCTCAAACCGGTGCAATTCTAACCAACAAAAACTATTCCCTTTCTCAAAAAGCATTTATGGTTCCTCAAGAACTTACCGAAGGCTGCATTACGGCGCTGTCAATGTTTGTCATTACAAAACCTCTGCAAAAAATGAGTGATATATATGTAAAACGGGGAAAAATACTTACAAAGGATATGAAAAATTATCTGCAAAAACACAACGTTTTAGATAAAAGAGGAAAATCCGAATTTAATTTGGAAAACACAATTAATAATTTTATAAAAAAGTTAGAAACTTCAGAAAAACATACTAATTCTGATATAAAATTACTAAATGAACACAATAATATGCTCCAAACATATAATTCCGTATACGATACGTCTTCAGCTATATCAACAACAGCAGGAGGTGTCATTTCAACGGCATTTATATCCCCTCTGATACGAAATTATACAGCTTCTAATTTTCAAGATAAAAATATTAAAATGTATCAACAACACACAAATATCAAAAACCATGCCGTAAACATAAAACCTTATCCGAAAATTTAAAATTTGTACACTATTTTGGTAATAATTATTTGTAATTAATTCTTTAGGATTAGATTGTTACAATTCTTAAAAAATTAAAATTCCTTTGTTAGCAAGCGTTTTAGAGGCGCAGAAAACATAAAAATACTTTTTTTTGTAAAGACAATTGATAAAGTTAAATATTATTGGTAAAATTTTATAGGACACTAATGGTCCTATAGTAGTACGCATGAATAAGAAGGTTTAAAATTATGACATTACCAAATGTAGCTTATTTTTCAATGGAAATTGCAATGGATCAATCATTGAGCACATATTCAGGAGGGCTTGGATTTTTAGCAGGCTCGCATATGTTATCTGCAGGATATTTGCAAATGCCAATGGTTGGTGTAACCATGTTATGGTCATACGGATATTATGATCAAAGAATAGATCACTCCGGAAACGTAGAAGTGGCTTATATAAGAAAGTACTATGACTACTTGGAAGACACAGGAATAACAGTAGATGTTGATACTTTCGGTGAAAAAGTTAAAGTTAAAGCTTTTAAGGTTAATCCTGAACTTTTCGGAACTTGTCCTGTATATTTATTAACTACAGATATTGACGGAAATAGCGATTGGGCAAAAAGCATATCTCACAAGCTTTATGACGGAAATGAAAGAATAAGAATAGCACAGGAAACAGTACTCGGTATTGCAGGTGTTCGTGTATTGCAAGCTGCAGGATACAATTTTGACGTTATTCATATGAATGAAGGTCATGCACTTCCTGCCGCATTTGAACTTTTAAGACAATACAACGGAAAACTTGAAGAAGTAAGAAAGAAAACAGTGTTTACAACACACACACCGGTTGCGGCAGGAAATGAAGTTCACTGGGTTGACACGCTTTTAGAAGGCGGATTTTTTGCCGGAGCGTCCAGAGAAAGAGCTATACAACTTGGCGGTGAAAACTTCTCTCTAACAGTTGCGGCACTCAGAATGTCAAGAATTGCCAATGCGGTTTCTCAGCTTCACGGTTTAGTTGCAAACAAA
Organism: Candidatus Gastranaerophilales bacterium; assembly: GCA_905236505.1. GTDB lineage: Bacteria > Cyanobacteriota > Vampirovibrionia > Gastranaerophilales > Gastranaerophilaceae > CAG-196. Next base: position 8,715 of record CAJOPY010000138.1, read on the forward strand.
ATGTGGGAGTGGGTTGAAGACAGATGCCCGATAAGAGCAATTACTAATGCTGTTAATTTACATTATTGGCAAGATAAGAGGGTTGCTGCAGCACAAAATAATCCGGAAAAATTACTTGAAGTTAAACGCGAGATGAAGGCTGAATTATTTAAATATATTGCAAATGTTGCCGGTAAAAGATTTAATCCGGACGTTTTAACGATTACTTGGGCAAGAAGATTTGCAGATTATAAAAGAGCTTGGCTTATCCTTATGGATAAAGACAGAATCGGTAAATTATTAGATGAAGATAAGGTTCAAATTATATTTGCCGGTAAATTCCACCCAGATGACGTTATGGGCAAAGAAATGTTTAACAAGTTGTTAAATCGTTCCCACACATTAAAGAATGTGGTTGTATTACCTGGATATGAACTGCAATTATCAGGCATGTTAAAAAGAGGCTCTGATATATGGTTAAATACACCGTTAAGACCGTTTGAAGCATCAGGAACTTCCGGTATGTCTGCTAATATGAACGGTGCATTGCACTTATCTATATTTGACGGTTGGACAGTAGAAGGAACATTTAACGGAATAAACGGTTACACCGTAGAATATCCGGGACTTGATGATGATATGCCTTGGGAAGAAAGACATTGGCAAGATCATAAGTGTGTAATGGATATTATTGAAAATCAAATAATTCCTACATACTACAATAATAAACCTGAGTGGGCACGTTTAATGCGTCAGGCAATCAGAACATCAGAAGCATACTTCAATTCAGACAGAATGGTAATAGAGTATTATAACAGATTGTACCATCCTATTGCTCATGATGATTGCACAGGAGGAGAAAAGAAGAAAGAATTAAATCTTTCGGAAACTCCTACATTTGATGCTTGGACTTATTCTAATATAAAATAAGAATATTAAAGAGAATTAAAAAAGCGGATTTGATTTTTATCAAATCCGCTTTTTTGCTAACCGGTTATATTTTAATTTTTTAATTCCTGTTCTTGTTTTTTCAATATTTCAACAAGATTAGAAGAGTCTTTTATTCCGCCTTGCGCAAAATTAGGTCGTCCGCCGCCGTTAGCACCTGTTGCGCGAGCTATTTCACCAACTATTTTACCGGCATTAACACCGTTTTTTACAAATCCGTCAGTTACTTTTGCTATCACCATACGCGGACCGGCTAAAACAATTATGCTTTCTCCAAGTTTTGAAGCCATCATTTCCACACCGGCTTTAACTGCATCAGCATCTATATCTTCTATTTCAGATATAAACAATTTTCCGTTGCAATCTCCTTTTGTTATGTCCTCTGCTTTAGAAATAAAACTTCCGAATTTTGAACGTGCTGCTTCTGCTTTAACCTGAGCAAGTTCTTTTTGAAGTTCACGATTTTCCTCTTGAATTTTATCTATTCTGGCTTCAACTTCATTAAAATGCAACTTAAATTTTGATGCCAACTTATCAATTTCTGCGGATTTTGAATTAAGATAATTTATTGCTTTATTTCCGACAAAAACTTCTATACGCCTTGTACCTGCAGCGATAGCACCTTCAGAAACAATTTTTGCCAATCTTAAATCTTTCAGTTCTCTCGCGTGCGTACCTGCGCAAAATTCTTTTGATATGCAATTGTCGTCTTTTTCAATAGATACAACTCTTACGGTGTCACCGTATTTTTCACCAAAAAGTGCGGTTGCTCCGGTAAGACGAGCTTCTTCTATATTCATAATGCTCGTTTTTACAGTGTAACCCTCTCCTATCCATTTGTTCATAAGAGATTCCGTTTTAGAAATTTCATCCGGCGTCATTGCTCGTGAAAAAGTAAAGTCAAATCTCATTCTTTCGTCATCTACGTATGAACCCGCTTGTTTAACTTCATCACCTATAATTTTTATCAAAGCAGCTTGCAATAAATGAGCTGATGTATGATGAACCCTTATTTCTTCTCGTTTTGCTATATCAATTTCAGCCGTAACCTCTTTTCCGATTTCTATATCACCTGTAATAATTTTGCATCTGTGCACAAATAAATCGTTTACTTTAAATGTAGTTAAAACTTCCAATTTTAACTCTTCTCCGCCGGTTGCTTTATCCGTTATAAAACCGCAATCGCCGACTTGTCCTCCGCATTCCGCATAAAAAGGAGTTTTGTCTAATACAACATCTGTAAAACCATCTCCTTCTATCATACCCAAAATACATGAGGCAGAAGAATTTTCACTGTATCCTACAAATTCTGAAGAACCTACTTCTCTTTCAAGATTTGCGTATTTGATATCACCTGTTACTGATATTTTGGCAGCAGCGGCTTTTGCGCGATCTTTTTGTTCTTTCATGGCTGTTTTATAACCATTTTCATCAATTTGCAATCCGTTTTCCTCTGCTATTTCTTTAGTAAGTTCATATGGAAATCCGTATGTATCATAAAGTTTAAATGCACTCTCACCGTCTATGTTTTTCTTTTGAGAAATAAATTCTTCCAAAAGTTTATATCCTCTGTCAAGAGTTTTATTAAACCTTTCTTCTTCTTTTTTTATAACATCTTTTATTTTATCTTTGTTTTTTACTAAATCAGGATAGGCTTCTCCGTAATTTTCAACAACTGTATCAACAAGCTTGTGAAGGAAAGGAAGTTCCATACCTAATATTTTTCCGTGACGCAGTGCTCTTCTCAAAATCATACGAAGTACATAACTCCTGCCTTCATTTCCGGGAATCACTCCGTCTGAGATTAAAAAAGATACACAACGAGCGTGGTCAGTAATAATCCTCAATGAAACGTCTGTTTTTTCGGATTTTTTATAAGCAACACCGCTCATCTCTGAAACTTTATCCAAAATAGGTTTTAATAAATCCGTTTCAAAAGTAGAAGCGACACCCTGACAAACCATTGTAATACGTTCCAATCCCATTCCCGTATCTACATTTTTCTTTTCCAAAGGTGATTGGTTGCCTTCTTCGTCTTGATATAGTTCAGTGAAAACGAGATTCCATATTTCTACCCACCTGTCACATTCACAAGTATCTATACCGCAATTTGGGTGTCCGCAAGAATATTCTTCTCCCAAATCATAATGAATTTCCGAACAAGGACCGCAAGAACCTGATGCACCCGGAGGCCCCCAAAAGTTATCTTTTTTGCCTTTTCTTTTTATGCGCTCTGCCGGAACTCCTATGCTGCGCCATATATCATATGCTTCATCATCTGTTTCATATATTGTTATCCAAAGCCTGTTTTTATCCAGCTTTAAGACTTCTGTAACAAATTCCCAAGCCCAAGGAATAACTTCTTTTTTGTAATAATCTCCAAAAGAAAAATTACCCAGCATTTCAAAGAACGTATGGTGTCTTGGTGTTCTTCCGACATTTTCTATATCTGAATCTTTACCGCCCGCTCTTGCGCACTTTTGACATGATGTTGCGCGTGCCGGCTCATAAGGGCAGGGTTGAATATTTAAAAATATCGGCAAAAATTGAAGCATGCCGGCAGTTGTAAGTAAAACCGTAGGATTATCCGGCACGAGGGAAGAACTCTCAACAACAGTATGTTGATGTTTTTCCTTAAAATAGTTTAAATACAAATTTCTTATTTCATTTCCTTTTAGCATAATAATTCCTTCTTAAAACTACATATGTTAAAATTATATACCAAACAAAATAAGATAATGAAAAGGAAATAAGCATAAAAAACTTTATATAAGTGTGATTTTGTTTCCTGCCGAGTCAGCAGGTGGGTGAGTGCCTGAATTTATCCGTTTCCCGCTGGCGATTTTTTATCGGCGGGTATACTTCAATAACTAAGAGCTTACTCTCCCTTTTAAAAATAATGTAGGAACAAAATAAACACTTATATAAAGTAATAATATTATGACATATTATTAAACTTTTTTCAAATATTTGATTTCTGTTTAAATTTGATAGTAGTTCGCTGGGTGCGTTTATACGCACCTAATATTTCAAGAACAATTATTGTTGGGTTTCACCCAACCTACGGGCGCAATACCTCTGTTCTTTCTTCTCAAACCGACTGTTCTTTTACACAA
>CAJOPY010000139.1 GCA_905236505.1 Candidatus Gastranaerophilales bacterium
CGACATACATTTCCACGTCTAATTCTCATCTTTCAACACTCCTATCTTGCATACTTCTTGTAAGGTAACTCTTTTGAAACTAAATCTGTGTGAGTTTCAGAAACCGTAATATCACCAAAGATTTTACGTTTTCTTCCTTCAGATTTGTGTTGAAGCAAGTGACCGATACCTGCATGTCTTCTGGTAATTTTGCCCGTTCCGGTAACTTTGTATCTTTTAGCTGCCGCACGGTGTGTTTTTAATTTTGGCATTTTATTCTCCTTTCGTTTGGGCGGGCTAATACTCCCACAACAGAAGCACCATACCACTTTTAAACCCAGTTACTTAATTTGCCGAGCAAGGCATACCACAAGCGCTATACTTCGGCATGAACAAGTCTAATATAAATGAATTTTATTGTCAAATTCCAAAGAATATAAATAGTATTCTTTACTCATATAATAACTCTAAGAAATTATAGATTAAAGTTAAATTATTTGTTTAATAAAATTATTTATTGATTCTAATTTTGTTTTATCATTAGCCAGTAGTTTTATATTTCTGTTTATTTCTTCTATATAATCGTCACAAGAACAATCTTCTTTGAAATAAAATAAGTTTGAGATATTTGTATTCAATGCATTTGCTATTTTAATCAAATTTTCCGGAGAGGGAAAATACTTGCCTGTTTCTATAGAGCTTATACTATTGATTTCAACTCCGATAATTTCCGCAAGTTTTTCTTGTGTTATTTTATTGAGTTTCCTGTACTTTTGTATATTTTTTCCAAGTTCTTTTTTTAATTGCATAAATACCTCTGATAATATTTTAAAAATCAGTTTTTCAAATAATAAGATAGTCATGCTTTGAAAAAGACTTGAAAAATACAAGCAACACTTGTATAATATAAATGTAATACTTTTATTTTTATTTAATTTTTACAACTAATACATATAATTTACCCCCGTTAAAGAAAGGAGCCTTTTATGGTTGACTGCCGTGTATTTGAAAAGATTGAACGCTACATTAAGATTATTGATAGGAATACCGATGAAACAATAACGCAAAAAGAATTACAAAAGGCAGGAGAATTAAATAAAATACCAAGTATTTGGATGCAAAAAATAGAGGAAATAGCGAACGGTCAAGATATTTCTACGGATAGAATTTATACAAAACTTGGTTTAACGCATGCAGAAGAAACTGATGAAAACCATACCCCTGATGCTGAATCCGATGGAGGCAAATATCGTTTTAAAAATGATGACCCGCAAATTAATTATCAACAAGCAATGCGTAGTGCAAAATTTTTTATAGAAAGAAGTGTTGAAAAATGGTTTTCTTTGGATATTAACAAAGATGGAATTTGTTCAAACATTGAAGAAGAAAGGTGGAATGAACATAATCAGAATAACTCAATGAATACTGGAGATTTGAATGAAATAGAATACGCGCAAAAAAACAATTTACAACGAACCGATGAAACTTTTAATGATTATCAATCTTGGATAAAAGGATGGAAAAATGAAGTATTGTATACTACAGCATATGATTACGGAATTGAATTAAACGCTTCAGACATAAAAGATTTAGATGAATATGCAAAAAAACAAATAAATACCCATCTGTTTAAATCAGGACAGGATAGAACATCTTCTTTGTATAACCGTCTTGGTGGTGATGCATATACAAGACTTATAACATATGAAGAAACGGTATCATGCTGTGGCGGAGATATTACACCGCCGCCCGCTTCACCGGATAAAAAAAGTTGCAGCTATATATTTTCGTCAATGAATACAGAAAATAGCGTAAACACTGCGGAAGAAGTTAAGAATCGTCTTGCATGGGCAGCATTTAAAACACCTCCCGAAGAGTATCTCAATAGAAGTGAAGATGCTGCGACAGTTTGGCAAGACATGCCTGATGGAATTTATAAAACTTATCATAACAAATGGAACGAATTGAGAAAAATAAGCGCAGAAGATTTCAGAAATTTATTAAAACCTGAAAACAAATCAAGACTACAAGCATTTGAATCAAATTCGACTATGTCGGTTCAACAGATTGTTGATTACATTAATATTGTAGAAACTGTTACAGGAAAGCCTTTTGATAGTGATAATTGGTCAATAAATTCGGCACAGTTTAATGAAATAGCACAACGAGTTAACGGAACTTGGGGAGATGAAACAATATTAGACGGAAAAACAAAAGAGGATATTTTACCTGAAAGACAAAATTTGTATGAATATTTAAAAGAAAACAATTTATTATTACCGCAATTTTTGTAGTAAGAGCCGAAAATACAATAAACATGTAGTATTATTTATTTGAAATAAAAAACCCTCTTTACAAAAAAAAATTATCATGTAGAATTATAAATGTAGCTGAGATATAAAGCTATAACCAATGGGGGTTTAGCTCAGCTGGTAGAGCATCTGCTTTGCACGCAGAGGGTCAGGAGTTCGAATCTCCTAACCTCCATTTTGAACAAAAAGCAGTCTATTAAAAATAGACTGCTTTTATTATAATAAATACAAAAAGGAGAGTCTTGTGAAGAAGTTTTTAGTGTTTGCTATTGCTATAGTGTGTTTAGCATCCGGTTGTACAAAGAGATATGATAGTGTGGAAGAATACGCAAATTCAATGAAAGAAGTTAAACATAAAAATAGTAGTTATACAATAAAGGGCACTTATGAAACATTGAATAATATATTTAACTTCACGACATATAAGAAAGAAAATAAGTGGAAAACTGAAATTATAAATAATAATGCTCAGTTTGTTTATTTATACGATGGTAGTGATGTGTATTTATTTGATGACAAATATATAGTTAAAAATCCTATAAATGACTATGCAAAAAAACATGATATAAAAACAATTAATGGGCAAAATCCGACAAATTTAGTATATGATTGGTACATGGATGAGTATTCTGATATTGCGCCTAATCCAATAAACATGGCTTTTGCAGGAAATAAGAAGTTCGGGAAATATGATTGTAGATTATTAGTTAGAAAAGAAGCACAAACAGAATATAAAGTTTGTGTAAATGATAAATCAGGGATAGCTATTTCAACCGATATAAAGCAAATAACTTCAAATGGAACACGTTCTTTAAGTATAAACGTTACAAATATAAATAATAGCAATATAAAAAATGATATTTTTACATATCCAAAAAACTTAAAAGAAATATCAGCAGAAGCGTTTTATCAACAAAAATAGAAAATACCGTGCTTGACAATTTTTATCATTGGAGTTGTCTGCAAATTTTTCGACAAAAGATTTCAATTTTTCGTCTAGAAAAAATTGCAACATTTTGGACTGCCTCAATGCCAGACAGCTAGGTACTTTGGAGAATTTGCTGTGTTATGTTGTATGTTAACCTCCACCATAAAATACAGGAATGCATTGCTATTCCTGTATTTTATTATGCTTGATTATATCTTGGCGATTCGCTCGCTGGGTTGGATGAAAAAATAGGGTTTCATATATTACAGGGTTTTAGCCAATCCACTTGCTCAAATTTTCATCAAAAGTTCAATGTCTATGAAGGTTATAAACAAGTATGCGACAAGGCTTTTGA
>CAJOPY010000140.1 GCA_905236505.1 Candidatus Gastranaerophilales bacterium
ATAACCGAGCTTAATAACGGTATTCTTCAATTTGAATATGAAGGAACTATTTACCAAATTAGAAATAAAGAAAACAGTAACCACAATTTGTATAAAGCTTTATTAAAAGGTATACAATATGAATCTTTACCAAAAGAAGTCAGTTTAAAAGTTATAGGAGAATATGCAAGCAGACAAGATTGTGATTGGTTATTCAGCACTCAACATAAAACTCCTGATAATTTGCTTAAATTTTTAACTATGAATCCGAGCGAAAGAAAAAATCCGTATTTAAACAAACTTATTAATAAAATGATAAATAATATGAAACCGGAAGAATTTGATGAAATATTCTTTCCATACAGAACATTTTTGACGGATACTCCCAAAGGTCAGGAACGCCTTAAAGAATTAAAAAACGAAAACCCTAAAAAATATATAGAAATAGTATCCCCTGACAAATTAAACAGAAGCGAAGAAGGCAGAGCTTACTTAAAAAAATACGCTCCTGATGAGTTATACGGTACAAAAGAATATAATAAAAAAGCTTCTATGGCAGAATATAGCCACCCAAAATTACTTTATAAAGCAATAATGGAACCGTACATTTCTTCTTCTTCGGGAAGAATAGTGGGTTCTAAAAATTTTGACGGAACTTATAATGCCCCAATCGGAACAGATATGAGCAGTTTTTTTGTACCGGACGGTTCAAGAATGTATTACGGAGGCGGAGATTTAAGAAACGGAAGCGTTCACAGAAGCAATTATTACGATGACTAATATTTACAACATTCTCAAAAATTTGTGAACCTGCGGAATTAATCTTGTTTTTGGATATTTTAAAAGAAATTTATTCAAAATATCACTCATACATTCCGAACTCACTTTCGGTTTATCATTATCCATAACCGGCTGAAGAATTATATCCGTATCATATTTCTTACACAAATTTACTGTTTTTTCAATCTCTTCTTCAGTTATATTGTTATCAAAAACAACTTTTGCAAAAAGTTCTTTTTGTAAAGCTATGCTGAAAAATTTATCATGAAAATCCCACAAAGGCCCTAAGCCTGTTGTTGACGGAAGTTTTATATCTGCTGATATATAACGAACCAAATCTATAACATTTTCCAATTCTTCATACAAAGTTCCGTTAGTTTCCAAATATACAGGTAAACCTGCTTTTGGAGCAAGTTCTTTTATAAAATCGGCATGCAATAATGGTTCTCCGCCTGTTAACGACAGTGAATGACAGTCTTTATTACTGTTACATATATCAACAAGCTCTTTTAATGTATATTCTTTTGCATTCTCTAAATCATATTCTGTATCACAATATGAGCAATTCAAATTACATCCGCAAAATCGGATAAAAAGCTGTTTATAACCGACATACGGACCTTCTCCTTGAATAGAAGTAAATATTTCTTTCACTCTTACCATATTTTCAATTTATCATAAAAATTATCTTATTGCTGATGAAAGTTTTTGAAGTTTTTTATACAGTTCAACTTCTTCCTCTGATAAAGTTTTTGGAATTTGGATATTTACGGTAAGTATCATGTCCCCTTTTTCATTACCGTTTTGTACTCCGCAGCCGTTTAATTTTATTTTTTGACCGCTTTGAGTATTCGGAGAAATTTTTACGGTAACATTTTCGGTTAAAGTTTTTACCGGTACATTTGCTCCAAGAACCGCTTCATAGGGAGTTATATATAATGTTTTATATACATTATTTCCCTGTATTGTATAATCAAGCGGTGATTTTATATGTACAATTAAATACATATCACCGTTTGCTCCGCCAAAAATGCCCCTTTCACCTTCCCCTGCAAGACGTATTTTTGAGCCGTCTTTTATCCCTGCCGGAATTTTGACATTAAATTTTCTATATGTTGATTTACTTCCGCTTCCGCTGCAGTTAGGACAAATACTTCCGTTTATGAATTTTCTGCCTCCGCACTTTTGACAAACTTGAGTCTGAAGCATGTTTATAACTTTAACAGTACCTTCAATAGCTTCCGTTATAGTAATTTCTATTTCGGTATTTATATCTTGTCCCCTTTTTGGAGGGTGTGCACCATTTGTTTTTTTTGATTGAGTTTCGCTAAAACTTCTCTTCATAAAATCTTCCCAAGAAAAAGAAAACGAACTTTTTTCTTTCTTTTCTTCTTTTTTTTCAGAATAACTTTTTGCATTATTGGGATTTGTACTGTTTTTTGTATTATATTGCGTTTTTGAAGCAGTATTTGTTGAAGAATAGTTATAAAATTTCAGTGCTTTATCATAATCAGCTTTTTTTACAGGATTTGAAAGTAAGCTGTAAGCTTCATTAATATCTTTAAATCTCTTTATTACATCAGAAGTATTTCCGGCAATATCAGGATGCCATTTTCTGGCAAGTTTACGATATGCGGTTTTTATTTCACTAAAATCGCTGTATTCGGATATTTCTAAAATTTTATAATAATCTTTCATCATATTAGTCATATATGATATTTAATGATGCTTAAAAAAAAGTCAACGGTAATTTCGGTAAAAATTTTATATGTATTGAAAACGCATATTAGTGATGGTATTATTTAGTCATGATTAAAAAATTATTAACATTTATAATATTATGTTTTATGGGACAGGTTTTTGCAGGAGAGTTTGAAAACGCAGTAAAATCAAACAAATTTGTATTTTTGTATTTATATTCTCCTGACTGCGGCTATTGTCAAAAATTTCAACCTGTATACAATAAACTCGCAAAAGAAAATAAAGATTTTTCTTTTGTAAAAGTAAATACATACAATATTGACGGATACAAATTAATGAGAAAGTTTAAAGGAAGATACGTTCCTTACATAATATTATACAATTCAGAGCAACAAAATGCAGCACAAGTATCTCCTGCATGCTATATGAATGAAGTATGTATGACAAGAGCCTTAAAGGAATTTACAAAAAAATAATTAAAAGGAGTTTTTATGAAAGGAATAGTACTTGCAGCCGGAGCAGGAACAAGACTCTATCCGGCATCGCAGCCAATATCAAAAATATTACTTCCGATTTATGATAAACCTATGATATATTATCCGCTTTCCACTCTTATGCTTGCCGGAATAAAAGATATTCTTATAATAACAAACGAGCAAGACTTTGAAAATTTCAAAAAATTACTCGGAAACGGAGAACAATTCGGGCTTAATTTATCATATAAAATTCAATACGTTCAACGCGGTATTGCCGATGCATTCCTTATCGCCGAAGATTATATAAAAAATGAAGAAATAGCCCTTATATTAGGTGATAACATTTTTCACGGGCAAGGTTTTTCTACAATAATGAAAAATGCTTTAAATAAAAATACAGGTGCAACCGTTTTCGGTTATTCGGTAAAAGATCCTGAACGATTTGGAGTTGTTGAATTTGATTCACAAAACAAAGCAATTTCTCTTGAAGAAAAACCCAAAAATCCAAAATCTAATTATGCCGTTACAGGATTATATTTTTACGATAAAAACGTTTGTGAATACGCAAAACAACTAAAGCCATCCGCAAGAGGCGAACTGGAGATTACAGATTTAAACAAAATCTATCTGCAAAAAAACTTGCTAAATGTAGAAATATTAGGAAGAGGTTTTGCATGGCTTGATACAGGAACTCACGATTCTATGCTTCAGGCAAGCCAATTTGTACAAGCAATGGAATATAATAAAGGCGTTAAAATCTCTTGTTTGGAAGAAATTGCTTTTTATCAAGGTTTTATTACAAAAGAAAACCTTCTTAAACAAATAGAAAAATACGGCAATAAAAACGAATATTATAACTATATCCATTCTGTTTTAGACCATCCTGATTCAGTTGCGCTTTCTGTTTATTAATCAATATTTTATTTATAATGATGAAAAACTTGCCTTTTATGTATATTTTAGCTAAAATTTAAAAGCCAAACTTTTTAAAGGGGGATTTATGAGCGGACACTCAAAATGGTCAACAATTAAACACAAAAAAGCAAAAACAGATTCACTAAGGGCTGCCGAATTTCAAAAATATTCGCGTGAACTAATAGTTGCCGCAAAACTCGGCGGACCGGACCCTGCAGGTAATTTCAGATTAAGAACGGCTATAGAAAAAGCAAAAGCGGCAGGACTTCCAAACGATAATATAAAAAGAGCAATAGAGAAAGGTTCCGGAGCCGGAAATAATGAAAATTACGATGAAATGACTTATGAAGGATATGCAGCCGGAGGCGTTGCTGTCGTAATAGAAGCCATGACAGATAACAAAAACAGAACCGCCGGTGATATCAGAAGCTATTTTACAAAATTTAACGGAAACTTGGGCGAAACAGGTTGTGTCGGCTGGATGTTTGATAAAAAGGGATGCATTACTTTTGACAAAGATTCTGCTGACTTTGATGCTCTTTTTGAAGCCGCTATTAATCTTGATGCAGATGATATCACAGAAGAAGATGATGAATATAAAGTATACACTTCCGTTCCTAACCTTCAACCGATTGCGGAAGGACTGGAAAAAGAAGGGTTTAAATCAGTAACTGCTGAATTTACCAGAATTCCTCAAAACACAATAGAAGTTACTGATGAAAAAACCGCAATAAACATAATGAGGCTCTTAGGAAAGCTTGAAGAACACGATGACGTACAAAATGTATACGCTAACTTTGATATAGACGACGACTTAATGTCAAAAATTGAAGACTTATTATAAGCAAGATTACATCGGAACCCTCTTAAAAAAAGAGAGTGTTAGTTTTAAGGAGGAATATAATTATGATGAATATGATGAATATGATGAAACAAGCACAAAACATTCAAAAAAGACTTAAAGAAACTCAAGACGAACTTAATAAAATGGAAATTTCAGGTGAAGCAGGAAATGGTTCAGTAAAAGTTGTTTGCGATGGTAAAGGTTTGTTTAAATCAATAAAATTGTCTGCAGAAGCTATTAATCCTGAAAATCCTTCTTCTGTTTCACAAGACTCGCTTGAAATGCTTGAAGATTTGATTACAGCTGCTATTAATCAAACATCTTCAAAAGCACAATCAGTAATGGAAGAGAAAATGAAATCAGTTACCGGCGGAATTTCTATTCCGGGCTTATTTTAAAAAACGGTACTAAGGCAATAAGAACAATGATTTATCCAAAGTCAATAGCTTCACTTATAGAACAATTTCAAAAATTTCCGTCTGTTGGCCCAAAGTCCGCTCAAAGAATGGCATTTCAAGTATTAAAAATGCCGATAAGCGAGGTGGAAAAATTTGCAAACTCTATTATAGAAGCAAAAAAAAGTTCAAAAACTTGCGAGATATGCTATAACATATCAACACAAAGTCCTTGTGAAATTTGTTCTTCACATTCAAGAAATCGTTCCGTAATTTGTGTTGTATCAGAAACTAAAGATTTAATTGCAATAGAAAAAACGAATGAATACAAAGGTTTGTATCACGTTTTACAAGGATTAATTTCCCCTATTGACGGAATCGGAGCAGAAGACATTCGTATAAAAGAACTTTTAACAAGACTTACTGATGACACAGTTCAAGAAGTTATTTTAGCACTTTCGCCTTCTGTAGAAGGTGAAGCAACAAGCCTTTATTTGACAAAACTTATAAAACCGTTCGGAATAAAAATATCAAGAATTGCTTTCGGACTTCCTGTCGGAGCGGATTTGGAATATGCAGATGAAGTTACACTTGCAAGAGCTATTGAAGGAAGAAGAGAGCTCTAAAATAATGATTAAATTTGATATTTTTTATGAATAAATACAGATGATATTACAGGAATTATGCTCAAAATAACTAAAACATTAATTATTCCGAATTTTTCTCCTGTTATTCCTATAAATGACATGCAAAGCGCTATAACTCCCCAACAAAAACCGTTTATAAATCCCGCTACTATGCTTTTATATTCCGGAAGCAACTTTTGAGCCATAATTAGAGTAACAGGTTGAGCAAGCATTGTTGTAAAACCAATAACAGAGAATATTACAAGTGAAATCAGCGGGTGAAATTTATAAGTCAAAGCAAACGCTATCATCATTGGGAATGTTGCACACATTGAAAAATATATAACCGGAAATGAACCGAATATTTTTTCTGCTTTTGGACTGACAAAAGATCCTATTCCTCCTGCAAAAACAAATAAAAATATACCAAATCCTATGTAAAAAGGTGAATATCCCATATCTTTCCACAAAAACGGAAGTAAAATACTACAGCTGTTTGTTATTAATGATTTCATCATAGCAATGAGCATTAAAAAATCCATTTTTTTGTTTAGTAATATCTCTCTGAATGATTTAAAAAATTCTTTATGCTCAGGTTTTTTCTCTGTATTTGATAACTTTGGAAGAAAAGCAAACATAAAACCTGCAATAGTTAAACCCATAAGAGATGTCCAAGAAATCATTTTCAGCCCTAAAACTTGCGTAATAAGCGCTGCTATAAGCGGACCAAATGCAAAACCAACAGACCCCAAACTGATAAATGTACCCATATTGGAAGCTCTATTAGTATCTTTTGAAAAATAATTTGCAAATCCCATAGCTTGAGGATGAAAAAATGCACCGCCAAGACTTCCCAATATCATAAATATTAGTAAAATACATACATTCGGAGCATTCGGGGCCAACGGAATAAAAAGTGACACCAATATCAGCCCCCAAAAAACAAAAAATCTTTTTAAAATATTATCTGCAAAAAAACCAAATACCGGTTGCAACATAGATGAGCAAATATGGGTTATGCTGATAAGCACAGCTGCTATTGCCATTGAAAACCCCAATCTTGATGCGATGAACGGCATAATAGGATTCAGAAATCCTGTATATATATCACATACAAAATGTCCCAAACATAGCCATATAATAGCATTTCGTGCGTTATATTTATTTATATTCATATAAATATTTTATTATAAAATAACCTAACCTTCCATAAAAATAAATAAAGAGTTATAATAAGTGTATGACTAACGATATATCAGAAGATATAGATTTGAAAATGGTAGGATTGGAACTAATGTTTCTTACCCCTGAAAAATACAGTAATGAAGCCGGCATTACTGCGGTTGAGCTTGCAAAACTTGTAGAACTTCCTATTGATATTGTAAAAAAGAAACTTCAAATATTAAAAGACAAAGAAATTGTCCGAGTGAAAGGAATTAATCCTAAGTATTGGCTTTTTGACGAATACAATTTTCAACGATTAGATGACGATGATGAAATATTCCATCTTTTATGTAATTTTGAAGATGTTGATTTTGATAAATATTTTAAATACTAATTTGCATTTGCTTTTTCTTTCTGCATTCTTTCCAATTCTTTTTGGTTTGCATAATCAAGCGCAATATTTAATTTTGAAGGATCAATTTTTGTGCGTTTTATCATTATTATTGCAACTGAATTCGGAACTTTATCCAGCATTCTGTTTTGATATGCAGGAAGCATTATTTCCAACGCTTTATCAACATAATCTTTTCCTGATTGATTTAAGTGTTTATATTCTTTAAAAGCATCTTCAAGCTTGATGTGTCCTGTTTTTATTCCTTCGTGCAAATCATTTGCGGAAAAACCTGATAAATTAGTGTAAGTTTTGAAACCGACAGACATTGTATTAGTTACCGGAGAATTTTCCTTTACGATTTCTATCTTATTATCGTCTTTTTCTGTACTGGTTGCTTTTATTGTATTATAAAGCTCATTTACTTTTCCGTTAATTAAAGCAACAGACTCTAACCCTACTTTTTGTCCAAAACCGATTCCGCAAGAAGAAGATGATGAATCTTGAATTTCTTGTGGTGCTTTATATTCTTTTAATATGTTTGTATATTCTCCGCTAGTATACTCTTCCATTGCTTTATTCAATTCATCTTGTGAAATGTTAAGCAAATCACCGTGTTTTTCTGCAATTTTAGAATATGCATACATAGTATTTTCATATACATTTAACTCTTTTGATGTATCAATTAAAGGTGCAATATCAGTTTTGCTATAGCCTTTTGCGGTCATTCCTGCCATGCCTGCTGCACCTATTGAAGCAAGGCAGGCATCAATATTTTTTAAATATTCTTTTTGTTCTTCTGTTCTTTGCTCTTCCGGTTTGGATAAAATTTCATTTCTTCTTTTGGCTGTATTTTGAAGTAGATCAATCACCCAACCAATTTGTGATTTTATTTGCTCCGGTTCAGACTTTACACCCATTGCATTTATAGCTTCAAGTAATATTGTTTCTGTAGCATCAGGATTAAATTGTATTTTTTCTAATATTAAAGGAAAGTTTAATTTTTGTATAACTTCTTGAAGCTTACTTTTATCTTCCACCTTGTTAACTAAAGATTTAAACAAAGCTTTTATATCATTATCATGAGCAATTTCTTCAACAAACACATTGAATAATTTAATTTTATCTTCGTCGCTGCACCTGTCAAGCAAATCTCTAAAGAATTGTATTCTTTTTTCTGCTTTTTTAGGGTCTGTTATATCCTCTTTGTTTAGAAGTTCTGTTATAAGAGTTTTTAATTCCGTTTTCAGCTCTTCATCAGGTATTTCAGCTATTGAATTATAATTTTTTATGGAGTCTTTATTTTGAGATTTTTCTTTTAAATAATCAAGCAAAGTCATCGTTTCAAATCTTGCAATTAACTTTTGAGTTTCGGTAATTGAATGCCCATTTTCTTTAATGGCTTTATTTACCATATTAGCGCATTTTGAAATTTGTTCGTCACTTACAGCTTTTCCGCATTTTTTATTTCGATTTATTAAACTTTCTAAAGCTGTTTTAATTAAATTTAATTTTTCATTAAATTCTTCCATTCCCATTTCATTTGTGACAACATCTTTACTGTCACCAAATGCTTTATTAAAATAATCATAAACTTGTTGTTCAGAAATACCCTTTAGATCTTTTACAAGCTTTTGTATACTTTCATTTTTTAATTGCTTTATTTTTTCTGCATTATCACCTTTATTTTCTTCATTGAAAATAGAAGTTGTACCCGCATTAGGAGCAGGAGCAGCAGCAGAAACGGTAGGGTCGCTTACCCCAGTTCTGTTATATTCATCTGTTCTTACATCTGCGTTAATTATTGTTGCCATGATACACCTTATATATATTAAGTATATCGGAGGCAGGCAATTTCAATTCAGAAGGAAAAGTTTACAAAAGTTTACATTTATATCAGGGGGGTGTTCCAGAAGCAACCCACATTCAAGAAGCAATCGCAGGAGCAATCTGTTGAAGTTTCGCTAATTAGTACACTATTGCGCTTTTTCAACACTTGTCACTTCGTAAATGTTCATCTTTTCAGACTTACCTCTTATCTCTACATTTTCAATCTCATTTACGAAAATTGCATTTTTTGAAAACTCATAAGTTGAAACACTTATAAGCATTTTTGTATTGTACACTTTGTTATAGCTTTCCAAACGACTCGCTAAATTTACTGTATCACCGATTACTGTATATTCCATTCTGTTTTCAGAGCCTATATTACCTATAAATACGTCACCGGTGTTTATCCCGATACCTATATGAATTTGATTCCTTCCTTCTGTTTGCCATTTTTCATTTAATTCTTCAACTTTCTTTAGCATCTCCCAACCGCTTTTTACCGCATTTAAAGGATGGTTTCCATCTTGTATAGGCTCGCCAAATACTGCCATTACAGCATCTCCTATGAATTTATTGATTATGCCGTTATATTTTGTCACAATTGGCTCCATTTCGGAAAAATACTCGTTTAAAAGTTCCGAAACTTGCTGAGCTGTCATATTTTCCGACAAAGATGTAAACCCGCGAATATCTGAAAACAAAACTGTTACAACTGATTTTTTCCCGCCAAGTCCAAGATTGTCAATATTTTTTAATACATTTTTCATAACATCTTCCGACATGTATTTACTTAATGCATTTTTTACTTTTTCTTTATTTCGGCTTTCTGTTAAATATCTGTTTATGTAAGCAAATATCGTAGCTGTAATAAACATTACAACAGGAGTTAGTACGTTTATTACAATATCGTAATAATAACATATTGCGCAAAGAAATAAATACCCGAAAATTAGCAATATTGTATAAACAATTGCTTTCATAAATTCATATCGGTTTATAATTATGCACACAAAGAACATACACAAAATTGTCAGCAATATATTTAACCACTTGGGAAGAACGATTAAATAATCGTTATGAACAAGGTTATCAATGCCGGATGCCTGAACATCTACACCGGGATGCCTTTTTAAAACAGGGGTTTCCTTTATATCGTTTAGCCCCTCATCTGCTGTTGCACAAGCACCGTACACAATTATTTTATCTTTAAAAATTTCCGGATCATATATAGGAGCTTTTCCTTGTTTTAAATTTTCATATGATGTAATTATATCCACTGCGGAATATTTTTTGTGAGAATAAAATGTTGAATCATAATTATATGCCTTATAAAATTTTCTCGGAATAATCATCTGATATTTTGTCATTTTGTGTCTGATTTTATAGTTTAATTCCGGAAATTTTATATAATTTTTTGTTATTTCAACTTTCGGATTATTGTTAATATACAAAAAAGCAGCCATTGATAAAGACGGGAATACGTGTCCTTTATAGTTCATAAAATATTCTTGAGTTCTTTGCAAATCCCCTTTAAAGCTTTTATCCAAAAATCCCGGATAAAGATTTACAAATCCTGTATATTTTAAAATATCAAAATAAGGGTCCGGAAATAACATTAGGCTGTATAAAAAAGAACTTGGCAGAGTTTTTTCCGTAATATTCTTATATTCATATTTTTTAATAAATTTTTCTTCGTAATTTTCACCTTTTTGCGGTTCATCATAAAATGCTTCGTATGCTAAAAAACCACCTATTAAATTATTAAATTTGCTTACCGAATTAAAAAATTTTCTGTCTGATTGCGGATTATCAGGATCAAGCGCCGCTATAAGCAAATCCTGCACAATAACTTTCGGCTTTGCATACTCTTGAAAATATCCGTATACTTTTGAATGAAGTTCTCTTTTCCAAGGCCATCTGTAATTTTGAACAGCTTTATTATCTATTACTACAAGAACGATATCATCATGGCCGTCTACATTTTTTTTCTTATCAAAACTGAGTTTTTGAGTATTTACGTTTGCTATCATAAAATCATAAGCTTTTGGCTCATATAAATTATAAGCAACCAAATAAATAAAAGTTAAAACAAATAAGACTAATATTGAAAAAAGTCCGTATTTTAAATTTTTCATAACTCTCCTTGCAGCCTGCAATATATATTAGGAATTTGTTTTCGCAGATTTACGTATACGAACTTCGTTGTCTTTAATTAATAATTCTACTTTATCTAAAGTGGGATTAATATCAAGACCATCTAATATAATTTTTGGAATAACAACACCCCAACTTCCACCTATTTGAACAAGCTTTTTTTCTATCATGCTACCACCCTATTAACAAAAAGTACTTAAAAATATAATAACATTAAATCTCTTGACAAAATACTTATTATGTACTAATATTTTTAAGTATACAAGGAGGCTTTTATGGATTACGAAAGTTTTTTATCGGAAATATACACACCGCTCATAGCAATTGAGATTTTAAGCGACATAATTTATCAAAAATGCAATGATAATTGGAATATATTTTCAAATAATGTTACAAAAGAAAGTGCATACGAACTTTTGGCTCTGAATTATGCTGTAAATATCTGCGCAAAAAGTTTGCTTTCAATGAGAGATAATATTGTTTCAAATAAATTTTTTACCGAATTATAAAAGTTTATAGCTCTTATCTCTTTCATTTATAATTACGGGGCTAATATCTTTCCATAAAATTCCTACTGTTGGGTCATTATATCGTATTCCGTCATAGTATTCCGGATAAAAAAATTCTCCTAACTGATAAAACACGGTTGTATCATCTTTTAACGTTTGAAATCCGTGTGCAACTAGCGGCGGAATATAAAGTTGCTGATTGTTTTCTTCCGTTAGTTCTATTCCTGTCCACTTTAGATATGTTGGTGAATTTTTTCTTAAATCTACAATTACATCATATACAGCACCTTTTATACAAGAAACTAATTTTTTTTCAGGATAAGGTTCTTTTTGGTAATGCATTCCTCTTATTGTACCGATTTTCCTATTTGTTGATATATTACATTGGCAGATATTAAAATCTATTCCCGCGTTTAAAAATTCTTTCTTACAATATTGCCTTTCAAATGTTCCCCTCTCATCTTCATAAGGTTCAAGCGTAATTAAATACGCACCTTTTATTTGCAGTTCTTCAAATTTCACCTGTTATTTTCTCCGATAAATTTGTGTATCAAATCCGATGTTTTTATAAGTTCCTCTTCCCCGAGTGCAGGATAAACACCGACCCAAAACGTATTATTCATTATTGTTTCTGTGTTTGGCAGTTTTTTATAATCATCATCACTCAAATCACAAGAATGAAGAATTTCGGAATTAACAATTTTTATATGTATATCATTATTCACATACAATGGCTGGCGCAAAATATTCCCCGCAAATAATTGTCTTGTTCCGATTCCGTTATTTTCCAAATATTCAACAAGCTGCTGTTTTGTAAATTTTTGCCCTTCTTTTACTGTTATTAAAAAACCAAACCAAGCGGATTTTGTTCCTTCGCTTTCTTTTGGAAGTATTAAATACTCTTGCAAATCGGATAATTTGTTTAATAAAAATTCGGCATTTTTTCTTCGTTTTTCAAGAAATTCAGGCAGTTTCTTAAGTTGAGAAACTCCTATTGCCGCTTGCCAATCAGTAATTTTTAAATTATATCCCAAATGAGAGTATATATACTTATGATCGTATCCGTACGGCATATTTCCGTGTTGTTGAGAAAACCTTTTTCCGCACACATTATCGTGTCCTGTCGGGCAAACGCAATCTCTTCCCCAATCACGAAGAGATTTCATTATTTTATACAAAACAGGATTATCTGTAACTACACATCCGCCTTCTCCCATAGTTATGTGATGAGCCGGATAAAAACTAAATGTCCCGATATCTCCTATTGTTCCTGCCTTTTTTCCGTTGCTTTCAGCACCGAGTGCGTCACAACTGTCTTCAATCAGCCACAAATTATACTTTTCGCATATTGATTTTATTTTTGATATTTCAAACATGTTTCCTAATGTATGCGCAAGTATTATAGCGCGTGTTTTTGGAGTAACTGCTTTTTCTATATCTTCCGCTTTTACGTTATATGTAACAAGTTCGCTATCTAAAAACACAGGAATATAACCGTTTTGGACAATAGCATTAATTGTCGTCGGAAATCCCGCTGCAGCGGTTATTATTTCATCACCTTTTTTTAATGCTCTGTCTTTTAAAAGAGGTGAAGAAAGTGCACTTATAGCAAGCAAATTTGCGGATGAGCCGCTTGTGGTCGTAAGAGAATGTTTTACATTTAAAAATTTGCAAAAATCTTTTTCAAACTCGTTATTAAATCTGCCTGACGTCAACCACATATCAAGAGAAGCATCTATTAAATTTTGCAAATCTTTTTCATCTAAAACTTTTCCGGTTGCCGGAAAATAATTCCTTTTCTTTTTATTCCGGCTTACTGTTTTAAAATAAACATCAGCAAGTAATCTAAAAACAGCTCTTAATATTTTTTCCATATTTACTTTTCCCAACTCGGTGCGAATTCTTCGCCTGTCTGTATAAACGCTATTTTATTGTTCCAATTTGCATGAGAAGACTGATAACATCTTTTACATTCTTCTCTCATATCGTTATTATTTACTCTGTTTCTAAATTCTTGATACTCTTTACGGTTCCACATATCCATAAACGAAATATTTTTATCATACTTAAAGAATTTTTCCGCAGAAGATTGGCACGGACGAATATACCCGTCAGATCCCACAAAAAAATCTCTCCAAGCCGTAAAGCAATCTTTGTGATATTTTTCTCCGGCTATGTCTTCTCCTTGTAAATAAGGAAGCTTGATTTTTATACCCAATTCTTCTCCAAGTAATTCCGCTTTTTCAAAAATCTCTTTTACTTTTTCCTTTTTGTTATACAAAGTTTCGCCTAAAAGATTTTCCGAAAATACAGTTAAATAAACACCTTTTACCTCATCTAATCTAATGTCTGCAGCAAGCCTTATTAAATCGGGAAGTTCTGCAATATTTCTGTCAAACATCGTCATTACAAAGTTCATATAAGGATAATTGAGCCCTCTTTCTTTTTTTGTTTTTACAATATCCTTAAGTTCACGAACAATAAACTCCAAATCTGAATTCACACGAATAGAATTATTTGTTTCAGCCTTCGCTCCGTCAAGACTTATTGCCATAATATCTACATGATACTTAAAAAGCCACTCCTTAATCCTATCCAACCTCATTCCGTTCGTTACAAAGTATTTTTTTACCGGATAATTATCCAAAAAAGCCAATATTTCCTCAAATTGAGGGTGCAAAGTAGGTTCTCCCCAACCAAACAGAGTAACTTCTTCAACATCTTCCAATATAGGTGCAAGATTTTTTAGTATACCGATATCAAATGTTGTTAACGAAAAGTTTGCTTCATCTCTTCCGCACATAATACAGCGCAAATTACACGCATTCGTAAGCTCCAACACAAGTCTTTGAGGCTTTGATTTAAGTACAGTTTTACCTTCTCTCATCTCTTGCTGGTTTAACTTTGTATTATTTTCCTGACGTTCTGTTAACGGGCGTGTTTGCAACAAGCCGGTTGTTTTTGCTCTTAATAACATTAATTATTTTCCTTCCATAAAGCCCAAGCTGCTTTATTATTGTTCCACATATCAGTTAGTTCGTTTTTATCACGCAAAGTATCCATAGCCCTCCAAAAACCCCTGTGCTTATATGCGTTCAACTCTCCTATGCGTGTTAATTCTTCAAGCGGCTCTTTTTCAAAAATTGTATTTTCCGAAGGATTTATATAATTAAATATTTCCGGCTCGCATACAAAGAAACCGCCGTTAATCCAAGCTTCATCTCCCTGATGCTTTTCTCTGAACGAACACACTCTGCCTTCTTTATTAACTTCTATTGCACCAAATCTGCCTGCAGGCTGTATTGCTGTTACTGTAGCTATTTTTCCGGACTTTTTATGACACTCATAAAGCTCTTTTATATTTATATCAGCAATTCCGTCACCATAGGTTAACATAAATGTATCATCCTTAAGAACGTCTTTTGCTTTATATATACGCCCGCCTGTCATAGTATCCGGACCTGTGTATAACATCGTAACCTTCCATGGTTCATTTCTATGATTTAAAATTTCAACGGAATTTGTAGACATATCAATTGTTATATCCGAATAACGAGTATAATAATTAAGAAAATAATCTTTTATAAGATGTGACATATATCCTGTTAATACAACAAAATCATTAAATCCCCAATAAGAATAAAGTTTCATAATATGCCACAAAATCGGACGCCCGCCTATTTCTACTAACGGTTTCGGCCTTAGACCGGTTTCTTCAGATAACCTTGTTCCCATACCTCCAGCTAAAATTGCTACTTTCATAAAAACTCCTCAAAAGCTTCTCCTAAAATATTATATCACACAATATTAATACATGTATCAACAAAATATCCGCCGTCTTATCATTTTAATATATAAAAAAGCATGCTTTTGGCATGCTCATTTTATAAAAAAACATGTCAAGTTCTTAACAAAAAACGGACTTCTTAACAAATCTTAACATTTTAAATCATGCTGAAATCCATGCCATGCATGCATTTGGGCATGATGGCATTTTTCTTAAAAGTTGTTACAAAACAAGACTTGTACACGTCATGATATGTAGTATATAATAGACTTGAGGTTGAGGGGAAATGTTTATACCATCACAAAACTGGGGCGAAGATATAGCAATCAATAGCTCATTGGTTAAAAAAAATCTTGACCTTATAAAACAAAATATTGCACATTGTAACGTTAAAATAATTGCAGTAACCAAGTATTACGGGCGTCAGTCCATAATAAGCGGATACGAAGCGGGGCTTAGAGATTTTGCGGAATCCAGAGCAATTGAGTCTATTGAGAAAATAAATTCATTACCTGAGGATATTAAACAAAACTCAATTTTTCATTTTATCGGTCATTTACAGACAAATAAAGCGGAAAAGGTTGTTAAAAATTTTGACATTATTCATTCTGTGGATTCTTTTAAGCTTGCAAAAGTAATATCCGATTCTGCCTGCCGTTTAAACAAGAAAGAGAGAATTTTATTACAGATTAATAATGCGGGAGAAGAGCAAAAATCCGGTTTTGCAAAAGATGAACTCAAGTCTGTTTTTGAGTCAATCATTGAACTTAGCGGGATTGAAGTAATAGGGCTTATGAATATGGCACCTCTTGGCGCAAGTGAACAAGAACTTAATAAATTATTTGGTGATATTAAGGACTTTAAAAATGAATTAGAATCGTCATACAAAGTTAAATTACCGGAGCTTTCTATGGGAATGAGTGATGATTATGAAGTTGCTGTAAAAAACGGTGCAACAATGATAAGAATAGGACGAAAATTATTTACATAAGAAAATATATGGAGGAGAAATGGCACTATCAGAAGGTTTAAAAAGTTTTGTTGATTTTTTCAAAAATAGTTTTACAGGGGAACAAGATGATCCTGATGTTTTTGACGGCTTAGGATATGGTGATGAATATATTACAGATAACAATTTGGCATACAAACCGCAGGAAAGCGACTTAGATTCAATGTATCCTACAACAGTGAGCGCAAAACCGAGCAGAATGTTTGCCAGAGAATCAAAAGTTGTTTCTCATCCAAATTCATACAAATCCGGTGAGGTAACGGTTATTGAGCCTCGTTCTTTTTCTGAGTCAGCTCAAATCGTAAAAAAACTTATTGAAAAGAAAACCGTTATTTTACACCTTGATTTGTTAGATAAAGAACAATCTCAAAGAACAATTGATTTTGTTTGCGGAGCTTCTCACGCACTTGAAGGTTCCGTTCAAAAAATAAGTGATATGGTTGTTATTTTTACTCCTAACACTGTATCATTATCAGTGGAAAATGCTTCTGTTCAGAATAAATTTTCTGAATCTTTGTGGAACAAACCGCTGTAAGTATGATTTTTTATTAATATATTGATTTGTGATAGTTGGATTTTCAGGGTGCATTTGCACCCTTTTATTTTGGGACTGTCAAAGGTTAAACATTGTAAATGCCGCATAAAATCATTCAGGCTGTCTGCGCTTTTAGTTCATACTCCTTAATACATTGACACTTGTGTGGTTTTAGGGTTTAATAGAATGAGAGTATATTTAGGGAAGAGGATTGAGTATAGCTCAAAGGTGATTGATGTACATAAAGCAACTGGAAGTTGACAATTTTAAATCTTTTGCAAACAAAGTTGAGATTCCTATGTTAAAAGGATTTACAACAATATCCGGTCCGAACGGCTCCGGCAAAAGTACTATAATAGACAGTATATTGTTTGCATTAGGATTATCAACCAGCAGAACTCTTCGTGCAGAAAAACTGTTTCACCTTATATCAACATACAATAAAAGAAATGAAGCATTCGTAAAAGTTACATTCGGAGAAACAGAAGAAGGAGATTTTTCTGTAGCAAGAAGGATACGAAAATCTTCACAGGGCTTTAACAGCATTTATTACATGGATGATAAAATTGTTACTCTATCAGATATTCACGCACGGCTGGAAAAATATAATATAACTCCTACAAGTTATAATGTTATGATGCAAGGCGATGTAATGAGCATTACAAATTGCACGCCCGGTGAAAGAAGAAAAATTATTGACGAAATCGCAGGAGTTGCTGATTTTGACCGACGTATTGAACAAGCAACCGCAGAGCTTGAAACAGTAGAAAAACGTGTTGTAAATTCTTCTCTTATTTTAAACGAAGTTAATCTCCGGATTGAACAATTAAAAGAAGAGAGAGAAGTTGCACTTAAATATCAAAAACTTAAGCACGAAAAAACTGAACTAGAAGGTCAAATTAATACAGTTAAGTTTTTTGATATAAAACGAAATTTAGAAAAAGCTCATGAAAATATTTTGGAATTTACAAAAAAGAAAAAGGATGAAGAGCTTAAAACAAAAGATTATGAAGAAAAACTTAAACTTATAAAAGAAGAGTATGAAAAAATTTCTCATACAATAAAAGAAAAAGGTGAAGGACACCAACTTGAACTAAAACAAAAAGCGGAAGAAATTAAAGGTTCTATTTCAAGAAAAAATGCATCTGTTACTTATGCTGACAAGCAAATTCAAGATAATCTGAAAACAATAGAAAATGCAAAAAACGGAATAGAAGTTCAAGAATCTAAGATAAAAGAATATGAATTGGAAATTAAGCTAAAACAGGATTCTATATCCGGAATAGAACAAAATATACAGGAACAAAAAGAAATTTTGAAGAAAATTCTTGAAGACATGTCCGGCTTAAACGAAACCGCTGAAAAACAAATAGAAAAGAGAAATTCTCTTCGCAAAGAGCTTGAAGATATCCAAGATAAAGAAACAAAACTTATTCAAAAACAAGCCCCAATGGAAGCTGAACTTTCTTCAAATAAAAAACTTCTTGAAAATGCAAAATTGAAATTAAGAGAATTAAACGAATTTAAATCAAATTATTCCGAAACAAAATCCGCCAAAGAACTTCTAATCAGTGAATTAGAAAAAGAAGTTGACGATTTTAAAAATATTATTAAAAATACAGTAAATGAACTGGATAAAACTAAAAATGAAATCACAGACCTTGAGTATGACCTTCAAGCGGCACGTAACAAGATTTACCAGCTTGAGGCGGCTAAGAATG
>CAJOPY010000141.1 GCA_905236505.1 Candidatus Gastranaerophilales bacterium
ATAAAATATTTTGCACCGACTTTAACAAGTTCTTCTAAAGCAATAGCGGCTGACGGCCCGCCGATTCCTGTAGATGTAACGCTTACTTTAACTCCGTTTAAATATCCGGTATAAGTTACAAATTCTCTTCTGTCTGCAACAAGTTTTGGATTATCAAAATGAGATGCTATTTTTTCGCATCTTTTCGGGTCGCCCGGAAGAATGACATATTCTCCGATATCACCCTGTTTTAAGCCGATATGATACTGTGTTCCGTCTTCAGAATATTTCATATAAATTCTCCTATCAGAAAAAATATCGTATCAATTATTTTAGCTTAAGTCAATCATTTTATTGCATGAAATTATTATGTGATTATATTTGTTTTTAATTATTATTAGTTGACAATACCACTTTACATTTGTGGTAATTTCGTACTACAATGCAAGTGTACTAATTAATAAGGGAGAAAAATTATGTCAAGAAAACCTATTATTGCAGGAAACTGGAAAATGAATTTACTTCAGAGTGAAGCAAAGTCTTTATATGAAGGTATTAGTTCATATTTATCAAATTATACCGCTGTTCAATTACCTACAGTTATAATTGCACCTGTATTTACATCGCTTAATCAAGTTCATTCTATAGCTTGCAATTGCGGCTGCGGCGGAAATAAACTTTCTGTTGCCGGTCAGAATTGCCACTGGGAATCTTCAGGTGCGTATACAGGAGAAATCTCTGTAGAAATGTTAAAAGATGCAGGATGTGAGTATGTAATTATCGGTCATTCAGAAAGAAGACAATATTTTTCCGAAACCGATGAGATGATTAATAAAAAAGCGAAAGCTATATTAGCAGGCGGTTTAATACCTATAATATGCTGCGGAGAAACATTGGAACAAAGAGAAGCCGGTTCAACAGATGTACATATTGCATCTCAAATAAGAGCAGCATTGAGTGGTTTGTCTTCTGAAGATGTATCCAAATCCGTAATTGCATATGAACCTATTTGGGCAATAGGAACAGGTAAAACTTGCGACAGTTCTGAAGCAAACAGAGTAATTAAGATGATAAGAAGTGTTGTTAGCGAAGTTGCAGGTTCTTCTGCAGCTGACTCAATCAGAATTTTATACGGCGGCTCTGTTAAACCTTCAACTATAGAAGAACAAATGTCACAATCCGATATTGACGGAGCTTTAGTTGGCGGTGCAAGTTTAAAAGCAGAAAGCTTTAATGAAATAATTTCAAATACAATGAAAGTAAGTGTTTAAGCTGATTAATGCAAATAAAAACGCGATTGAAGTTTCTGCTTCAATCGCGTTTTTTTATCCTTTTACAGAGCCTTCAAACGGGTTATTTATAAGATATTTTTTGCCGAGTATAAATATTAAGATTATGGGAATAGAGCATATACAAGAACAAGCCATGAGCTCTCCCCACATAGTAACTTCGCGGAATGAACCTTTAAAAACTGTTAGTCCTACGGCAAGAGTGCGCATGCTTTCGGTGTTTGTAACTATAAGAGGCCACATAAAACTGTTCCAGGAAGAAACAAATGTAAAAATACTAAGTGTAGCAATTGCGGGCATGGCACAAGGCAGCGCAATTTTGAAAAATGTTCCGAAAGAATTGCAGCCGTCAAGATAAGAAGCGTCTTCCAAATCTTTTTCCATAGTGTCAAAGTACTGTTTCATCATAAAAACGCCAAAACCGCCAAAAAATCCGGGAACAATTAACGCTTGGTATGTGTTTATCCAGCCCAGTTTGCTCATAATGTAAAAGAGAGGAACAATATTAACTTGAGACGGAACCATCATTGTTAAAATAATAATAAAAAGTAATAGATTTTTACCTTTAAAAGATGTTCTTGCAAAGCCGTATCCTGCAAGCGAAGCAATTGAAACTTGCCCGAGAGTGGTAACAATTGCAACAATAAAGCTGTTTAAAAAATATTTTATAATCGGAATTGATTGAAATACGTTTTTATATGAGCAAAAAGAAAGATTAATATTAGTATAATCGGTAAATATGTTTTCATTTCCGGCAAGCGATATGAGGAACATTGCAAAAAACGGCAATATCATGGTTAGTGCCAGCAGAAAAAGCGCGCAATATAAAAAATAAGTTTTCATACCAATATTTTACCTAAAAAAGAAAAATAACCAATCGGGCTATTTTTTAAGCGTATTTTTTACACTTAATCCAAAACCCCCTGTTTTTCGGTTTTTTGAAGCGATTAACAAAACTTAAAATACACACTTGACATTTTTTGTCTTATGTAGCATAATAAAATTGTTAAATGAAGTGTTAAACGAACACTTAATAACAGAAAGTTAATTGAGGCAAACAAAATGTTAGTTAATAAAATTCAAAATATATCTTATATAAATTTTAAACAAGTTCCTGTGCCAACTGACTCGGAAGGCAACAATGCTATATTAATGCTTAGAGATCCAAACGCTTCTGTAAGATTTCAACAAAATCGTGAATTGGCTCAAAATGCCGATGCTGTAAGCACAAATCCTTTTAAGGCTTTAGGTTACAAATTATACAGGACGTTTAGTCTGATTCGCAATGATGATGCAGAGCAGGCTGAGAATACTTCCAAAGATAATACATTAGCCTGGATATAGTTCTATAATATAATACACACACATAATTTCGGCGATAACACTATTGTGATTATCGCTTTTACTTTTAATGAGATTAAGTGTAAATTGTACAATTAAGCGCTTTCGCTTGGTTTTACACCTCTTGTTATGGCTTCCAATATTCTTTTAACGCGAACAACCTCTATTCCTGTGTATTCTTCTTTTATATCATTCGCTTCCGGAATTATAATACGCTTAAATCCAAGCTTTTGTGCTTCGTTAATTCGTTTTTCTATATGATTTACAGCTCGTATTTCACCGGATAAACCAATTTCTCCTATGATTGCGGTGTGTAAATCAAAAACAACATCTCTTACACAGGTGACAATAGCAAGTGCAATTCCTAAGTCTGCAGCCGGTTCATTGACATCAATTCCGCCGATTACATTTACATATACATCTTGTTTTGAAAGATTTAACCCAATCCGTTTTTCTAAAACGGCAAGTATTTGAAGAACTCTTCCGGTATCAACTCCGTTTGCAATTCTTCTTGGTGCCGGATAAGGAGTTGTACCTACTAAAGCTTGGATTTCAACAAGTAACGGTCTGGTTCCTTCGCTTGTTACAATAATTGTGCTTCCCGGAGTTTGAGTTTGGTTATATTCTTTTAAAAATAACTCACTGGGGTTTATAACTTCATTTAATCCATTTCCGCTCATTTCAAAAATTCCGACTTCTGATGTATTTCCAAAGCGGTTTTTTATTGAACGCAGGATTCTGTAGGTTTTATACTTATCTCCTTCAAATTGAATTACTGTATCAACCATATGTTCTAAGACTTTCGGACCTGCTATATTGCCCTCTTTTGTGACGTGGCCGATTACAATTATGGATATATTCTGAGTTTTTGCTATTTGCATAAGAGAGTTACAGCATTCTCTTATTTGCGAGACGCTTCCGGCAGAACTTTGAATGTCCGAAGTGTAAATAGCTTGAATACTGTCTACAACAACTAAATCCGGTTTTAAATCCAGAATATGTTTTTTTATTAGCTCAAAATTTGTTTGGGGGTATATGTAAAGGTTATCTGATTTAATTTGTAACCTTTCGGCTCTAAGTTTGACTTGACCTGCAGATTCTTCTGCCGATACATACAGAACTTTTTTATTTTGTTTACAAAGCTCTCCTGAAGTTTGTAAAAGAATTGTGGATTTTCCTATACCGGGATCTCCTGCAATTAAAATAAGAGAACCTTGAACAATTCCTCCTCCCAAAACTCTGTCAAATTCTGAAATATTAGTTGACATGCGTATTTCTGAGTTCATTTGTATTTCAGAGAGTTTCATTGGAGGTATTTTATCCGGAAGTTCAGAAAACGTTGTTTCAGAGGGTTTAACATCTTTTTCTTCTGTAAATGTGCCCCAACTTCCGCATTCAGGACATTTTCCTAAATATCCGGCGGTTTCATACCCGCAATTTTGACACACATATTTAGAGCGAATTTTTGCCATAATTTAATGCCGAAACTATTTTAATTTACTTGTTTACCGGAATAATTAACTTTTGACCGATGGATAAGGCATTAGGGTTAGCCATTTTGTTAGCTTCTTGAATTAAGTTAACTTTTTCCATATCAAAAGATCCGTAAAATCTTATAACGATACTTTCTAATGTATCTCCTGCTTTAACGGTGTATTCTTCATTCATGACAACCGGAGCGGAAGTTGTTTTTGAACTGTCTGCCGGAATAAATCTGAACTTGCCGTTATCAGCAGATGTTTGTTGTTTAACATTCGGAACAGTAATATCATCTTTCGGAGTTGAAAGATTTATTAATATGCTTACAAAAGTTGTAATTAAAAGAGTAATTATAACACCGAATATTAATCCTGTGACGAAATAAACCTGAGGAGCTTTTTCGCTTTTTTGTTGTTTAACACCAAAAGATTGCCAAAGAGCATCTAATTCGCGGCTTTTACTTTGTCTTCTGTAAAAATCATCTTCTTGATGTTCTCTGTTATAGCGATTTAAAGCTTCCATCATTGCAACTTTTTCGCGTGTAATATTTGATCTTCTTAATGTTGTGCTTTTCATAACTCCTCACAGTTTTTGAGCATTCTTTATTCTATATAGAATTTAACATAAAAACACCATGCCTTGCAAATTTGTAACATAAAATATTAAGAAATGTTAAACAAATTGGGGTGCGGAAAATATGAAAATTTTTAATAGCTTAGCGAATAGTTTTAATATTTTTCCTAAAATTCATCTTCTGCCATAAATCTCAATAAACGATAGGTTTTTTCAAGTTGTTTATGATTTATTTTAATTTTATCAATGTATGTATAAATATCCGCAAGTAATTCTTTATCATCTTTTAAATGTTCATAAGTAAACAAAATATCAGCCGGAATATTTAACGCATTTAATATTTTATCAAGAGTCTCTGCTGTTACAAAATTTTGTCCGGATTCTATTCTGCATAGGTTGCGAGGAGTAATGTCTATTATTTCAGCAAATTGTTCTTGTGTATAACCACGCATTTTCCTTAATCTTTTAACTTTTTCACCTAGTAAGTTTTTAATATTCATTACTATTACCTTTGTCTTACGTCTGTTTATTAAAAAAATCTGACGTTAAATATCATGATATATTAAGTTTTGTAAACCTAAAATGGCTTGATAAGACAGTATTTTATAAAATAGTATTCTTTAACGACATAATTTCGAGCAATTTTTTAAGAGAAAAAAACTTTATATATACATACAAAAACAACATACGAGGAAAGGAAAAATTCATGGCAACAGATTCATTACAAAGTTTAATGTCAGCAAAAATTTATGCAGAGTATGACAGAATCAGAAAAGAAGACGGCGG
>CAJOPY010000142.1 GCA_905236505.1 Candidatus Gastranaerophilales bacterium
CTATAAGTAAACATCTTAAAAATATTTTTAATGAAGGAGAGTTGAAAGAAGAAGTGGTTATTTCCATTTTGGAAACAACCACGAAGCACGGTGCTATCAAGGAAAAGACACAAAAATCTACAACACAGTTTTATAATCTTGATGCAATAATTTCTGTCGGATATAGGGTAAATTCATCACGAGCAACTCAATTCAGAATTTGGGCAACAGATGTTTTGAAAAAATATTTAACACAAGGCTATGCCATTAATAACAAAATGCTTAAAGCGCAAAATGCAAAAATAGTTAATTTACAGCAAACTATTAGCTTGTTATCACGCAGTATTCAGAATCAAATAGAAACTGTTGATGATGCTCAAAATGTTGCAAAAATTCTTGATAATTTTGCTAAAGGTTTAGATTTACTTGACAATTTTGACCATAAAACATTGGATGATAAGGGTTGTACGCAAAAACCGGCAGTAAAAATCTCTGAAAAAGAATACTTAAATATTATTGATAAAATGAAATCGGAATACGCATCGGATGTATTTGCAAACCCAAAAGACGGAAGTTTCGCAAGTTCTATAAACCAAATTTATCAGACCTTTGACGGCAAAGATTGTTATCCGACATTGGAAGAAAAAGCCGCAATGCTACTATATTTGATTACAAAAAACCATTCATTCTCTGATGGAAACAAACGTATCGCAGCAAGCTGTTTTTTGTATTTCTTGGACAAAAATAATATGCTTTACAGAGATAATCTTCCAATAATTGATAGCAGAACGCTCTTTGCACTAACACTTCTAATTGCAGAAAGCAAACCTGAAGAAATGGATATTATGAAACAAATTGTCATAAGTGTATTAAATAATACACGAAAATAATTATTTGTTTAAATTTATAATCTCTGTATGATGAACAACTTTATTTTCATTTGAAGTATTTTTTGAGTTAATTATTTCACCTATGGTTGTCATATTTTTGTCTATATTATTTATCTTATTTGACATGTCAAAAAAAACATATTTGTATAAGAACCCTATTGATGCTATCAAGCCACTTATAATTATCCAATGCCATTTTATATCATGCGTTTTTTCTAACTGTTGTTTTGCAGTATTTAAGTCACTTGTTAAACCGGAAACTTTTTCTGATAATCGAATATTTTCTTTTGTAAGATAATCAACAGAGTTTTTTACATTTGATATTTGTTCTTTTATATATGAAAAATGACTTTCAAAATACTTCTCAATACTAATAGAACTATCAAAATCTACAGGAACTCCAACATTTGTTGTTTCTGTATCGCTATATACTGTATTCAAGTCTACAGCATTATTTAAATTCTTGGAAATAATTTTTTCCGATTTATTCTTCATTATTTACACTCAAAAATTGCTGACATTTTTCTAAAAATTCATCATATATTTCAACAGATAGAATCTCCTCGACCTTTTTAGCCTTATCTGCTGTAGACATTTTAGATAAATCAAAATGATAATTTACTTTTACCTCATAAACTCTATTGTCATGAGCTTCATCACCACCACTTAATTTTTTAATTCTATATGTAGCAAGTAAATCTCTTTCTTTGTATTCTATTGGTAAAACAAATTCAAAAGTTTTATTTCGATTAAAATCTTTAATGGCATTAACGGCATCTGAATTTATTAAATTTAACTTTGTTTTTCCAAGATTAAATTCTGCAGAATAATTAATACCTATGGCACTAATATCAGATAATTTAAAATCCAAAATGTCATGTGCTAAAGAATAATAATCTGAATAATTATCATGATTTAAATCCTGCTTATTTATATATAGTTTAAATTCATTCTGTGAATATATAACTTCTATTGATGTATCTTCAGAAATATATATAAAGGGAACAAACATACGTAAATCACTAATTACTTGTGGTGGTGGAACAGGACCTTGACCGGCAAATTTTGCTTCTTGTAATTTGAGTCCATATTTATTTAAAATATTTTTAGACTCTAATTTTTCTGCAAATTCTAGTGGATTTGTAAAATTATAATTTATTGCAACATATGTAGCTTTTATATTTAATGGTTCAAACATTCTACCTCTCCTCATAAACACACTATATACTTACAATTTACAATACAATCAAACTTTTTGCAAGAAAAACCATCTCCATCTCATAGTTAATTTAATCTTGTTCTATGTGTTAAATCACAATAGTGGGGAGAATTGTATTTTTTCAGGACAGAGTATCTGTAAGGCTAAAACGATTATTTTTGCCTTAATAGCCTGCGTGTAAAGGGTTTAGCGGTAGGAAGTAACCTACGAATAATCTTTTCAACAGTCCTGAAAGTCCATTTTTTGAACCAATAAGTCCAAAATTTGATATTTTTTGTCCTAATTTTGTCCACACAAGGGTTTTAGTCTTATTGCACCCTGCCGGCATCATCTTTCACATGATATGATTTTTCGTTGGGTGAGTGAATTGAAAATTTCATTGTTTTTTAAGTTCAAATTTTTCTTGGTCGGAA
>CAJOPY010000143.1 GCA_905236505.1 Candidatus Gastranaerophilales bacterium
GTAAGTTCACGATTAGTATCGGTGTACTTTGAAACATGAACGGTACCTTTAATATCATGATCAGCAGTCAGTATTATTACCTCTATAGGTATAGTATCAATATTTTTTGCCATTATGTTCCTCTCTTTAGAATAATTTTATAATAATTTTAAATTTATGTCCAGTATGAAGAATAATTCATCTGTTTAGAGTATTATTATTGTTTTATCTTAAAGTTTTATGTACAAATTACGATTAATATAATATGAACTTACATGAAGAATGCCTTATAAAATATTTAATAAATCCTTTAGAATTATTTTATGCAACGGAAGTGTTGAAAGAAAATAATTCTTTATTGGAACAAAATACCTTAAATAATAAAAAAATTGCCAATTTTAAAGATATTAATTATAATAGAGTTTAGCAAGCTTAGATATATGCTTGCAGCTTAATTTTGTAAATTCTTTTGAGGGAGGAGAATAGTTGTGAAAAACTTAGCGAAGACAAAGTGGTTTACTTTCGGTACATATATATTACTTGTTCTTGCGGTATTACTTTTAGGTTTTATTTTAATGCACAGTAATAATGCTTTAAAGAATGTATTTGTATCGTTTTTTGATGTTGTTGAAAATCGCACATTTGACTATAGGCAATCTATAAAAGTAGTTCATAAACGTCCGATTCCGAATAAAGATATTGTTGTTTTGGCAATAGATGATGCAAGCGTTGAATATCTTTGGGATAAGTATGGCGAATGGCCTATTCCGCGAGGTGTATATGCTGATGTTGTAAAATATATTGAAGCTCAAAATCCTCAAGCTATAGTATTTGATTTAATGTTTATAAAATCAATGAGAAATGCTCAAGAAGATGATAAAAAATTTGTAACAGAGCTAAATAAATATAATAATATATATACAGGTCTGAGTTTTGATAATCAACCTTACGATGTGAGAAAACCTGAAGATTTACCCGAACGACTGGAAGTTGATATAAAAAATAATTCAAACGTTTCATTTACTCCAAAATATAGTTTCAAAAATTGCCGAATGATATTAAAAGAACTTATGAACGGGAATGTGCATGTCGGTTTGACAAATGTTGTACGCAGCAGTGACGGGATTATAAGAAATATTTCTCCGATACTTCTTTATAAAGATAAATCTTACCCATATTTAGGGTTTAAAGCCGGAAGTAATATATTGAATCAAAAAGATACAACTGATTTTATAATTAATTCAAAAGGAATTTTGCAAACCGCATATTCTGAAATACCTTTAACCAAAGAAGGGGAAGCAATATTAAATTGGTACGGAACAACAGGTACTCATACAATAGTTCCTTTTTATAAGGTAACAGGAGAAATTGACGGAACAAATTTAACAAAATTTGATTTTAAAGATAAAATAGTTGTCGTAGGTGTTACTGCTATGAGTATGCATGATACAAAAAGTGTACCTGTTCAAGCTGAAGTTTATCCGGGTGTAGAAGTTCATGCGACGTTTATAAATAATATGTTAGACAATAACTTTATTCAAAAAACCGGAAGAACAGTTAATGTGCTAATATTACTCGGTGTTATCACGTTAGTGGGTGCAATTGCGATGTTTTCAACATCTACTGTATTTGCATTTTTATCAACATCGTTGTTTGGAATTGCATATTTGTTTATATCCTATTATGTAATGGAACTTTATAATATTTGGATACCGGTAGTTATTCCTGTAATTGCTATTATAACAGCGTTCACGCTGTCAATATTGGCAAAATATCTAATGAAATCAAGAGATTTTGAATATCAATATAAACTTGCAACGATAGACGGATTAACTGAATTGTATAATCACAGATATTTCCAAGATACCTTAAGACAGCAGATGGATATTGCAAGAAGGTATAATCAATCAGTATCTTTGATAATATGTGATATAGATTTCTTCAAAAAATTTAACGATACATACGGACACCAAGCAGGAGATGCAGTTTTAAGACAAGTTGCTCAAACTTTAAAGAAAAATTCAAGAACAACAGATTATGTTTGCAGATATGGCGGTGAAGAAATGAGCATAATTTTACCGAATACAGGTGTAGAAGAAGCAATGATGCTTGCAAATCGTGTTTGCAGTGCTGTTTCAGAAAAACCGTTCCATCTTACTCCGGTTGATACCGCTCCTGTTACTATAAGTTTGGGAGTTTCAACATTCCCTGATAATGCTCAAACGCCGCAAGATCTTATAGAGTGGGCTGATAAAGGGTTGTATTACGCAAAAGAACACGGAAGAAATCAAGTAGGAAGATACTAAAAAATTAAAACGGAAAAGATTAAGTGGAAGAATTTGTAACTATTATAGGTGCAGGTTTAGCCGGCTCTGAGGCAGCATTACAGCTGGCAAAAAGAGGAATAAAGGTAAAGCTGTATGAGATGAGGCCTGATAAAACAACCGGAGCTCATACAACAGATGCTTGTGCCGAATTCGTTTGCTCAAATAGCTTAGGATCTTCAGAAATCACAAATGCCGGCGGGCTTTTAAAACGAGAGATGGAAATTTTAGGCGGAGAACTTATAAAAATTGCGAAAGAAAACTCTGTTCCTGCCGGAAATGCGCTTGCTATAGCACGAGAAGATTTTTCAAATGCTGTTACCGAACGTATAATGAAAGATGATAATATAGAACTTATACGACAAGAAATTACAGAAATTCCTCAAGGAAATGTAATAATTGCATCGGGTCCTCTAACAAGTGATAATTTAACAAAAAGTATTCAGAATTTTACAAAAACAGAGCATCTTTATTTTTTTGATGCAATTGCGCCAATAGTGGAGATTGATTCAATAGATTTTGATAAAGCATTTTGGGGTTCCAGATACGATAAGGGAGAAGCTTCTTATATAAATTGTCCTATGAACAAAGAAGAGTATGAAAAATTCTATAATATTTTAATAAATGCACCCAGAATTGAAAATCATAATGTTGATAAAGAAGCAAAATTTTTCGAATCTTGTCTGCCGGTAGAAGTTTTGGCTTCTCGCGGAATTGATACACTTCGTTTTGGTCCGCTGAAACCGGTAGGACTTGTAGATAAACGTACCGGAATAGAAAATTATGCAGTAGTACAACTTAGACAAGATAATTCTGCGAAAACATTATTTAATTTGGTAGGATTTCAGACAAATTTGAAATGGGGAGCACAAAAAGAACTTGTTCATTCTATACCTGGCTTGGAGAATGCTAATATAGTCAGATATGGAGTAATGCATAGGAATACATTTATAAATTCGTCAGTTGTTTTGAATTCTACATTTGAGGCAAAAGCAAGACCCGGATTATTTTTTGCGGGTCAAATTACCGGAACTGAAGGTTATACTGAATCAATTGCCGGCGGTTTGGTGGCCGGAATTAATATGTATAAAAGATTAAAAGGGAAAGAACCTATTGTTTTTCCTAAAGAAACCATGATAGGAGGATTGACAAATTATGTCACTGATAAAGCTCATTTGGCTCAT
This sequence comes from Candidatus Gastranaerophilales bacterium, assembly GCA_905236505.1. Lineage (GTDB taxonomy): Bacteria > Cyanobacteriota > Vampirovibrionia > Gastranaerophilales > Gastranaerophilaceae > CAG-196. The sequence goes on from CAJOPY010000143.1 coordinate 3,488, forward strand.
ATATCAAAGCGTGACGGCTCCTTAAGATATTTGCCTCCGCAACCAATAAATTCTAATTGGGCAATTGTTGCACCAATAGAATTGAAGAAAAGTGAAAGAAAGAATAAAAAATTGAAGTGTGAATTATTAGCAAAAAGAGCTTTGAAAGTAATTTTTGAAATGCAATTATAACAATGAACTAAGGGCAATAGTGCTAATTAAATTTGTCGTTTAATTTGTTAAGAAATGTTAACAATTTCTTATAAAATAGCAATTTTGAAAAACAAAATGACTTTATATATATAAGAATTGAACACGAGAATAGGAGTATAATTATGGGTAACGAATTTAACATTGATGCGTTAAGCTCAGAGAAAGTTAAACAAGCATTTAAGTATTATGATGAACAGCTTTCATCTGACAAAGATAGTATAGGCAAAATAACTGAGCAAGAATTGGAAGACCTTAAAGGCAGATTGTCCGGCTTAGGTATTGAAAATGCTGATTTTGCAAATGAAGCTGACAACATAAAAGCAATTTTCGGCTATACAACATCTCCTGTAACAAAAACAACAGCAGATGCAGTAACATCAAAAATTGCACTGCCAAAATCCAATCTAACTAAAAAAGAACAAAAAGCAATAGAAAATGAAGTAATGCAAACAGTTCAAGAATTAGCAAAAGAGGATAAAACAACAGAGCAAATTATTAAAGCTTTGCATATGCATTATGCTGATATTGTTACACTTGAAGATTTAAAAAGAGAACCTGACAAATATACTAAAGATGATTTAGGTATGGTTAAATATGAAAAAGACGCACATGGCAATGAAGTAATTTCAATAAAACCAAGATATGCAGAAGCCATTAAAAAAGTAATAAATATTGCTAATATTGAAGATAATGCAGGTGCTAGTCATCAGTATTCATTATTTGGAATAAGAACAAAGAAAAGATTCAAATTGTTTGGAGGCAAACGTCAAAATAAAGAATATGGTGAAGCAAAAGATAAAATAAATGAGCAATATGGTGACAATACAACAAAAAAATTCAGAAAAAATGTTCGTGAAGCAATGGAGGCAGGCATTGAAAGAGAAAATGCTGCTGAATATTTGAAAACACAATTTAAAGATAAAAACGGTAATGCCATAAGCGCAAAAATTCCTATGAAAACAAATGAGGGCGTAACTATAGCGTTATATGCTGATACTATGGAAGAATTTTATGAATTGTTACTTCATGCAGATGGACAGAACTATAAGCAGCATTTAGAAACAATAAAAGACTTTTTAAAGGAAAACGGTCAATGGGAAGATTATGACTGTAAGCAAGCTTATAAACTTTTAATGGAGCGAGCAAAAAATGATGCAAGAATGCAAGCTCGTGATGATATTAATGCAAGTGACGCACTTAGTGATGATAAACACAGAAAAGTTAAGAAAACAAAAAGACAAATAAGAAAAGAATTAACCTCAAACTCAAAAGACAAGTATTATAATAAAGCTGTGGCAGACTTAAAAGTAGTACGAGAAAACAGAGCAAAAAATAATGTTTATAAAGATAATCTTGGTAACATTGAAGATATGTCTTATGAGGAAGCAGTAAGTGAATTAAACAAAAGAGTATTCTTTAACAGAATAAAACGTAATAAAGGAGGTCAGCAGATTGTTGATAAACTTGATGCATATGTAACTCAAGAAAACGATGTATCAACCAGAACTGATAACAGATATAATTTAGCTGTATTAGCTGATGGTATATTGTCAAGAGTTGGTGCTGATTTTACTTTAAGCTTAAACGATGATGATTTGCAAATGTCTGAAATTGAAAATGTAAGACAATATTTAAAATCTATAACCGGAGAGGATTTCTCTGACCCTGAAATCAAAAGAATGTGCAGATTAAGTGCAATTACTCGTGAACACAGAGATAGGTCACCGGAATCTGTACTATCAGATATGGGATTGGGTGGTGTTTATGCTTTAGTTGGAGCTGCAGCGACATTACCTGGATTACTGAAAAATGTTTTGAGTAAATTGAAAGATGTAAATGTATTGCAAGTATCTTATCAAGCAGTAACTTCAAGCGACAGTAATATAAGTGAAGAATTTATAGTACAAAAATTAAAAGAAGTAGAACCTAAGATTATGGAAAAATTCTTGGCTGAGGGTGAAGAAGCAGCTAAAAAATATGTTGAAAGCTATTTAAGTCAATTTAGTACAACAGCATCTAATCTTTCAGTTCAAGGCGTGAAGATTAATATGAAAAAACTTATGCGTAAAACTTTAATTAAGGAATTTGCTAAAGCTGGCGCATTAGATGTAGTAATTGGAATGTTACCTGGCTTATTTACGTTAGCATTCGGAAAAAATAAAAATGAACAATCTTGTATGTCAGTATCAGATTATGCAATAACAGAACTCAAGTATACTGATGCAGAAAGATTCAAAGCGTATATGAACCAAAGGTTTGGTCATAACCAAGAAAAAGCGGATGCTATATCTAACGTAGTTGACTGGTGTACTATTATAGCAGACAAATCAAATGGTAAATATAAATGGCACGAAATATTCCAAGATCTAACAAGAAGATTTGCCGGATATGGTTCTAAGTTAAATTGGAAAGAATGTATGGCATTTATGAATATTGACTTAGGTAATATAGAAAAAATATACTTAGGTGAAAAGAAACCGACTCAAGACGAAGTTGTAACAACACCGGAAGTCACACCTCCAACAGGACCTAAACCTGTAGAAAAATATTATGACGAGATTAAAGATTCTCATATTAATGTTGCAGGTCAATCTTGGAAAAATATATTCAATAACAAACTTTATGACTGTTTTGGTACAAATAATGAAGCAACATTTACAAGAATGCTAAAAGTTATGCAAGGTATGCAAGATACAAAGTTAACTGTTGAAGATATTCAAGAATTAACGGAATTATCTAAAAGCGTCAAACTAAAATACAAAAGAGATGCCGCAGGTAATGTTGTATACTACAAAGGCTCCCCTGTATTTGATGTAGATAAAGCAGAAGCAGATTTAAGAAATGCATTCAAAGATTTCAAATTCCCAGACGGATACAATTATAATTATAGACAATGCGCAATAACACTTTGTTCAAGAAATCCCGGTGATGATAGAAATGAATTAATTGCACCAGAAGTACTATATCATAGAGATGGAAGCACTTGTAACAGAAACAATTTGACAACAAAAGCAAAAAAAGATTCTAATATAGGATACACTGAAAATAGAGGTTCTGCCGGAAATACAGGTGAAAAGGCAGTCAAAATTAACGGTAATGCCGTTGAAAGAAATGTATCAAATACAAGATATAATGATGTAAAAAATAACGGAGGCAAAC
>CAJOPY010000144.1 GCA_905236505.1 Candidatus Gastranaerophilales bacterium
AAGACGGGTTTTCGGAAGGATATGTTCGTGGTGCGTATGGTTTCTCACAAGAACAAGCGGACAAATATTTAACTTTAATAAACGAAAATCCAAAAAAATATGTTATAAATCAAAATGCAGTAAAAGCAGATTTCCCCGATAAAGAAATTAATACTTTAGGTCAATTAAAAGAAGCGATTGCAAAGGGAGTTACTTCAACAACTACAACTGAAACAAAAAAAGTATCCGGATATTACTATGGTGAATTACAAGGGAAATACGGTTTCTCTGCGATACAGATATCTTTATTTTTTCTGGAAAATAATACAGGTGGTTATGATATGAATCAAACCGCCATTAATGATTTTTATGGCGAGCAGTATCAAGTTAATTCTATAGAACGACTGAAAGAGTGGATAGATAAATTTCCGCTTGGAACAAAGGGAGCGCAAATAATAGCAAATGCATATATGCAGGCTTTAATTAACGGTGATTCTAAGTGGGGATTTGATAAACTTGATCCACAGCCTACTGAAAAAGAAATTCAAAGTTTTTATTGGCAATTAGTTCACTTAGATGATAAAGGCAACATGTCTTTTAAGGACTATGACAACTTAATTATTCAAAACTTGCCAAGAATTAAAAATAGTATTCAGTTAGAACGATTTAATACTATGCTTGCCGGTGATGAATTAAACATACAAGTATCCGGTAGAGAACTGATTGAATATATAAATAAATATGCCGAACTGGTAAAAAATGAATTAAATTCTTATGATGATTACCATAATGGTTATTTATGCAAATATACCAAAGACTATATTGAGAATGTTATTAATTTTGCAATAAGTGAATTAGGTGACTATGAAAGTAGTTTAGGCAAATTTAATGTTAAAGAAATTCTGTCTAAATTAGAAAGTAATATACATTTATTAACAAGCGACTCTAATAGTGTTCCTTACATACTTACACAATATAATGTTTGCAATCAAAATAGTTCCAGTGGCGTTCTTAGTATAATAAATAAATGGAAAAATTCTGATAACATAAAAGAAAAATATTTTGCAAAGATGTTTACTGATTTCTTTGCAAAAACCGAACTTGATGAAGAGGAACAAGAGCAATATTTAAGAAAACTTGCCAGAGAACTATATCCCGAGTATATGCAATATAATCAATTTGATACAGAAATCGAAGATGAATACGGATTCCTTAATGTTATTAAACTTCTTCAAACTAATACTATGCCGGAATTATTTACTAAACTGCAAAGAGATGCTGATAATGTAAAGCATATGGAACAATCGGAAATAGATAATGCAACATCAATCAATGATTTTACCTCAATATTTGGTAATAATAGTTCAATAGATGCAAATTATATATTTGAACACTTAGATGAAATGTTATTAAGTGATGACCCGGGAGTGAGAAAATTTGCACAACAAATCTATAAACTTTCACTAAAACCAATATACTGGCATTACGAGGAAGATGGCAGTGGATCTGGGTATAGCTCTCTAGAGGATTTCTATATTGATTATCCTGATGCAGAGCCAACAATTGAGTATAGTTCTAATAGTTATACAAAAAAAGAAACTTTAGATATTATTAAACATTTAATTGAAACAATAAATTACAATAACGGAGTTACAGATAATAAAATAAAATTAAGTTTTGATACAGTCAAAGAACTTAATACAAACAATCTATTTGACACAATAGAAAGTGCAATAAATAGTCAAATGTTTAGAAATGCTTGTATTATAAATTGTGACGGCATAGTTGACGGATTTAAACAAGGTGATACAAATGATTGTTGGTTTTTAGCGTCACTTATCTCGCTAAATTCTACAAGTTCTGGACAAGCATTAATAAAAAATGCTATAAGTTGGGCAGATGATTATAGTAGTGTAACAGTTTCTTTTACTTACGGTACAGTTACACTAACTGCAGATGAGATTATTAATGCTGTTCAGCAACACAAGTCAAAAGGAAAATATGCTTCCGGCGACATGGATGTTCTTATTTTTGAATTAGCCTATGAAAAATTAGGTGGTAATCTTGACGGTACACCTACTGCAGGACAATGGGTCTCTGCAATAGGTACATTAAGTCCAAGTAAACTATTCCATAAATCAAAAGATACTGCAGGGTTATTTACAAATTTAACAGGAACTTATGATGATAACGCCGGAGGTCTTGATGATATAGGGGCATTAATTACTGGTGGTAAAGTCGATTTAGATAAAGATAATGTAAAAAAATTCTTACGAAAATTATATAATGCATCACAACAGGGTAAGTCATTTGTTGCAACATTCGGATTGTTTACGGATGGAAGAGAAACATTTACTTGGAAATGTGTTGGTGGCGGGACTGGCTCTTGTGAATTAAAAAAAACCGGTCATATGTTTGCTATAACAGGCATTACAGCAAGAACAGTAACTTTTGTAAATCCGCATAATTCATCAGAGTCATTCACTGTTACTTGGGATGAATTTGCAAATATGCATGTAGCAATGGTATCTTGCTCATATTTTTAATAAAAATAAAAAACAAGAAAGACGATGTGATAAAACTATCTAAAATTAAACAAATCTATGTAAAAACACTTATATTTCAGTTGATATAAGGTTTTAAGTAGCATAATATAAATTTTGATTCTAAAAACAACTTCATTTGAATCTATTGTGCTATGTAAATGCCAATATGCTTGCTATGACTAAAATTCAATTTTACAAATCTTAATCAAAATAGCAATTTTTTAACAAAAAAATACTTTATAAATATATACGAGGAAAATTATAATTAGGAGTAAAGTAAAATGAACCCTAAATTAACAGGATATGTTACTGCAAGCACAGGTTTTGTAACAAACGCATCTAAAGATTTTATCTTAAATTCAACAATAGGGCTTGGAGGCAGAATTGAAAATAACGGCTTTTATGGAGAAGCTGAAGGTGGTTACGGAACTGCTACATACGCAAAGGCAGAATTAGGCAAAAATTTTACTTTTGGTGATAGCGGTTTTGGTGCTAATACATCTGTTGGTGGTCAGTACACAGTATCTAATCATACACAAGATTATTACAAAACCGTATTTGAGGATGGTGCAAATAGTCCGACTTGGAAAGCAAATGACACAAGAGGATACGGACAAGTTGCTTTAACATACAATAACTCCAGAGTAGAAGTTGGATTAGGTGTCAGAGGCGGTATAAAAACTTCTACCCAACCTTCATTAGATGGAATTACTCTTGCGCCGGTTGGGGATATAAGAGGTGCTGAGTATGCCGGAAGGACAACAAAATATTCTGTTGAGGCAATTGCAAAATTCGGTGTTAATTTCGGTAAAGGTTGGAAAATTGCTTTACAAGCAGCAACAAGTCAAGGCTCTTTAGGTTTATTACTAAACTTCTAAAAAACCTCTCATTCGGTTATTGGCAGTCCGAAACTTTTTTTAATTTTATAAATACATTATTTTTATATATAATGTGCAAACAGCCAGCGAAATACCAACTACTGCAATACCGTATTTTAGAAATCTCAGAAATGCTATCGGATGACCTTCTGCTGATGCATTTTCAGAAACGATAACATTAGCTGCTGCACCTATTATCGTTAAGTTTCCGCCTAAACATGCTCCAAGTGATAAACACCACCATAGAGGGAACGTATATTCCGCTCCTTTAGCTGCTTCTATAACACCTATCATCGGCGCCATAGTTGCTGTATACGGTATATTATCTATTACTCCGGATATAATTCCTGATGCCCATAAAATCAGCATTGAAGCAGCTTCCTGAGAACCTTGTGTCACTTTTAAAATCCACTCAGCCATCAATTTTATTCCGCCTGATGCTTCAACACCACCTATTATTATAAATAAACCTATAAAGAAAAATATTGTATTCCATTCTACATCTTTTAATATATCTCCTGGTTTTTCAAATAACAAAAGAACACTTGCACCAAGCATTGCGCATACACATGTTTCTATATGAGTAATATCATGTGTGACAAATCCTGTTATTACTAATCCGAGCACTATTAATGAGCGAATCATCAGACTTTTGTCTGTAATTGTTTTTGTATTATCCATATTTGCAACTTCCTGCATTTTATCCGAATCGGCATGCAAATTCTTTTTGAATAATATCGCTAATATTCCTATTATCAATACAAAAATTACAGCAACCGGCAAAGTCAAATTATACAAAAAATCCATAAATGAAAAGCCGGCAGCGCTTCCTATTATTATATTCGGAGGATCACCAATTAAAGTAGCAGTTCCGCCAATATTTGATGTAAAAATTTCTGTAAGCAAATACGGCAGAGGATCTATCTCAAGTTTTCTTGCTATTGCAAATGTAATCGGCAATATTAAAATAACAGTAGTAACATTATCTAAAAAAGCGCTTGTAACAGCGGTAAATAAGCCTAATGCAACTAAAATCTTAATCGGATGACCTTTTGTATGTTTCAAAAGTTCGTTTGCAATCCAGTTAAAAATCCCGCTTCTTGTGGAAATATTTACAATAATCATCATTGAAACAAGTAAGAAAATGACATTAAAATCTACAAAATTAATAAAATATTCCGGATTAAAGGTCCCTTCCGTTAATTTTGTTTGGCTTACCAATCCCAATAATATTGTAATTCCTGCTCCTAAAAGCGCAATTGTTACTTTTGGTATTTTTTCAGTCGCAATAAATATATATGCAAGAATCAATAATCCGGCAGATATAATTATATTGTGAGCTGATACAAATGAATGTATCATTTCCATAAAAATCTCCTTCTTAATACTTATACAAGCTTGAGTATACCATAAAAAAAAGAATATTAGAATAAATTTGTATTATTTTTGTATATTTCACGCCTTTTAAAAGTTAGATTAAAATTATTAATATAAAATTATTCACGCTTAAATATCAAACATATTTAATAAAAAAGAGGTTGTCCAAGCTTTTTGGACAACCTCTCTCGTTTTTTATTTTAATTTATTACTCTTCAGTTTTCTTTGAAGGTATTCTCATTGCATAGAATGAGCGAATTACAAAGTATAATGCTATTATTAAAAATCCTAAGCCCCATAATTTTGCATTATCTTTGAATGCAGGAGCTATTGCAATTTCCATAGCCAATAATCCAAAAAGAGTTGTAAACTTGATAATTGGGTTCATTGCAACAGATGAAGTATCCTTAAACGGATCTCCTACCGTATCACCAACTACCGTTGCTTCGTGAAGAGGCGTACCTTTTTCAGCCATATCAACTTCAACTATCTTCTTAGCATTATCCCAGCATCCGCCGGCATTTGCCATAAATACCGCTTGGAACAGACCAAATACTGCAATTGCTATTAAATAACTTACAAAGAATGATACAGGAGCTGAATCTTCTCCAACCGGAGCAGACAGACAAGCTAGTGCCAATGCAAAAGTAAATAACGCTATAAAGATATTATACATACCTTTTTGGGCGTATTGAGTACATATTTTTACAACTTCTTTTGAGTTTGCTAAATTAGCACTTTTTTCGTCAGCTTCACCCAGTTTAATATTATCTTTAATATATTCAACAGCTCTGTATGCACCTGTTGTAACAGCTTGCATAGAAGCTCCGGAGAACCAGTAAATAACAGCACCGCCGGCGATAAATCCTAACAGTGTGTAAGGATTAAGCAGATTTAATATCATTTCCGGTTGAATGCCCAATGTTTCTTTAATAACGAGTATTAAAGAGAAAATCATTGTAGTTGCACCGACAACGGCAGTACCGATTAAAACAGGCTTTGATGTTGCCTTAAATGTATTTCCGGCTCCGTCATTTTCTTCCAAATAAGTTTTTGCATTTTCAAAATCTGGAGTAAACCCGTAGTATTTTTCAATACCTTCTTTTACTCCGTCAATTTCTTCTATCAAGGATAATTCATAAACTGATTGAGCGTTATCCGTAACCGGCCCGTAAGAATCAACTGCAATAGTAACAGGTCCCATCCCCAAGAATCCGAATGCAACAAGTCCAAATGCAAATACAGACGGGTAAATCATTACATCAGCAGGTATGTTCAAGCTTGCAAAATATGCAAGGCCCATTAATAAAACAACAATTGCTCCTATCCAAAAACCGGAGAAGTTTCCTGATACAATACCTGAAAGAATAGTAAGAGATGCTCCGCCTTCTTTTGAAGCAACTACTACTTCGTGAGTATGTTTAGCTTTAGGACTGGTAAACACTTTTGTTGCTTCCGGTATTAATGCTGCACCTAAAGTTCCGCAAGATATAATAACAGAAAGAACTAACCATAAATTTGCTGGTAATTCTTTTAACAAATAATTACTGACTCCAAATGTCATACAAATTGAAAGTACTGATGTAATCCATACCAGTGACGTTAACGGAGCTTCAAAATCAAACTTCTTTGCTTTTGCCAAAACTAACTTAGTATATACTCCGTTTATCCAATAAGAAACAACAGATGTAATAATCATAAGGAATCTCATTGTGAAAATCCAAGCCAATAATTGTACTTGGTAATCTTTAAATACACCTAACAGAATAAAACTTACAAGCGCAACACCTGTAACACCATATGTTTCAAAACCGTCAGCTGTAGGTCCGATTGAATCACCGGCATTATCTCCCGTACAGTCTGCAATAACTCCGGGATTTCGCGGATCATCTTCTTTAATGCCGAATTGAATTTTCATTAAATCAGAACCGATATCTGCTATTTTAGTAAAAATACCACCTGCAACACGAAGAGCTGATGCACCGAGTGATTCACCTATAGCGAAACCGATAAAGCAAGCTCCGGCGAGTTCTCCCGGAACAAATAAAAGGATTATAAGCATCATTATAAGTTCTATAGATACAAGCAGTACCCCAATGCTCATTCCTGCTTTAAGCGGAATATTTAATATGTTTAGGGGGTTCCCTTTTAGTGCGGTAAATGCAGTTCTTGAGTTTGCTAAAGTGTTCATTCTTATGCCAAACCAAGCAACAAGGTATGAACCGAGTATACCCAAAACTGACCAACCCAAAATAATTAATACGGAGGTGAGCTCCATTTTTTGTAAATGCCAGAAGTAAAACGCAATACATAAACCAATTAGAACTTCCAGCATTAATAAAAATTTGCCTTGCTGAATAAGATACGTTTTACAAGTTTCAAAAATTGTGTTTCCGACATGAGCCATAGCTTCATGTACTTCTACCTTTTTAACTCTCGTGTATGCCCAAATGCCCCATAAAACACCCAAAACTGAAACAAGAATGCCTATTAACAACAAATTGTAGCTTTGAAGGCTTTCAGCCTTAATGTTTGGAACAACAAGAGAGGCTTCTCCTGCAAAAACAGGAGCAGTACAAATCATTGTCATACAAGCCGCAGTCAATGATTTCATTGTTTTTTTTAACATATTTCTCTCCTTATTTAAAAGTGAATTCAAACACTAACAAAAATATTATATAAAATTTATAGAATAATAGCAAATTAATTTTTAGACAACAAAAAATAAGAATTGACAAATTCTTTGGCTCTTGATATATTATAGAGGTTCTTAAAGCTAAATTGCGTAAAGCGAAGAAAATACATTTGAGAACCTTTTGACAATTAAATATGGGCATGTGGTACTCTGCCGAAGAAAAGAGTCCTGTGGACTGTTTTCTGAGAGGGGTAGACACGCT
>CAJOPY010000145.1 GCA_905236505.1 Candidatus Gastranaerophilales bacterium
AAAATCTAAAGAAGAAAATTAATGTTTCAATTGATAATTTGAATACAACAATGTGTGAAGTATCAAATACATTGGAAACAATTAACGGAAATGACGGTGACAAAGAAAGTTTAAAACAAATAATAACTGATACTTCAGCAACTCTTTCTAACCTGAAAAAATTCTCAGAAAAATTGAATAAAAGATTTCTTCTTTTCAGATTAATGTTTTAGTATAAAAAGATTATTGACAAAATAAAAAAAATATTGTACTTTGATTTGTGTTCACTTTTGTACACGAAAGGAGTCAATATGAGAGTTTTACCCGTTACAAGTTATACAAATTCCTATAAGCTCAAAAGAACAAACATTGTAAAAAGCGAAACTCCGCAAATTTCCGAGCAAACAAATCCGTCATTTAAAAGTTGGAAAGGTTCTGTAGGCGCAGCAGCAGGTGCTATTATAGGTGCGGGAGTAGGTGCACTTTTAAGCGGAGGTCTTTTAGCCCCAATGTTATTATCAATGGCAGGTAGTGTTGTTGGCGGAATTAGCGCAGATACAAATGATGGCGATGATGGAGGGTATGATACAGATCCTACTTATCCTAATCCGACAGATTATTAATTATCGGTTCAACAGTGTAAGTGATTGATGTTTTTAATATATAGATGAAAATGATAAGAAAAAATCAGAAATAACATTAATCAACATAGGTAATATCCATATCATAATAGAAGCACCCAATACCGGCTTAAACAGGAAACTTAATTGGAAAACGTTTACTTGCGGAGCTGTTTTTGATATAACGCCCAGTATAATATCTTGCCCCAGTGTTGCTAAAAGTACCGGAGATGCTATTTGAAGACCAATGTATAAAACGTTAGATGTGGTGGTTATAAGGTAATCTAAATTAATAATTTTTTCTAAGGGTATTGATACCGCATAGATAGGAAATATTTCAAAGCTTCTTACAAGAGCATTTATAAGCCAATAAAATCCTCCCAGTTGAATGAATATAACTAATCCAAGCAGCGTAATTACACGGCTTAATATTGATGTTTGGCTGTTTGTAGAAGGGTCCATGACCATAGCTGAAGAAAGCCCCATTTGAGTGTTTATCATATCGCCGCCTGCTTCAATAGCTAGTATTATAATTTGTGCAATATATCCAATAACGGCTCCTGCTATAAAATTTAATGTTAATAAAAGCAGCGGAGATATGTTAGCAGGCGGTATTCCCGGTTTTAAAAGCGGTGTAAGAATAACAGCCAAAATAAAAGCAAATGCTAATTTTACCAAACCTGCAATTTCTTTTCGGTTAAAAATCGGTGCAAATCGTATAAAACCTAAAAGTCTTGCAAATACAATCATTCCCGCTGCAAACCAGCGTGAAAACTCAGGAAATAAAATTGATATTTGACTTACGACTTGATCCATATTAAGTATTTAAATCCTTTCGTTTAAGATAGGAGGTTCGTCTAAATTAAATTCGGGTTCCTCTCCCGTAGGCGGTGCATCAATTTTATATACTTCAAATCCTTCAGCATGTTCTATTACGGTTTCATTTGCTTTTATGGTAACATTAAAAAATGCAGTATCTTTTTTCCCTTTAGTAACAATAAATCTTGTTTTTCCTTCTTTCAAAGGGTGTACGATAAGAATATTTTTTTCATTCATAAGTGTCACAATAGGATAAACATCTATAATATCGTTATATTCAATTTTAATATTGCTCATTTTTGCGCGGGAACTTATTATACAGTCTTCAAAAGCAAACGACGGTATTTGGATTAATAATATTGCAATTAGCGTAATAACAAACTTTTTCATAAAATTTATCTTCCAAGCATTTTATTTATTTCTACAAAGTTCGCTTTTGGCATCGGAGCTTTCGGAGCAGTTTGATATTTAATTTTTTGCCCTTTATCTATGTATGGAACCTTTGTAGGATTTTTCATAATTTCGTTAACCGTCGGAACTTCTTTAAATTTATCCTTCATTTCACCTTCAAAAGGGGTTGTGTACTTATAATAATCTGCAGGAAGTACATAAGTATCACCTTTAGGAACAGCATTAAATGCTAAAGACATTCCTTCGTTAAACAGATTTGTAAGAAGTTTTATAAAACCGAGTCCGCCAATAACAATAACCAAAAATACCGCAAATATTTTCGGAGCTGCTGCAATTGTTTGTTCCTGTACCTGTGTTACCGCTTGAATTATACCTACAACAAGACCGATTGATGCTGCTGTAAGAACACAAGGCATTGATATTGACAACATTGTCATAAAACCTTTTGCTAAATATTCTGTTAACATTTCCATAGTTTTAAGTTCTCCATAAAAATCGTTTAGTTATAACTTTGTACCAACCCTTGTACTATAAGTGCCCAGCCGTCAACTGCTATGAATATAAGAAGTTTGAACGGTAATGAAATAATTGTAGGTGATAACATAAACATACCAAGTGCAAGCAAAATATTTGCAACAACAAGGTCTAATACAATAAACGGTACAAATACAACAAAACCTATTTCAAAAGCGGTTTTTAATTCACTTAATATATAAGCAGGAGCAACTTCCCAAATAGTAATACTATCAGGTGATTTTGGAGGAGTAGCATGTCTTAATTCAACAAAGAATGCTAAATCGCTTTCTCGTGTTTGTTTTAACATAAATTCTTTTAATGGCTTAGAACCTTCATCTACCGCCATTATTAAATTTTGATTTTTTTGGTAAGGTACGGATCCTCTTTCATAGCACTGTTGAAAAACTCCGCCCA
>CAJOPY010000146.1 GCA_905236505.1 Candidatus Gastranaerophilales bacterium
AATGAAAAAAATATTATTATCAGTGTTAATACTTTTGCTTTCTGTTGGTAGCATACAGGCAAAAGAAGACAAATTGGCACTTGAATATTTATTAACAAGCCGTCCGACTATTATGACTCACGCTTTTGAAGGAGTTACGGAAGGGATTATAAAAAAAATTCTTAAAAAAGAAACAGGTTCAAATTTTGACGTAAAGCTTGAAGGATATACAACAAAAAGTTTAAAAGCGGGTATTTTTAAGTATCTTGAAATATCAGGAAAAAATGTGAAAGTTGACGGTTTAAATATATCGTACGTTCACTTAACCTCTATGGATAACTACAATCATATTGACTATACAAAAAATCCTATACAGTTCCTTTCTGATATGACATATTCTTATGAGTTATTATTAACAGATGAAACGATAAATCAAGCTCTTCAAGATTCGGATTATTCTAAAGTTGTATCTAAGGTTAATAAAATTGCAGGTTCACTGTTTGTTATAAAAAAAGTGCGGACGAAAATTGTTAAAGATAAATTGTATATAGTAGTTGATTATAATTTCCCTATTCTAAAAAGTTCAAAGGATAAATCTTTTGTAATGTCGTCTGATTTTCAAGTAGTTAACGGAAAAATTAAAGCAAAAAATGTTTATGTTGATAGCGCATACGGAAATATCAGTTTAGATAAAGTTGCTAATCTTGTGAATTATCTCAACCCTTTAGAGTTTACTTTAAATTTACTTGACAATAATAAACATAACGGAAATATTGAGAATGTAAATATTGTTGACAATAAGATAAAAGTTGATGGTAAAATATATATTAAAGCAAAAGAGAGCTATTTAGTGCGATAAAGAAAGGCAAAAAATGAATTTTTCACAAAGACTCGGAATAGTTTGTTTAATTTTAATAACTGCTTTGTACGTTTATTTTTCTTTTTTTAATAAAGACGGATTTGAATTTTCTAACCGCGAATTACCTACGGTTCCTGAAAATAATATAACAGATGTGCCTTCGGAAAATACAACCAATAACGAACAAGATAATGAAACTCTTCAAAAACACGAAATAAAACAAATAAAAATATATGTAACGGATTCAAAAGGAAATTTGCGTCCGGTAGTAAGAAAATGTGATACTTCAAAAGAAAAATCTTGTTTTTCTTACGCAATAAGACAGCTTGTATCCGCTCCTACAGAATGGGAAAAGTCTAAAGGTCTGTCCTCAGAAATTCCTTCCGGTACAAAAATATTGTCAATAAGAGAAGGTGCAAATAATATTCTTATAGATTTATCCCCTTCTTTTGAAAGCGGCGGGGGAGCAGAAAGTACTTATATAAGAGTTCATCAGCTTATAAAAACATCTCTTGCAAATACAAAACTACCGGTGTATTTGTACATAAACGGAAAACAAGCTAATGTAATCGGCGGTGAGGGTGTTATGATTAAACAGCCGCTTACAGAAAGGTCTTTAGATGATTAAAGATTTAGATTATTATATGAATCTTCCTTGGACACTTATAGAAGGAACTGATTTGGATTTTAACGGAAATCCTTATCACTATATAGAAATCAAAGAAATTCCGAGTTTCGCATTTTGCGCAAAAACAAGAGAAAAAGCTCTTGAAAATTATAAAAAACAATTGAAATTATCATTGATGTTAATGCTTGAAGACGGTGATCATATTGTTGAACCCGGAGAAGAAACAGAAGATGATATTGATTGGGAGAGCATATGTCCTTAGAAAAAATTTCAAAAATTAAAATTGAACCAATGACCAAAGATGATATAGATTATGTTGTAGAAATTGAATCAGAGGCATACGGAAAGCACCATTGGGCAAAATCTTCATTTTATGATGAAATGTCTAACAATCTGGCAAAGTATTATACGGCAAAAGATTTGTCCGGAAAAATAATCGGGTATGCCGGAACTTGGCATATAATAGATGAAGGTCACATAACAACTATTGCTGTGAAAAAAGAATATTTGCGTAATCATATAGGAGAAGCTATTGTAAATAGAATTATTCAAGATTGTTACAAAGATAATATCAAATACCTTACTTTGGAGGTTCGTGTGTCAAATATTCCGGCAATTAAACTTTACGAAAAATATGGATTTCAATCTCTCGGAACTCGTAAAGCGTATTATCAAGATAATAACGAAGACGCTTTAATTATGTGGACTGAAAATATTTTTTATGATAAATTTAAATCTTTGTACGAAAAAAACAGTGATATTTTAAAAACAAAATTAGAAATACAATGAGTAAACGAATAGAAAAACAATTAAACAGTTTTAAATATAAAGGAGAACCGATAAAAATTACACTCGGAACTCTTGCAATGACGTGTTTATGTGTAATATTACTGATTGTCGCAACTTTTACACAAATAAAAATTACTCACCCATATTTGCCTTTGGATACATTTATATATATAAGTGAATATTCCGGCGGAACTAATTTTTGGAGTCATTTTATAAAAAGCTACGATTATATACCGCAAATTCCTGTTCTGTTTTTTATAGTCGCTTTAATGGGCAGAAAATTCGGTATTTTGGCAATTGTTTCTTACATAATTTTGGGTCTGTTTTTCCCTATATTTGCGCTCGGAGGAGGAATAAGCTATTTATTTGAGTACGGTTTTGGGTATATTTTAGCATATTTACCCGCTGTATTTTTTGCAGGAACACTGCTGAAAGGAAAAACAGATTACTTAAGAATTCCTGTTATATCCGCAGCAGGTGTTATAACAATTCATATACTCGGTATCTTGTATATGTTGTTTATTTCTACTCTAAGACACGCCCCCATTGAACTTGTAACAAGCTGGATATCATCACAAAGCGGTGTTCAAATATTGTATGATATTTTCTTTACAATCTTTGCGATTATATTAGGTAAACAGGCAAGAAAATTGTTTTGGATAATTATGTGTTAAAAGTTAATGTCGGGGGTAGGAAACCCCAACATTAACTGACCTTTTAAATAAAATTTTATTCGCCATATACGTTTATAGTGAGTTGCCTCCAAAATATGAATACGCTTTTCTCATTCATATCTACATAACTTATTTTCTTAATACCTGCTTTTTTAGCCGCTTCATCAATACTTGCATCACCGACTTCTACAACAAAAAGCACATTTGTTGTTGATGCTGAACCCTTTTTAAGTTTTGAAAGGTCCGGTGTGGTTGTTCCTGTTGCTGTTACAGGATATGTTGCATTTGTATAAAATAAACCCATAGCTTGCACACTACCTTGTGTTGCAAATGACAATAACGTCATCATTAAACCTGTTAATAAAAATTTTTTCATACTTTTCTCCTTATTATTCACCATATACTATTGTTTTTGTTTCCCTTACAAGAATTGGTATAAACCCTAATGGAATAAATACTTTACATGTTTTTGAATCAACATATTTGATTTTTGTTATTCCACCTTTTTTTGCGGCAGTATTAATACCGGCATCTCCTGTTTCTACAATATAGAGAATATTTCTGGAAACTGATTCGCCGGATTTATAATCCTTTAAATCAATATCTGTTTCTCCATTTTCAGCTTTAGCAACGTCAACCGGAGTAGTAGTATTTGTAAAAATACCTCCTTGATCAACGTACTTGAAACCTCTGCCTGCTGAGTAAGCATCTGCTTTTAGTGCATTTGAAAATACAAGAAAGCCGGTAAATAAAGCTATTGCTAAACTCTTCCTAATAACCATCAATACTCCTTTCTATTTATGCAAAAAACAAAAATAATCTTTTATAATAGATAGCAAACGCTGTCTATTATATTGATTTTATCATTAAAATTATAATTATGCAAGAGGCTTTTAAGGATAAAATAAAAAGGCTAGTTGTAACCTTTGGTCATATAGTAGAAAAACATAGAAAAAAACAAGGAAAAACTGCCTATAAAATTTCAGCAGAATGTTCACTGTCAAAAACTTCTTGGAGAGAAGTAGAACTTGGTGAAAAAGACTTTAGAATCTCAACTCTGTGGCGTATTGCTGAGGGTTTGGATATTCCTCTTGGTGATTTAATTAATGAGCTTAGTAAAGAACTTGGTGATAAATTTTCTTTATCAGATTTAAAATAAAACAAGTAGGTAGTCTGTCCGGGTGCAATTTTTTGTATCAAAACCGCTTCCCCATATTTCCTTATTGCCCTATTGCCTTAATGCCATATTGCCTTATTGATGCTAAAATTGTACCCTACTACTGCTATTCTGCCGAAAATTTTAACTTTAAACTTCGTCTTCTTTTTTCTTTTCATCATCATCTTCAACAGAAATATCTTCGCTCGCTGCATTTGTTTCTTCTGCCGTGACTGCTTCATCAGCCTGAGTTTCTTCTTTTTGTTCAGGTTTATCTGCAGGTGCTTCTGCTTTAATTAAAGGTGTTGTGCCGTCATTTGGAAATTCGCCGTTTCCTACTGCAGATATAAGATCTTTCATTGTTTGTTCAAGGTCTTTATATTCTCTGCCGTTTTCAAACGGAGTTAATTGGCGAGTAAGGTCTTCTTCATTTCCTTCAAACGGAACAACTTCACCGTCTGCATTTGTGTAACTGTATGTAATATTTCCGTCGGCGTCTTTTGTTTGAGTAACAGTAGTTTCGTTTCCGTCAGCGTCTTTCATTGTAAACAAAAGATTTCCGTTTTCATCTGTTGTTTGATATCCTCTCTGTTCAAAGATTTCCAACAGGCCTTCATACGTTCCGCTTCCGTCAGCAAATTCGTATATTATATTGCCTTCGTCGTCAAGAATCGGATTGCCGTCTTTATCTATTTGTTGGACAAGTTGATCGCCGTTAAGGTTTGTGTATAATGCTCTGCCGTCTTTTGCGAACATTTGATAAGTAGTAGTTTTGCTTAAGAATGATGCATTTCCGCCCATTCCGCAGCCAAAATTCTTTGTTGTGTTGCTTACTGCATTCATTACGTTGTAATCTACTTGGTACACAGCAATTGCAAGTTGTTCTTTTTTGCTTAATTTATCTAAGCCGCCGGCTTTTTCTGCTTTTTTAAGAAGTTTTTTGTACTCTGCTTTTGTGATTACAGGAATTTCCGTATTTTCATCTAAACCGAATACTTTTCTTAGAGAATCATACATTTGATTTTGGTAAAATTTAACCATTTCGGTTATATATTCTCTGTATCTGACTTCACTTTGTGTTAATCTCTTTGTTACATTTGTAATTTGACCTTCACAATTTTGTTGAATATTAACTGTTTTAAGACCTTCCCTAGTATTAACAACATAATTGCCGCCCATGTCTTTGTATAATCCTTTTACCATAGTAGGTTCAACCATTGGAAGTTTAATTTCTAAGTTACCTTCGCAAGGAGAAGTTGCAAGACTTTCACCGCTGTGGAATGTTGTTTCCATATCTATTTCATTATCAATATATACATCATTATGAACAACTCCGTTTTCATCTTCATATAAATGCTGAACAATGCCGTATTGAGCGTATACAGACGGATCGTACATAGCATCCATTGCTTTAAAGTCAAAGTTTACATTGAATGTCACAACGTCTGCAAGTTCGGGTTTTGCTTGTATCATTGTAACCATTTTGTCTAAACCGGTTAAAGTGCTTACAGTAACTTCATATCTTACACTTCCGTCAGGCTGCGTAATTGCATGCATTCCGTCAACACCGCTAATATTTAATATATCATCAACCGGTAAACCGCCGGACAATTCAAATAATGTAATTTGGGCATCGTTCATATACCAGCCGTAGTTATCTCCTTGAAATTCTCCGGTTGCGTTTATGTCACCTGTGTATTCGCAGTTACAAATTGCTATATATGAACCGTTTACACAACCTATCATGCCGCCGATTCTGCCGGTTTCCATCAGAAAACTAAAGTCACCGTCCCATTCTTCGTTGTCCCAAGTTAAATCCATATCACTTGTACATTTGTCCAATGTGATGATAGTTTTACCGGCTTCACCGATTAAACCTCCGGCACTTTCTTCTTCAACTCTTCCTGTACCGCTTGTATGACAATTACGTATCATAAGATCTTTTCTTGCTACACCTTCAGCAGATGCGGTACTTTTTACGTATCCGACTAAACCTCCTGCATAATATTTAGCATCTGTGTTTACGTCAGCATCTATATCAGTAAGCGAACTGTTATTAATTTCAACTACCAGACCGAATTCATCATAATAATTGTTATCGTTGATAGTTCCTACTAAACCGCCAACGCTATCAAATCCGGAAACATCTCCTGTTACCGTTATATTTGAGAACTGAGTTCCTCTTGCCGTGCCTGCAACTATACCGACGGAGCTTGCACCTTCAAGCCAATCTGTGGAACCGCTTACTTTAGCATCAAAAAAATCTACATTTTGGATTGTTGCATTTTCTGTTACACCAAAGAATCCTATGTTTTCTGCTTCACCGTCAATTGAAATATTGAGATTTTGAATGCTATATCCGTTTCCGTTAAATTCACCTTTAAACGGACTCTTTGCATCACCGATAGGAGTCCAATTAATTCCGTCAAGATCAACATGTCCCATTAATATAAACTTGCCGTTAGGATTTTCATTAAGTTTTTGTATTAATTCATCAGAGTTATGTATTACTGTGTAGCCTGCTTTTACAGCTTCTTCCTCTGTCATCGGAACAAACTTTGCTTCTGTTTCATCAATTTCTTCCAGTTCTGCTTCCGCAACAGCAGTTTCATACTCCTCTGCTATTTTATCAAGTTCTTCAGCAGTTGTTTCTAGCGTAGTAACAGCTTCTTCCAAACTTTCAATTGCGGATTTTAATATTTCTATTGCTTTTTCGGCGTTTTTTTCGGCTTCTTCAACTGCTTTTTTTGCTTCAGTTTCTTTTTCTTTTGCCGTTTCTTTCGCTTTTTCAGCTTCCTGAACAGCTGCTTTTGCTTGTTCTTCTACGATTAAGAGCTGTTGATAATTTTCTCTTGCAGCATTTATTGCATCTTGATCAGGTTCGGCAGCATTTTGTAAATTGTTTAACAAATTATATGCATTTAGTGATGCTTTATTTGCATTTTCCCACTCCTGAACAGCATTTTCATGCAGTGTTGTTGCAGCTTCTGTTGCTGAAGCTGCCGTTTCCAAAAGTGTTTTTGCAAGTTGATTTTCTTCTGACGCAACGGTGTTATCTAAATTCGCTTTTTCATTACTCTCCGCCGCCTCTGCTTTCGCTTTTTCGGCCGATGCTTTTGCTTCTTGTAATGCTTTCATTTGTGACTGCAAATCTGCTAATGATGTTGAATTTACTCCGTTTACCATTTAAAATCTCCTTGTGTTTTATTAAATACTATTATATTTATATAGTACTTATAACGGCAATAAATTTAAAAACTTTAATTTTTGTTACAAAACTTTATATAAAACAAATAATGAAATTATAAGGAAATTATCTCTTGGAAAAGTGGCGCAAAAAGCCCTGTTTTATTGCATATTGATTAAATCTTTAACAGTATGTTTAATTAATCCGATGCTCCATCTTATAATCAAAATACCGCCTATCATTCCAACAATGGGATCAAAATGAATTATGTTAAAATATTTGCCTGTTAAAAGAGCCAGTATTGCAAGTACTGAAGTCAAAGCATCAGCTAATATATGGTAATATGCTGCTTTAAAATTGTAGTCTTCTTTTTCATTTATGCAGTCGTGTTTGTGTGATTTATTTTCCATAATTAATATGCAGACAGTATTAACCAGCAGTCCGATAACAGCTACAATAATAGCCTCATTAAATTCTATGCTTACAGGCGAAAGTACTCTTTGGACAGCTTCATAAATTATCCAAAATCCGGTAAGTCCCAAAAATAAAGAGCTTGTATAAGCTGCCAATGTTCCTATTTTATCCGTTCCGCAAGGGAATTTTGGTGAATCTTTAAATTTGCGAATAAGTACATATGCAATAAAAGTTAAGCCTAAGGCAAGTGCGTGGGTTCCCATGTGAAATCCGTCTGCCAAAAGTGACATAGAATTTGTAATATACCCGTATATTATTTCTGCAAACATTGTGATAATTGTGAATATTATTACAAAAAGAGTTTTCTTTTCGTTTTCGCTGTTAATTTCTTCTCTGTGCTCATGTTCCATGCTTATCTCCGAATATAAAAAATTGATATACATGATTATTTTACGAAAAAAATGCAGGATAGTGAATATCAATCCTGAATTATAATTTAAACAATATATAACTGTACTCTTTGACATTAATATGTTAATTAAATAAGTACAAAATGTAACAAACAGTTGATATATTCGTTAAATATGGTATTATAGTATTAGGTTTGTGTACTATAGTTTTAAACTTATACAAAAATTTGAATTTATTAATATATATAAATGATTTGAAATTGTATGGTTTTATAGTATAGTTAATATAAGAGAGAGAAAATCTAATAGTTAGAAGTAAGAATATGCATAAATTTATGAAGAAAAAAACTACTTGTATTGAAAATCTTTCAACGGAAGAATTTTTACAAAAATTTAAAACCGTCAGATTTTCGCGTATGACATTGGTCAAAGGAACGGCTTTTGTTCTGGCCGTAACGTTATTTGCAGCCGGCATGTTTTCTTTGAATAAACTAAAAGCAGTCGGAGATGAAAACCTTGATTTGGTTGCACTTGCGCCATCTCCTGCAGCGGCAACTTCCGGTAAAAAGGATGTAATATCCATTCCGTCAGGAGTGGTTAAAGCAAATCCGTTTTTGCCGTACAGAAATATCGGAGGAACTCCGGTTGAAGTTGTAGAAGTAAACGATGTTCCTAAGTTTGCACTTATAGAACCGCCTGATGTAACAGGTGATAATCCGGATGCCGCAAGAATTATGGATACGGTTGTTTCCGGTATTTTGTACGACAAATACAGTCCTTCCGCTATTTTAAATATAGAAGGAAATGATTATTTGGTAAAAAAAGGTGATGTCGTTAACAATTATAAAGTATTAGCAATTGCACAAGACAGTGTTACGGTTAAACTAGGGAAAAATACTTACAAAGCCGGCATAGGCGAGATTTTAACTGAGGGTACCGTAAATTATAATGAAATATCAAATATAAATAATAAATTCGGAGGAAAGAAATGATACGAGTTAATCATATGAAAGTATTTTTATCAGCAGCTCTGTTATTGGCGTTTGGCGTACCTTCCGGTTATGCGTACTCTGCATATGATAACTACAGCTATGGTTCAAGTACACCGCTTGCCGCAGACGTTCATTTAACGCAAGGTAATGAAAAAATTACTTTAACGCTTAGAGATTCTGATGTAAAGCAAGTGTTGAGAATGTTTGCTGATAAGGCAGGAAAAAATATTATTTTCCACGATTCCGTTAAAGGAAAAGTGACAATGGATTTGGTTGACATGCCTATAAACAATGCGTTTGAACTTATACTTCAAGTGGCAGGTTTAAGCTATTATGACCAAAATAATACATTGATAATATTGGCAAAAAATAATTCCGATAACGCATCTTTTTCAAAGCAAGAAATGATGACGTTTCCTGTCCAATATGTGTCAGCAACAAAAATAGCAGATTTTTTAAATAAAAATGTTTTTGGTGCAAAAAAAGCGGGTTTATCCGGTGTAGATGCTGCAACAGTTAATTCGGCAACAAATGAGATTATTGTTTTTGGTATGCCGTCAGACGCTGCAATAGTAAGAAAAGTAATTGCTCAATTTGATAAAAAACCTGTAACAAGAACTTTTGCGGTTAATCATACAACACCTGCCGAAATGGCTGATATGATTTGTACAATGCTTCTTCCGTCACAAGGCGCAACAGCAGGAGGCGGAAGCGGAAAAAATAAAGGATATATTGCTCCTGAGCCGGGTGTAGGAACCGGCGGGGCTGCAGGAATTGTAACAGGCGGAGCCGCATCATCTTCTTCTACTGAGGATTTAAAATTGGGTGAAGGTGTTGTTGCATGTTCTGTAAGCAATTCTTCTTCAGGCGGTTTTGATTTACAAAATCTTTCAATTTCATATTTCCCTCAAAGAGGAACAATCCTTATGCTTGGCGGATCTGCAGCTCAACAGCAGCTTGTACAAGAATTTATACAATCAAATGATGTTAAGCAGCCGCAAGCGTATGTAGAAATGTCTATAGTAGAACTTAATGAACAAGGAAGTAAAGAGTTCCAAAATATATGGTCTATTCAATCTGAAGCTTGGGGTGTAAGCTTTAACGGTTCAAGAACAACCGGCGGAAGAGTAGCAACTCCCGGTGACAGATATTTACCTTGGACATATTCGGGTTGGATAACATCAGCTTCTGCTGCTCCGAGTTATTATGAGGTTTCAGGTAAGGAGAAAGTTGCTGATTTATACAAAGGAAATAGTTACATTTCATGGACAATGAACTACTTAATTGAAAATGCAAAAGCAAGAATACTTGCTAATCCGAAGATAATTGTAACAAACGGAAAACAATCGATTATTGATTTAACGGAAGATTACGTAGAAAAGGTTACATCTGAATATATGTCATCTTCATACACCGGTACAGGTTCTACCGGAACTGTTGAAAAGACGTATACTATAGGTGATGATAAAGGTCTTAAAATCATGTTGACTCCGTTCATTTCACCTGACGGATATGTAACAATGAACATAACTCCTGAGTATGCAACTGAAGCAGGTCGTGTATATTCTCAAAATGAAGCCGGAGAAAATGAGATTGCAGCTACGCTTCTGAACAGAAGAAATCTTGAATTAAAAAATGTAAGAGTAAAAGATGGAGAAACACTTGTTATAGGTGGTTTGATACAAGAAGCTGATCAAAAAGTCGTTAATAAAATTCCTGTTTTGGGAGATTTACCTGTAATCGGAGCGGCATTCAGATCTTCTTCCACAACCAAGTCTAAAAGTGAACTCATTATCATGATTACTCCAAAAATCATAGATGACGGAGAAGGCTCCGTTGCGGATAGTTTATAATAATGTCTAATCAACTGGAAAAACTAAAAAATAGTATTAAAAAAGAATACGTTAATAATTTTGAATTAAACCTGATGAAAACATCGGGTTTTATTCCTGTTGATAAGAGGCAAGATAATATATATGTAATTATAAATAAAAGTCGTGTAAAAGATAAGGATGCTGTAATAAAAAAAATCTTGGAAAAGTATCCTAATCTTAATACACAATTTATTCCGTTGGATACAAACGATTTTAATGAAGTATTCAAAACAATAGATGAGCCGCAAGTTATTCCGGACAAAGAAAATATACAAAAAGAAGAAAAGCAAGTGCCAACAGAACTTACGGCTGAAGATATGCTCGTTAGTATCGGTTGGATTACACTTGATCAACTTAATGAATGCAGAAAAATTGCGCACGAGCGTTCGCTCCCTTTAGATGCTATTTTCTATGAAAAAGAGTATCTTACAACAGAACAAATAGCATCTTATCTTAAAAAGAAATATTCTTGCAATGTTATATCAAGGGCGGAAATTAAGGTAGATAAAAAATTTCTCAAAATGCTTCCTGATGATTTTGTGGAAAAAAAGAAAACAATTATTTTATCTATAGAAAATGATAACAAACTCGGCGTTGCAATGGTTAACCCGACTGACAGATATATAGTCAGAGAAATATCTCTCTCAACAGGTCGTTCTTTAAATATATACAGTGTTCCTTATTATTTATATGAACAATATTTAAAAGAATATTTTGTTCAAAAAAAATCTGAGCAAACCGCAAAAGAAACTGAAAGAATAATTCAAAGTATAGAAGAAGAAACTGCGCAATATGTAGATGAAGACAATTTGTGGGCGCAAGTTGAAAAAGAACTTCAAGATGCAAGCGGAAACGTTGCAAAGTTTGTGCATAAAATAATAACTGACTCAATTGATGCAAAGGCATCAGATATACATATAGAACCTCGTTTGGGATATTATGTTGTGCGTGTAAGGCATGACGGTATATTAAAGAAAGTTTTAGAAATTCCGGGTAGTGTAGAACAGGCTGTTATTACACGTTTTAAAGTACTTGCAAGAATGAATATTGCTGAACACAGACGTCCTCAAGACGGTACTTTTTCCATACCATATAATGACAGAGTGTATGATTTTCGTATAAACACACTTCCGGTATCGGGAAAAGAAAAAGTTGTTATACGTATTTTGGCACCTGCGGTAAGTCTTAAAACTGCCGGTGAAAAAATGGTTTTGGCGGGAGCATCGGATGATGATATTCAAAAAATATCAGATATGGTTCAATCTCCAAACGGTATCATTCTTACTTCAGGGCCGACTGGTTCCGGTAAAACAACAACATTATATACAATTTTGAAATCTTTAAACAAAGAAGATGTAAATATTACAACAATAGAAGATCCGGTTGAAATCAAGCTTGAAGGTATTAACCAATCTCAAGTTAATACAAAGGCTGATATTACGTTTGCGTCTTGCATGAGAGCAATTTTAAGACAAGACCCTGATATTATTCTCGTAGGTGAAATTCGTGACTTTGAAACATTGGAAACGGCAATATCAGCTGCACTAACCGGTCACTTAGTATTAAGCACGGTTCACACAAATTCTGCTGCAGCAACTATTACACGTCTTATTGAAATGGGTGCAAAAGATTACCTTGTATCATCCACTTTAACCGGTGTAATTGCCCAGCGTCTTGTAAGAAGATTGTGTGATAAATGTAAAGAAGGGTATTTCCCTAGCGAAGAGGAAGTAAAACACATTACAACAAACCCTAAAATGCAGGAAAAACTTTTACAAACAAAATTATACCGAAAAAAAGGGTGTAAAGATTGCGGTTATTTAGGATATACCGGTCGTATCGGTATATATGAAGTAATGCCTATATCAAGAGAAATAAAAAGGCTTATAGCACAAGGTGCTCATGATATAGAGATAGAGGAAGTTGCTGTGGCGGCGGGAATGACAACGCTTGAGCAGTCTTGTCTGCAGCATATTATGGACGGTGATACAACAATATCCGAATTTATAAGGGTATTGGGCTATGCAAATGATTAAAAACAGAATAATTAAGAGGTAATTATGCCAATATACAGTTATCAAGCTTTAAAAGCGGGAAAAGAGATAGTTAGAGGAGAAGTAACTGCTTCAAACCTTAAAGATGCGCGAGAAGTTATAAGAAAGATGGGACTTGTGCCGACACAAATCTCGGAATTTAATGATCCGAAGAATAAAGGAAGAAATAGTATCGGTTCGCTTTCTTTATCCGAAAAAATTGATTTTATATCAACGCTTCAAATCCTTCTTTCTTCAGGTATTCCGGCTGTTGAATCGTTAATGTTTATGGAGCAGGAAGCTGCAAAAAAGAAAATTCGTGATCTTTCTAAAATGTTAAAAACTCAAATTATGGCGGGTTCAACATTTGCTGATACACTTGCAAGGTATCCTCAATCATTCGGATATATTTTTATCGGTTTGGCAAAAGCCGGTGAAGAATCCGGTGAATTGGAAAAAACATTGGGACGTATAAAAGACTTGCTTACAAAACAAAGTAATACTAAAGCAAAAGTAATCGGAACTTTGATTTATCCTGTGTTCGTAATTATTTTGGCGTTTATAATTACGCTTGTAATGCTATTATTTGTATTCCCTGCTTTTAAAGATATGTTTGCTCAACAGGAAAAAGCACTGCCTTTTATTACAAAAGTTATGATTGATTCAGGCGACTTTTTAAAAGAATTTTGGTACACAATACCTATTTTTATAATAGCATTTATTGCATTTGTATTTATTGTATTCCATTGGAAACCTGCACGCGATGTTTTAGATAAATTTGTATTGAAAGTTCCTCTTTTAAGCAATCTTATAATGTATTCAAATTATTCAAACTTTATGTCCGTATTCAGTGTTTCATACGATGCGGGTATTCCGGTTGTAGACTGCTTAAACTTAGGTGTCATTACTCTTACAAATTCCGTATTAAAAAGCAAAATATCAAATTCTATAACAAAAGTTTCGCAAGGTTTACAAGTTTCGCAAGCTCTTAAAGCAACAAAAATTATGCCAAAAATGCTTTTATTTATGGTTGCTACAGGTGAACAATCAGGTCGTTTGGGTGAAATGCTTGAAAAAGCCGTAAACTTTTTAGATAAGACATTAGACGGAATTATAGATACGGTAACAAAAATGATAGAGCCTGTAATGCTTATTGTTATAGGCGGTATAGTTCTTGTGATGGCACTTGCTCTGTATCTACCGTTATTCCAGTCTTATATGCAATAAAACAAAAGGATAATATTATGCAACAAAATCAAGATATAAATAATATACTGGAATCTGTATGGAAAGAAAAGGTTTATATAGAAACGGCAGAATACATAATAGTCGGCTATATATTTATGCCAAAAATAGGAAAAAGAACTCGTCTTTTGACGGAAGTTTTGAATTCTAATAAATCATTTATAGCGGTTAAGGATTGCCGTTTAGAGTCAAAATTAACACCACAAAAAGAAGTTCAATATCATGATTTTTTGCAGGTAAATCTTTCTTCAATATTGATTATGAGGCCGATGTATGAAGACTAAAACGTACGTAGTCACAGGAGCTTCGTCGGGTATAGGCAGGGCGTTGTGTGAAAAACTTGCTGCAAGCAATGTGGTATTTGCAGGGTATAGGAATACTGAGTATGAGCAAGAATTAAGAAGTATATCGGATAATATTTTTCCTTTTTATGTAGATTATGAAAAGCCTGAAACAATAAGTACAGCTTCTGAATTTATACTGTCAAAAACAAAAAAAATAGATACTTTAGTAAACATAGCCGGTTGTGTTGTAGCCGGTCCTATAGAAAAAATAGAACCCAACGAACTGAGAAAACAGTTTAATGTGAATGTATTTGGTCATATTGAACTTACTCAAAGATTGGTTCCAGTTTTGCAAGGCGGCAGGATTATAAACGTAAGTTCTATGGCAAGTTATGGTGTATTTCCGTTTATATCGCCTTATTGTGCATCAAAAAAAGCTTTGGATATGCTTTTTGATTCATTTTTAATAGAAAATAAAAAAAATATAAAAGTTGTGTCAATAAAGCCCGGTGTTATAGCTACCCCGCTTTGGGGAAAATCTATAAAAGAAAATTCTAAGTATTTTGAAAAATATGACGGATATTCAAAAGAAATGGAATATATTGTATCAAATGCCAGAAAAAATGAAAAAAATGGATTAGATGTAACAAAAGTTGTTGATACTATTTTAAAAGCGGATAATTCCAAAAATCCGAAACTATCATATACAGTAGGTAAAGATGCGTTTTTCGCTAAAATTTTTTCAAAAATGCCTCAAGAATGGATTAATAATATAATTCGTTTAAAAATTTTTACTATGAAAAAAAGAGTTCATTCTTCTGATATGTTGTCATAAAATACATTTTCATTGCTTTAAAAAAGTATTTTCATTTACTTAAACCCAAATTAATGTTACTATATATATGTGAAATTTGAAATTAAAGAGAGTCGGACAAAATAACAAATGTTTAACAGAATAAACTTTAAAAAACGAATACTCTTTGTCGGAATTCCTGACATGGCATATATAGGAATTGACGGTTTGCTTATGTCCGGTGTTAATATTGTTGGTGTTATGGGACCTAAAAAAGACCATAACATGTATAATGATTTTAAAAAATTTATACACTCGCGTAATCTTAATTATGTTGATTATGATGAGTTAGATGAACCGCAGCTTATTGAAAAAATAAGAAATTTGGATGTAGATGCGGCTGTAGTTTGTTCATTCAATTATAAAATTCCAAAAATTCTTTTGGACTCTGTTCGTGATGGATTTATAAACGTTCACCCGTCTTTACTTCCCAAATACAGGGGCGGAAATCCATATTCAAGAGTAATTATTAACGGAGAAACCGAAACAGGTGTAACAATTCATTTTATGGACGAAGGTTTTGACACGGGAGATATTATTGCTCAAAAACCTTATCATATACATTCAAAAGCAACAATGGGAACAATTTTTAACGAACTTAATTTTATAGGTGTAGAATTACTTTTGCAGGTATTAAGAGAGTACGAAACAAACCCGTTGCCGAGAATTCCGCAGCCAAAAGGAGAATTTATTACAGGTAACGGATTAAAAGACAAGGAATTGTTTATTAATTATGAAAAAACAGCGGAAGAAATTGAACGTTTTATACGTGCTCTTAATCCATTTTTGCTTGCAAGCACAACATTTCGCGGAAATATGATGAAAATAATGAAAGCGGAAGTTGCATCAGACGCTTTTTGTGTTCCTCACCCCGCAGGAACCGTTGCAAAAATAGAGGATGACAAATTTTTTATTGCGACGGCAAAAGGATTAATTGTTCCGACAGTTATGCAATTTGGAAGCTTTTTCATGGGTGACAGCAAAGATTTTATACGTATAGTAAACCCAAAAATCGGTGAAGAATTTAAGTAAACTAATGTGTTCTGTTATTCAATACTTTTTATGATATAATGACATAGCTATGGGCAATGTGTTTACTTTAAAAAAAGAAGTCAATATAAATTCGTCAGTGAAAACTTGCGCGTCAATTCTTGTTGAAACTTTAGAAACGCTCGGTGTAGAAAGTATTTTTGGTTATCCCGGAGCTTCGGTTCTGAGTATATATAATGAACTTTCAAATTCAAAAAAAATTAAACACTATTTGGTCCGTCACGAACAAGCAGCAATACATGCAGCTGAAGGGTACGCCCGCGTGAGCGGAAAAGCCGGAACGGTTTTGGTAACCTCAGGTCCCGGTTTTACAAACACAATTACCGGTATTGCTAACGCTTATGCTGATTATACTCCGCTGGTTGTTCTTACAGGTGTTGTACCAAATGAAAAAAATAACGGAAAAGTTTTTCAAAATGTAGATATTGTTTCCATGACCCAATCATGTACCAAAAAAACATACATTATTACAAAAAATGATGATGTTGCCCAAGTTATAAAAGAAGCATACAAATTAGCCGCTTCCGGTATTAAAGGCCCTGTTGTAATCGGTTTACCGAGAAATGTCTTGGAATCAAAATATTTACCTAAGCAAAAAGTTTCTTTTTTAGAAAAAGAAGTCAAATCTGATATAAATAAAAATGTAAATAAATTTATATCATTATTAAAATCATCAAAAAATCCTCTTATATTGGCAGGAGGCGGAGCTTCAAATTCATCGGAAAACGTGATAAAACTGGCAAAACTTCTGAATTGTCCGGTGGTATCAACTCTTATGGGAATTGGTGTATTTCCGTCCGATAGTGAAAATTATGCAGGTATGATTGGTATTAACGGCACCTATACGGCAAACAAAATTCTTTCTAATTCGGATTTGGTTATAGCTCTCGGGGTTTCTTTTTCTGATCGTTCTACTTGTAAAAATTCAAAATTTGCAAGAAATGCTAAAGTCGTAAGTGTAAATTTAAAAAATATATCTCATATTTGCGAACTAAAAATAAATTCATCCGTTAATGATTTTATCAACAGTGTTTTGAGTAAAAATATTATATATACTAATTCAGGATATTTGCAAAAACAAATAAAAATTTTTAAAGAAGAAGAATGTGTTTCTGAAAATAATTCCGAAAACCTTCATTCCTCTTTTGTTTTAAAAACTATATCAGAATTTACAAAAACGAAAGAACCTGTTGTTGTAACAGATGTAGGTCAACATCAGATGCTTACGGCACAATATTTTAATTTTAATAAACCACGCAAATTTATCACATCAGGAGGTCTGGGTACAATGGGATTTGGACTTCCGGCTTCTATCGGTGCATATATTGCGGATAGACACAGTTTGATTTTAAATATAACAGGTGATGGCTCATATCAAATGAATTTGCAGGAACTTGCTACTTGTCGTGAACATAATATTCCGGTAAAAATTATAATCATGAATAACGGATATTTGGGAATGGTGCGCCAAATGCAGGAAAAAATCTACCAAAATACATATCAGGTAGAAATGACCAATCCGGATTTTAAAAAAATAGCAGAAGCGTACGATTTATTTGCAATAAGAGTTACCAAAAAAGAAAATCTTATTCCTGCATTAAATAAAGCGTTTGAACATAAAGGTACGGCTATAGTTGATATTTTAATTGATTCACATGAAGAAATATAATAACAGGAATTCTCAACTAAATAGCTAAAAATCAAAAAATTCATATAAATTACATGGATTATACAAACAAGGAAAAAAAATGAAAAGAAAATTTATTCCTGTTGGTAATAGCTGGGCAATGTTATTTACGAAAACAATGCTTGAAATGCTTGACGTCAATCCGGAAAAAGATCAAGTTGAGATAGAGTTTGACAAAAAAGTTCTGAAAATGGAAAAATTAAGTAATAAAGATGAACAATAGCAAACTTTCCGACTAGGTAAAAAGTTTTGTTATAAGCATTAAAAATAGCTATTTTGTTTAATGAAATGTTCAAAAAACTAAAGTATATTATAAATATACTTAATCCGCAGATACCCGCTTGTGTTTACAGGTTTACGAGATAGTTTCTCCGGTGGTTGCGGTAAAAGGGGCAGATTGTTATTCTGCCCTTTTAAATAAATTTTATCCAATGAAAAACGCG
>CAJOPY010000147.1 GCA_905236505.1 Candidatus Gastranaerophilales bacterium
CGTTTCTCATTGAATTTGCATAATCGTTAAAATGGCTATTGTGTTTATACAATAACCATTCGAAATATCACTTTTGAAAGTTATTGTTGGGGTAGAAACCCCAACCTACAGGCTTTAGCCTTTATCTACAAATAGAAAAAAGGCTATTTTATTACACTATTAAAATATAAAAATTATTATCAGCTTTTGTGTGTTTTTGAATAAAACTGCGTAAATATTGCGTAATTTTTAAATTTGCAAAAATATTTGCATAAATATCAAATCGCCGAAAGCCTTGTTATATAAAGCCAAAAAAATATGCCGCAACTCGGAATTGAACCAAGGACACAGGGATTTTCAGTCCCTTGCTCTACCAACTGAGCTATTGCGGCATTTTCTTATTGTGTTATCATTCTTTCTTCTTTTAATTGAAATCTTCTTATCAATACAAAAGAATTTTCGCGACTATTTTTGTTTCAAAATAAGCCGATAACAATATTCTACTTGCTAAAAATTTTTAATCAAGTCTATGCTTCAAAATCACTTGGTTTATACTCTGCCTTCTGCTTAATTACTTTGCGGAGCAAACCACGCGGTAACATTCCTGCCTTCTACCATCGGTTTCTTTTCTACAACCAAAGGATCGTTTGCTAAATCAGTAATAAATCGGTTTGCTAAATCTATTGCCAAGCCGGAATGCTGCATCTCTCTGCCTCTTAGCATTACAACCAATTTAACTTTATTACCTTGAGATATAAACTTTCTTATGCTTTTTAGTCTTACTTCGTAGTCATGGGTATCTATCTTATATCGTACTTTTACTTCCTTTATATCTACGGTGTGTTGTTTTTTCTTTGCTTCTTTTGCCTTTTTCTCAAGCTCGTAACGATATTTTCCGTAATTTAAAATTTTTGCTACAGGAGGTGCTTGATTGGGACTAATCACAACCAGATCTAAATCAGCTTCTTCAGCCATTGCCAACGCTTTTATTGTTGATACAACTCCTACATTATTTCCGTCCGCATCTATCAAACGAACCTCTTTTGCTCTTATACGTTCATTTATTAGCGGTTTGTCCTTTCCCTTTGAAGGGTTCTTATCTTCGTTTGAAATAATTGTTCTCCTTTTGGTTATTTTTACATTTCTTATAATATCATGCTTTCCGTATTTTTCAAGTATTAAAGCTTAGTTTTCATTAAGTTTTTCATATTCAGGACTTAGTGCGAGCCAAGTATATCCTTTATCACTGCTTTGCGGAATATCTGTTACAAAAGTTCCTCCGTATCTCCCTCTTTCAAACGTAACATATCCGTCGTCAGATATTATATCTAACGCTTTTTTTACAGTCTTTGAACTTACGGATAACATTTTTGAAAATTCTCTTATCGTGGGAAGTTTATCTCCTATTTTTGAATTTTTACGTATATATTCCTTTATTTTATATTCGGTTTTTTCATAAAAATATTCCGGTGTTATATCTTCATCTGCAACAAAAGTACCGTAATTTCCTCTGCGCATGTTTATTACGCCGTCTTTTTCCAAAAGTTTTAGCGCATCGTGCACTGTTTTTATACTTACTTTATATTGTTTTGCCAATTGTTGATGTGAACGTAATTTATCACCTATTTTTAAATCTTTGCTTATATATTGCTTTATTTTCTCGGCTGTTTTTTGGGTCAAAGTACTGTATTCTGTTTCTTTTGCGCAAAAGTCTGTACGATTTATTTTAAAAACTGTATTTTCTTTTCTTATTATGCCTTGAGATATCAAACTATTCATCGCATTTCTGATTGTTGAAGCAGATATTCCGATTTTTTGAGCCAATTTCCTTACCGAAATAACGGTATCTCCATTTTTATAATTATTACTTTTTAAAAAATATTTTATTTCTTCACAAACTTTTTCTCGTCTGGAAGTCATTTTAGAAATATTGCCGTTGTCTATTCTGTCTTTAATGTATGTTCCTTTTCGCTGCTTTGATTCAACCAAACCTTTATCTTCCAAATTTCTGAACACATTTTGCATAGTACCTAAACTTACACCTATATGAAACGCTAAATCTCCTTTTAACGGTAAATAGTCATATGGCCGTATTTTACCGCTTTCTAAAGACGCATCAATCCATTCGGAAAGCCACTTTGTGATTTTTTCAACCTTGTTTTCCCCATAAAAAAAACTGTGTACGTGAGGAGCCATTTCTGCTACCGTTATTCGTCTGATTTCTTCTGATTTAGGCATATTTATCTCTTGAAATTATAATGCTTCCAAAGCTGCAATTTTCATTAATTTTGTATCAGGAAGTTTACCGGTCCATATCTCTATTGCTCTTTCTGCCTGATATATTAACATATCTAATCCGCCTATAATTCTTAAACCGCGTTTTTCCGCTTCTTTTAACAGCATTGTTTTTGACGGATTATAAACTATATCATATACAATTGTACCATTATTCAAATTATCCAAATCTTTTGGTTCTAAAGGCATTTGATCAGCCATATATCCGCGCATACCAATCGGAGTAGCATTTATTATTATTGCTGAATCCGCAAGACTTCTTATATTCTGAATTTGATATACATTAAACTCTACTTTCGGAAATTTTGCTCTAACATAATTTACCGTTTGGTGCGAATTAATTATATTTCTTGTATAAAAATCTATATTTTTTATACCTAATTCCGCAAGCCCGACAACAGCAGCTCTCGCTGCGCCGCCTGTTCCCAGTATACTTGCGGTTTTTCCGCTTAAATCTATATCATTGGGAATCGCTTTTTTAAACCCGTAAATATCTGTATTATAACCGTAAAATTCTCTATTCTCACCTATTTTTATTGTATTTACGCATCCGGCAATATTTGCGTAATCATCAATATCATCTAAAAACAAAGATACCGGAACTTTCAGAGGAATTGTCACATTAAACCCCTGATATCCGTTTGATTTTATATACTTTATTCTTGATACCAAATCCTCTGGGGGTGTTTCCATGACGTCATACACAACATCCTCTCCGATACTGTTTAAGCCTGCTTTTTGAATAACAGCTGAGATTGAATGCCCTAAAGGATAACCGATTATTCCTAATTTGTACATAATTTTCCTCCGGCAAAACTGATTATATCATTTAACAAACCTTGTGTCTATGCTAAATAATCTTTTGCTGAACCCTGCTGCTCAATTGTACGGATATCCAATTTGGAAAGCTCACGATGAGCTTTTATAAATTCCGCTGTTCCGGGAGGTGTCATTGCGCACAAAGAAGCAACTAAACCGGCAGCAAGACCGGCAACAACCCCGCCGATTGTACCCAATATTTTTTTTGTAACGGAAGCCGAATTCCATAACAGCATCACAGGTGCCGCCGCACCGACAGCCGCAAATGTTGCTATAACATTTCTTCCATACGTCCGTCGGCGTCTTAAATCTTCATCAGAGGAATTTTCCGCAACATATTTTTTTATTTTGGGTGCAGAATTAATAATTTTTCCGTAAGAAGATTCAAATATATCTGCCTCGTCATTTGGAACAGAAAGTCTTTGAGCCTCTTTTCCTTTTGAATCAAAAACGCTATATGCAATTCTGCCGTCGGGTAAAGTACCAATACGGCGGATATCTCCGCAGGAGTAACTGTTCATGCTGTTGTTCACATTAATAGCGTTTACCATAAAAACACCTTTTTATAAAAAATATTTTAACACTTTTTATACAAAAAAGGAAGGCTTTTTTGCAAAATTTTGCAAAAAAGCCTTCCTTTTTTCTAAAAATAGCGTGTTTATTTTTTTAATCTTATAACTCTTTATTATAAATAGCCATTTACCCCCTTAACCGCCAATAATATTCTACCAAATAGCTTATTGCATCAAAAGGATGTTCCAAAAACTTTAACTCATGTGAAGATTTTATTTGAGTGTGAGTAGGAACATTCACAATACTTGTACCTTCTTTGAATGATAGGTTGTATATATTATACAAAATCCACTTACATCTTCTCGGATCTACAAATAAATGTCTTTCACCTTGTGAATTTTTTACCCTTGCATTAAATGATGATATACGATTCATAATAGGAGGATTGTAATTTCTGAGTCTGAACTTGACATTTTTGTATCCGTATGAATTTAAAGCGTTTTTTATTATTGCATAATTTGTATACTCGCTTTGAGTACTTCTGTTATCACCGGAGGCATCACCATTTATAATAATTTCGGATTTATGATTCGGATAACGGCGTATAAATTCATCTATACATTGCTGCGTTGACGTGTTTTCCAAAACAAGTTCGTCTATAAAATAAACATTTTCCTTATCTTTATGTGCGATTGCCCAACACATCGGATCTACGTTAAAATCACAAGTCAAATGCAGCGGTAATTCGTTATTATATTTCAAATAAAGTTTATTTTCATCTGAAAAACCTTTTACTACAAGTCCGGAAGAGTAATTTCCGAATTCTCCCAAAACATTAATACGATAATATTCTTCATCATAACTTTCTTTCATTGATTGTATAAAATGCGGCGGTAAATAAATATTGTTTGTTGTCGGAGCAATTATAAGCCTGTAGTTTTCTTTGGAATGCTCTACAAAACGTTTCCAAATCCAACCTTTATCCGCTTGCGGGTTTGTATGCCCGAACAAACGATAGCGAAAATCCAGCCAATCCCTGCCTCTGTATGTATTTCTTAAACGTCCGAGAAGTTGTTTAAAAGATGAGTCAGTAATTTGCGATGCTTCTTCAATTTCAGCCCAGTGAAGGTTTAATGACTTAAACTTTTCCGGATCATCCAGGGCTGTAAAAAGGATTTCCGAACCGTTAGAAAAACGGATTATTTTATCAATTTTATTATATATATAATCTTTTTCCGGCATAAAACCTAAATTTTCCAAATGATCTAAGTATGAAACCAGAGTCGTTTTTCTGACAAGCTCATATTCTTTTGCTCCTACAAGCCCTTTACAACCGGAGTATTTGTGCGCCAATAAAATACCCAAAAGTGACCCGCACCAAGTTTTTCCGCTTCCGTAACCTCCTTGATATATTGCTACATCCAAAGCTTGAGAATGCGGAATTTCTATAAATTCCTTTTGTTTATCTAATAATTTATATTTTGTCAAAATTTCCTCCTTTCTATAAATTTACTGCACAAAAAAGCGGAAAAATTGCATTTTTCCGCTTTTTACTGATAACTTTTTCTTTAATTATTCTTGTTCCGGCTTACCGAATATTGCTTCCGCTATTGCTTTTAGTTTTTCAAAGTTGTACCC
>CAJOPY010000148.1 GCA_905236505.1 Candidatus Gastranaerophilales bacterium
AAAAACATTGAATGAAAAAATAACAAAAGCAAATAAGGAAGTTTCAAGATACAGAGCACAGTTGGAAAAGAAATTTTCTTCAATGGATATGCTTATATCACAAATGAACCAGCAATACAGCTCGTTTTTAAACGGATCATCAGGCTTGTCTTCTTCATCGTCGTCATATCTGTATATTTAATATGAAAACATAATTTTTTATTAAATTTTTTTAATTAGTTATGTAAGGTGAGCAAAAAATTTTTTTACGGTGTTTAATATAAGTGTATGGGATTTCAACAAACACTTGAAAAACATTTAACAAAATTCGGGAGCAATAACAGTCCTACTGTTGTTGCAATGGGTATTGCTATGGCTAAAGGAGTTTTTCGGCCTGCATTTACTATGATGGATAAAGATGAATCTATGGAAACAAAAAGGTACACGGCTTTAAGAGAAGGGTTAACTGAAATGATAGCCATACCGATTTATTATCTTAGCGGAAGAATAAGTAATATCGCAGCAAAACAACTTGCAAAACCTAAATATTTTATGCCTAAAAGAATTTATAATGAATATAAAAAAGGAAATGATTCTGAAGAAGTAAAGAATGCGGTATCACACGCTAAAAAATTAGCAGAAGATAATCTGCCGAAATTAAAAACAACAACAGCCTTTGT
The DNA here is from genome assembly GCA_905236505.1 of Candidatus Gastranaerophilales bacterium. Classification (GTDB taxonomy): domain Bacteria; phylum Cyanobacteriota; class Vampirovibrionia; order Gastranaerophilales; family Gastranaerophilaceae; genus CAG-196. The sequence goes on from CAJOPY010000148.1 coordinate 660, forward strand.
CGGTGTATGTGCTTCGGCGTTATTTATTATCCCGCTAATATGTTCTGTTACAATAAAACCTATTATGAATTCTTTAAATAAAAATTCTGAAACGTCAACTAATAACAGTCAAAAAGAACCTGTATTTAAGTCAAAAAGGAAAGTTTTAAAACATTCTGTTTTTAATTATTATAAAAACCAATCATACGGTATGAAAGTAGGTGGCGTATGATAGGTGCAATAGCAAACGGACTTTCAAATGCGACATTTGTAAACGTAACACAAAATACAGCAGCAAGGGTTTCTATAGAAACAACTCTCAAATCAATAGGTCGTCCTGGTTTTATATTGATTGATAATGATATAGATGAAAACACCAAAAAATATGCCGCAGCAAAAGAGTTTTTATATCAGGCAATATGTTTGGGAGTTTATTTGGCAATAATTCCTCCTGTTTTTAAAAACGGTTCTTATAAACTAGGGAAAAAATATTTTTCAAAAACTCACCCTGAGTTTAATAAATTTAAAGGAATGTCAGAGTATCTGGATTATCATAAATTCGCAGGCAAAAATATAAATGACAGAAAAGCTTCATTATTAAAAACAAAATCTTCATTGAAGTTTACTCATGACGGATTAAGAGAGGATTTATTAACAAAAGAGAATCCGGAAAAATACAATTTAATAAAAGGGACAATAGAAGCCGGTACATTTCTCGGTTCAATTTTGGGGTTGGCAGTTCTTGCGCCGCAAATAAGCCATCACACTATCCATCCTGTTATGAAAGTTTTGGGTTTGGAAAAATCTAAAGAAAATTTAGACACAAAAGCATAAAATTCTTGATAAAGAATTAATTTTTTGGTTAAATGAATTTGTAATAAATGTATTTTATTAAGAGGTTTGATATTAGGAGTTTTATGTTTTTTAGCCAATATATATTAACAATTTTATTCTATTTGTTTTTACCTGTTTATTTTTTAGAAAGACTATTCACCGGAAAATCCAAAGGATGGAAAGGAAAATTCGGTTTTTGCAAGCAAATGAATGAAGATTTGATTATAATTCATGGTTGTTCTGTCGGAGAAATAAATGCTGTCGGCAGCTTAGTGAAAAAAATAAAATTACAATTTCCGAAATATAAAGTTGTATTGACGACTTCAACGGTGACGGGTCAAGAAGTTGCAAAAAAGAAGTATTCTGATATTGCTGATTATATTACATATTTTCCGTTTGATACTGTTCCGGAAACAAATCGCTTCTTAAAACGGTTAAATCCGAAAGCTGTATTTATATTGGAAACTGAGATTTGGCCTTGTTTTGCAAATGCATGCTCAAACAGGAATATACCGCTTTACATAATCAACGGAAGAATATCAAATGATACAATTTTTTCGTATAAGTTGTTTGGTTTTTACTTTAAAAAAGTTTTAAAAAAATATAAAACAATATTCACTCAAAGCGAAGAAGACAGCAAAAAATTTATATCTGTAATAGGTTCTGATGAAAATGTTAAATGTATGGGGAATCTTAAATTTGATATAAATGCAAATAGCGATACCAAAATAGATTTGGCTCAAGAAGGTTATAGAGTATTAATTGCAGGCAGTACTCATAAAAAAGAGAATAAAATTGTAATAAATGTTTATGACAGATTAAAGCAAGAATATGCTGATCTAAAATTAATAATTGCTCCAAGACATCTGAATCGTGTTGCGGATATAGAAGTTTTATGTAAAGAACACAATTTAAAATACGGAAAACGTTCAAATAATGACAATTTTAAAGAAAATGATATTATAATTCTTGACACATTAGGAGAATTGGGGAAAATGTATTCCGCATGTGATTTGGCATATATAGGCGGAAGTCTTAATAATACAGGAGGTCATAATCCTTTGGAAGCTGCTGTTTGGAATAAACCGGTAATATCTGGAGATTGTGTATTTAATTTTAAGGATATATATTCAATACTTCAAAATTGCGGTGCGGCAAAATTGGTAAAAAATGGTAATGAACTGTATTTGGTATTAAAAGAAATTCTTGGAAGTAAAGAATTATATAATAAAATGTCATCATCATGTAAAACAGCTTTTGAAAAACAAAAAGACGCCGCCAATTTTGTATTGGAAGTAATAAGTAAATTATAAAATAATCAATGGAGTCGGCTATGAAAAAATATATAAATTTAAAATTAGACTTGTTTGTATATATGGGACTTGCTGTATTCTTTTTAATACTGCCTGCATCATTATATTTACCACCCGAGTTCGGTTATGAAAACGGCCTAATTGAAAATATGCAAATGATTATTTTAATTTTGTCTTGCTGTTTGGTAATAAAGTCAAAGGAAAGAAAAACTTTTTTTAATCTTATTTTAATGATATTAATAATACTTATCTTAAGGGAAATAAATTGCGGAAGAACACTGTTTTTCCCAATCCCCGGTCAAGACAATGCTTTTTATTCGTGGAAAGAAATACCATACGGATGGTTGGCGCATCCGCTTTACGGTATTTATATAGCTGCAACCGTTATATATGGCTTTATTTATAAATTTTGGACAGATTTACAATTCTATATCACAAAAACAAAAATTCCTATTTGGAATACTTTGCTTCTTGTATCAGGAATTGTTCTCAGTCTTTTAGCGGAAAAGATGACAGAAAACTTTGTATTTGAAGAGATGTCAGAACTTTTAATGTATGTATCAATTTTAGGAATAGTATACATGTATTCTCAAAAAAAATATGCGGAAGTTTAAATGGCAGAAGATAGTCAAAAAAAAGTTTTATTAATAAAATTATCGTCGCTTGGCGATATAATTTTTAATATTCCTCTTGCGAACAGTATAAAAAATTCCGGATACAATGTAGATTGGCTTGTGTCTGAAAAAGGAATTGATGTTTTAACGGGAAACCCTTGTATTAATAATTTGATAATAGCTCCGTTCGGTAAATTAAAGAAGCAAAAAGGATTAATTGAACGATTAAAAAATATAACAGAAATGATATCTCTTATAAAAAAAATAAGGCAAAATAAATATGATATTGTAATAGATACACAAGGAAGATGGAAAAGTCTTATATTTACATTATTTTGCGGAGCAAAAAGAAGAATTATAGGTTCGGATTTTCAAGAGTTTTCAAATTTCGGAGCAAATGAAATCGTAAAAGTTCCCGCAAAAAACGATGCTTCTTTAAATATTGTTGATAAGTATCTTCTTTTTGCAAAACATTTGGGCATAAGTACTGAAAATGCTCATATGACATTACCGGAAACGAGTTCTGAAATAAAAGAAAAAGTAGACAATTTATTAAATTTTGATGAAAATAAACCTCTTGCAGTAGTTGCCCCTACGACAACTTGGGAAACAAAACATTGGGACAAAGAAAATTGGAAAAGCTTAATAAAAAAGCTAAGTGAAAGGTGCAACATAGTTTTAACCGGAACAGACAAGGATTATGACTATATAGAATATATAAATTCCTCTTTAGGATTAAATTTAGCCGGTAAAACAGATTTAAAAATGCTTGTAGAGATATTCAGAAGGGCAGATATAGTACTGTCATTAGATAGCGGAAGTACTCATCTTGCACGAGCGGCAAGAGCAAAATCAATTGTGTCAATTTTTTGTTCAACCCCTGCGAAACTATATGAACCGTTGGGAGAAAATTATAAAAGTTTGCAAGGCAATTTACCTTGCCAGCCTTGTCATAAACGAAAATGCCCTAAAAGCAATAATGAATGTACAAAAATGCCTGATGTAAGCGAAGTATATGATACGGTATGTAATTTCTTAAATCAAAACAATATGTAAGTTGAGGCTTCGGAAAAATTTCAAAATGGGCTATCTTTGTGATTGTTTGGTTTTCATAATTTTGTTGTTCATTTTAAAGTTGATATTTTCAGATGTAATATGTATCATAATTACTCCTTTAGTATTTTAATACAAGTTTATTTCTGGTATCAAGTTTTTTGTACCCATTTCAAAAAGTCCGGAAATTCCGTTAGCTAAACCTTCTAAAAAACTACCTTTGGCTCGTTTGGTGATATTTTCAACCGTTTTGATGCTATTACAAAGCCATTTTAGCATAATTTATTGTCTTTCACAAGATATTGTGTGAAAAGGACTTTACAATTTTAAAAAAATTAGATAATATAAAAGTATAGTTTTTTTAGAATAATTTATTTTCTGAAAAAAAGAAGAAAGGTTTTAAAATAACAGATTTTATTAATTTATATGGATTTATAAATTGAAATGACAGTCTGTTCATATGCCTGGTAAACATTAGAGGGCTAAATTACTTACGTTATTTGAGATAGCGTTTTATATGGTAATATGCCTTACAAATAGCAAAGGATTACGAGAAGATGAAAGACACACAAGCTAACAAGATAATTATAGCCGAGCGTGATAATATTGCTGCGGTTGTAGAAAACGGAAAAGTTGCCGAATTTTATGTACACAGAGGTGAAATAATACTGGGTGATGTTTATCTTGCTCAAGTTGAAAATATTTTGCCGTCCATTGAAGCAGCATTCGTTAATGTCGGTTCCGATAAAATGGGCTTTTTGCATGCGCAGGATATTGGCGGAAAAGGAGCTTTACAAGACAAATTGAAACCGAAACAAAAACTGGTTGTGCAAGTAGTAAAAGAACCGGTAGGTCATAAAGGTCCGAGAGTTACAACAGAAATATCTCTTCCGGGAAGATTTTTAGTACTAATGCCGAATGAAACAGGGATTAACGTAAGTAAAAAAATAACATCATCAAAGGAACGTGCAAGATTAAAATCATTAGTAAATCTGTTAAAACCGGTTGGAGTCGGTATAATTGTCCGAACTGAAGCCGAAGGACAAACTGAAGCTGATATTCAGGAAGATTTGGAAATTCTTTTGGAAAAATGGAATAATATTGTAACATCTGCAGAAAGCATGGATCCTCCAAGTCTTTTGTACCGAGATCAAGATTTATTGTACAGGGTAATAAGAGAAGCTTGCAATGAAGAAACTCAAGAAATAATTGTAGATACAGGTTTTGCACTAAATAGAGTTCAAAGCATTCTTCAAAATTGGCATATGAACAAAAATATAAATGTAACATTATATAAAGGCTCGGAGCCTTTGCTTGTTGCAATGGATATTCATAAAGAAATCAAAGCTGCATTGCAGATGAAAGTTAATTTGCCGTCAGGCGGATATTTGTTTATACAAACTACAGAGGCATTAACGGTAATAGATGTAAATAGCGGAAAATTTACAAATTCCGCAACACAAGATGAAACAATTTTAAAAACGAATATTGAAGCTGTTCATGAAATTGCCCGTCAGCTAAGACTTCGCAATATCGGCGGTATGATTATCATTGACTTTATTGATATGACCAATAGGCTTGATAAACTTACTATGATGGAAGAATTAGAGTTGGCAATGGAAGCGGATAAAGCAAAACCGCAGGTAGGTCAATTATCTGATTTAGGTCTTGTAGAGATGACCCGTCACAGACAAGGACAAGCTATAAGCGAAATTTTTGCTAAACGTTGTCCTCATTGTCAAGGAAATGGATATATAATGGAAGATTTGAAATTTGCATCATCTACTTCAGAGGGTGAATACAGAGCAAAAGCTGCAAAAATAAAACTTCCTATGAATGATAAAAAGAAGTTCTCTAATAATAAAAATAATTTATCAACTGAAAAACAGTCAGATGAAATGATAAAACAAAACAATTCTGAACTTGTTATTGAACAAACAGAAAATCCGTCTTTAACGGCACAAAATGATGCTGTTGAATTAAAGCAAGAAAAACAAGATAAAGCTGCAAAAAATAAAAATCGCGGCAGAAAAAAGGTAACTAAAGCGGATATACAATCAGATGAAAAAATTGCGCAAACTGTTATAAATAATGAATCTGAAATAGTACCTATTATGGAAGATTTTAAAAGTAATGACAGTGAAACATCTAAATCCGAATTAAAAGAAGAATTAAAAGCGCCGGACGAAGAAAATACAGAAGAAAAAAATGAAAAAAAACAAATAAAACGTTCTCGCCGACCGAACAGAAATTCTCAAAAACGGACAAGAAGGACTACAAAAAAGAATGAAGAATAAAATAATAACTACATTATTATTTGTAACATTAGTTTTGCCATTGTGTGCAGAACCTGAAAATACTGCTTCTTATGATGTATTACCGATTGAAAAAACAGAGGCTGTTCAACAAGATGTTATTCAAGATGAGTCGCAGGAAACTCTTCTTCCGGCGGCTCCTGTTGAAAATATTTCGTCAGAATCTTTTAAAACGCCTATTAGTAAACGAAAAATAGTAAAAAAATTCATACTTGCAATGCTCGGTGTAGTTGTATCATCTTTAATAATATATTTTGGCTTAAGTATATACAACAAAATACGTGACGGATTTTTGTCAGAAAGCTCTTTTGCAAAAGACGATGACAGATTACTTTCAACTCCAAACGATATAACAGAAGCTTTAAAATCTTTTTTGGAAAGAACAAAATGGGATTAGTTTATTAATTTAAGTT
>CAJOPY010000149.1 GCA_905236505.1 Candidatus Gastranaerophilales bacterium
GTTAAAAATCAGATTAAAAAGATTAGGCGCAAAAAAAGCTCCTACATACAGAGTTATCGTTATTAACTCAACTACAAAAAGAGAAGGCAGACCTATCGAAGAATTAGGTTACTACAACCCTAAGACAAAAGATATGAAGCTTAACAAAGCATCTGCTGAAGCTTGGATTTCAAAAGGTGCACAACCTACGGATACAGTTAAGTATTTGATTGCTAACTGTAATGAAGACGGTTCTTTGAACTACAAAAAGTCAGAAACAGTGAAACTTTCTAAAAAAGCTCTAGCTAAAAAGGCTGCCGAAGAAGAAGCAAAAAAGGCAGCTGAAGAAGCTGCTAAGGCTGAAGCGGAAGCTGCAAAAGCAGCAGAAGCAGAAGCTCCTGCAGAAGAAGCATCTGCTGAAGAAGCTGCTCCTGAAGCTTAGTTTTAAAAGTATAGTAAAAACGGTCGGTTTTAAACCGGCCGTTTTTTATTTCTTAAATCTGATTACAAAATTAACAGCTTCTTCTTTTGTGCTAACTTCTTCGTTAAGTTGAGCTTCGTGTAGTTCGTCAATAATTTTTCCCAGAGCCGGCGATTGATTTAAACAGAGAATTTCCATTATCTCATTCCCGTCAAGGAGTTTTGGCAAGGGCTTGAGCGTCGGTTTAACTTCCAAATAGAAATCCAGCAGCTTATTTAAACCGTTTAGATTATTTTCTGTCATCTCCGTTGTAACATCAGGTCCCTGCGCAGAAAGCCTGTCTGCTTTTGCTAAGATAATATTATCTATAACACTATCCCCCATTTTTCTAATATAGCGCATCATAACTTTGTTATCCAAATTAGGTGAAACAATGACATTTGATGGGTATATATGATAACGAACCATTGTTGATATGTAATCTATTTGTTTGTTAGAAAATTTTAAACTTTTTAAAAGCGGTTTTACAAGTTTTTCACCCTCTAAATCGTGTTTAATAAATCTGTGTCGATAAGTTTTGTCCTTCGGATAATCCGTTCCGCTCTGAACAGTCCAGATAGTTTTCCCATTATCCTCAAGAGTCCAGTTAGACGGTTTACCTATATCATGCAAAAAACCTGACAGCTTCAGGTGATTTATTCTGGGATATCCGCCAAAATCAATTTTATTTAAGTGTTCCAAAACTTCTCCATCAACCTCGCTATACTGCAACTCTATTTGTCTCACAGTTTCAATAATGTGGTGTATTAAATCCAAATGGTGATGTGAATTTGACGGAACTTTTTTTATGTCATTAACAAAAGGAAATATTATTTCCAATATCCCGTTATCGAGCATTTTAATCAAAGTTTCAGCCGTTCCTATATATTTACCCCTGCCTCCAAACATCTTCATAAGCTCATCATGAATACGTTCTTTTGCAGGCAGATTTAATAAGTCTTTATGTTTTACAAGAATTTTTTCTAATTCTGCATTTAGTTCAAATCCCGTTGTTGCCATAAATCTATACGCACGAAGAATACGCAATGGATCATCTATAAAATTTTCTTCTCTTATTGCTTTGATTTGCTTATTTTTTATATCCTCAATTCCACCTGTAACATCAATAAATTTTTCCTCTTTTAAATCATAAGCAATAGCGTTGATTGTAAAATCCCTGCGAACTAAATCTTCTTCAATACTATTTCCGCATAGTTCCGATATATCCAGATAATTTTCTTTATCTTTAAGAACAAGCCGGTAAATTTTATTTTCAGCATCAAGTGTAATAAAAGTTGCATCAAATTTTTCAGTAAGATGTTTTGCAAAATTTTCAGCATTTTTTATGGCAATATCTCTATCCTTTATATCATTTATTCTTTTACCCATCAGGAAATCACGCACAGAACCGCCAACCAAATATCCCTCATTAATATCTTTTAATATAAAATCATCCTTGATATTCATAAACAATATCTCCTAATGCAACTATTACAGCGGTATCAGCTTTAAGTATTAAGTCTCCGAGTGATATTATCGGCAGATTTTTTGCTCTGAATAAATCAAATTCCTTTTGTGAAAATCCGCCCTCAGGACCAATTACAACAAGGATTTTTTCACTTTTTTTTATCGGATTTTTACCCAGATATTGTTTTAAACTTTGCTCTGTTGAGCGCTCCCCAAAAACAATTATACGGCCAAAATCCATTTCTAAAACGGTTTTGAGATCAGTCACCCCAAAACAAGTCGGGATTTTTGCTCTTTCGCATTGTTTTGATGCTTCAAACATAACCTTCTGCCACTTTTCTACTTTTGATATTGCAACATCTTTTTTGACTGCACAATTGTCGGTTAAAACAGGGTAAATTCCTCTTACACCTAATTCTGTCGCTTTTTCCATAATAGTTAATTGTGAATCACTTCTCAAAGGTGACTGTGCTAAATATAAATCAAATTCTAAATCACGTTTTGAGGGATAAAATTTTTTTATTTCGCATTCAATTTCACTATTTGTAATCTTGGATATAACCGTTTCATACTGTATTTGATTTTCATCAATAAGTAACAATTTCTCACCGCATCTTGCACGCAAAGCTCTTGCAATATGACGATAATTTTCTTTATCATTTATTACAATAACATTATTTTTTATGTTTTCCTGATTTATGAAAAAATGCGGCATATGTTCCTCTTTGGCATACTATATCATAATTTATAACATAAATATCGTA
>CAJOPY010000150.1 GCA_905236505.1 Candidatus Gastranaerophilales bacterium
AGGAACGATACAATATGTACAAAAATTGTTACACCCTTCCATAATAGGAATCCACGCGTTAACTCCTTGTACACGATTAATTTTTATCTCGGATTCTTCATAAGGTTTTTCATCAATTGATACAATTCTTTCACCTTGTTCAATCCTTTTTACAAGATTGGGAAGCTCGTACAGACGCTGCGTTCCAAGTACCAAATCCACGTATGGAGCTCTTTTTAATACATTTTCTCCGCCTTGTTGTGCAACACATCCGGCAAAAACTATTTTTAAATTCGGGTTTGATTTTTTTTGTTTTCCCCATACTCCAATTTGACTGTATGCCTTATCTTCTGAAAGTTGTCTTATTGAACATGTATTAATTATAAGCATATCAGCATCTTTCGGATTTTCTGTTTGAGTATAGCCGATATGTTCCAACATTCCGTACATTCGTTCCGCATCGGATTTATTCATCTGACAGCCGAGAACTTCTATATAAACCTTTTTATTTTCCATAAAAAATCCCTCTGTTTTCATTTTAGTACAAACAAAGGGATTTTTTTAATATTAATTTACACTACACCTTGACACTTCATTGCTTCTGCAAGCTTTTCAAAAGCCGCAAGATTGGCTCCTGCTACATAATTACCTTCGCAACCATATTTTTTTGCGTTTTCTTTGCACGCATTAAATATATTAACCATTATACAATCAAGTTTTGATACAACTTCATCAAATGTATAATAATATCTCATACTGTTTTGAGTCATCTCTATAGCAGATGTTGCAACACCTCCTGCGTTTGCCGCTTTTGCAGGACCTACCAGAATACCATGTTCCAAAAAATAATCCGTTGCTTCTTGAGTACAAGGCATATTTGCACCTTCTGATACTGCCATAACACCGTTTGATACAAGTTTTTTTGCAGAATTTAGAGTAACTTCGTTTTGAGTTGCACACGGAAGTGCTATGTCTGTCTTTATGTTCCAGATAGGTGAATCTTCGTTTACTCTTTCGGTATATTCAGCTTCCGGATGGGTATTTAAATATTCTTTTATCCTGCCTCTTTTAACTTCTTTAATCTGTTTTATTAGCGGCAAATCAATTCCTTTCGGATCATAAATGCAACCTGAAGAATCGCTCATTGCAACCACTTTTGCGCCGTATTCCTGAGCTTTTTCGCAAGCATATATTGCAACATTACCGGAACCGGATATTGTAACAGTTTTTCCGTTAAAACTTTCATTTTTTGTTTTTAACATTTCTCTTGTAAAGAAAATAAGACCGTATCCTGTTGCTTCAGTTCTACCCAAAGAACCGCCGTAACAAATTGATTTTCCGGTAAGAACACCGCCTTCATAGGCATCTTTTATCCGCTTGTATTGTCCGAATAAATATCCAATCTCTCTTCCGCCTACGCCAATGTCACCGGCCGGAACATCAACATCGTGACCTATATGTCTGTATAATTCTGTCATAAAACTTTGACAAAAACGCATTATCTCGTTATCAGATTTTCCCTTCGGGTCAAAATCACTACCGCCTTTTCCTCCTCCTATCGGTAGTCCGGTTAATGCATTTTTAAAAATTTGCTCAAATCCTAAAAACTTCATTATACTTTGATTTACTGTAGGATGGAATCTAAGACCGCCTTTATAAGGACCAATTAGAGAACTGAATTGAACCCTAAATCCTCTGTTTACAACAACCTCCCCTTTATCATTCACATAAGGAACTCTAAATGTTATAATTCTTTCCGGTTCAACCATTCTTTCAAGTATTGCAAGTTTTTCATACTCAGGATGCCTTTCCACAAGGTGTTCTACAGAACACAAAACTTCACGAACAGCTTGCAAATATTCAGGTTCACAACTGTTCTTTTTCTCTGTATTCTCCAAAACTCTGCTTATATAATCGTTCATACTTCTTAATCCCCCTTAAAATTTTTACTTTTATTTTATACAATATTTGAAAAAAAATTTCAAGAAAAGATTTTATAAAGATTTATTAGGAGTGAAAGATTATAAAAAAAAGACCTTAAATTTTTTTTATTACAATTAAATTTCTTTCGTAAACTTCTTCTGTCGGTAACGTATATTCAATTATATCAATTATTTCGGCTCTGCATTGTTTTATTTTAAATTTCGCTTCTTCTATCTCTTCTTTTGCTTTTTTTGATTTATACGCAAGAAAGTAGCCGTCATTTTTTAAAAGCGGAATAGCATATTTGGATATCTCAGCGAGTTTTGCTACCGCTCTGCTTGTAATTATATCGTATTTCTTGTCTTTCAATGTTTCCGCTCTTGCACAAATTGTATCCAAATTTTCTAATTTCAACTTATTTTTTATGACATTGATGGAATTAATTTTTTTTCTTATACTGTCAAGACCGGTAACTTTTATATCACCAAATTCAATTGCGATAGGAATACTTGGAAAACCTCCTCCGGTTCCGATATCCAAAAGAGTTGAATTATCTTTTTTACCGTATTTTTCAAAAAATAACTTTATTGCTAAAGAATCATATATGTGTTTTTCATATAAAAATTTTTCATCATTTTTGGATATTAAATTGTGTTTGGAATTTTCTTCCAAAAATAACTGTTTATATTTTGTAAAATCACTTTTTATATCAAATTTATCCATATTGATGCTCTATTTTGTCAAAATCTTCTTGAGGCATTCTTTTTTGCATATCACGAATTCGTTCTTCTATTTTATCGGAATCTACAATATTATTTAAACTTTGAGCAATTCTTCTTGCTTTAAAATATTCTGTCAGTGCCTTTTTTTCTTTTCCTTTTTTGTTGTAATAATAATCGCCCAACGTTACTGATGCCTCTATTATATAAAAATCTTCATTTATAAATTCCGCACTTTGTTTTGCTTCTATCATAAATTCATATGCTTTATCCGAGTCAATTTGTAAATAAATTTTAGCTATATGTGATGCTGTATAATAAATTCCGTCATAATTATTATTTGACTTTTCTATATCATACGCTTGTTTAAAGCAATACAATGCATCTGAAGTATTTCCGTTATCGTAATAACAAGAACCCATATTTGAATAAGCAAGAGCTTTATAAGGATTTACACACTGTGATGATACGCATTTTGAGTAATATTCATATGCGGAATTAAAATCGTCCATATCATCACATGTAAGTGCATATTTAAAATATAATTCAGCCTTTCTTTCTTCTGAAGTATTTTCATCTACTGATTCCAATGCTTTTTTATAATATTTGTTTGCTTCTTCTGATTCCTTTTGTTCACTGTATATATTGCCCAAAAGAAGGCAAGCATCAACCATCAATGATTGGGGTGTGTCTACTGAATATATTACTTTTTTTATTGTTTCTGTTGCCCGCTCATTTTTGTACATTGCAAAATATAGTTGAGTAAGTTCATAATACAAATAGTTCAAATTTATATTTTCATCATTTTGTTTATAATACACTTCCGCGAGTTCATAATAATGCTGCGAATTCGTGTACTGTTCTATATCTTTATAAACTCTTGCTATATTAATTCTTACTTCTGCTAATGTACTTGAATTTAAGTTGAATTCATTTATTATATCAATATATTTTTCAATTGCCTCTGTATACTTTTTCTCTTCATGCAATTTGTGAGCTGTTTTCATTTGAATATTTATATCTTTTTGTTCTTTTGTTGTTGCCGGAACCTCTTTTTCCGGTTGAATTTGAGGAATTTCCGTAACTTTTGTTTTATCAACACCGCTTTTATTTTCTTCAATATCTTTTATACAGCTTGTATGATATTCTATCTCAGAACGCAATGCTTGACGTGATATCAGAATTTCTCTTTCCTGAAGCGATTGTTTTAATTCTTTTTCATAAATGTTTATTATATATTTATGCAATTTTATCGCAGTTTTTGAAGGAATTGAAATATCTATGTCCTGCTGAAAATAATCCTGAACATATATCATATCATCAGATTGAAAAACCATTAAATTGTTTTTTAAGTATCCTATTGAAAATTCATCATACAAATCAAATACAGCCAATGCATTTGCACTTATTCCGTGTCTTATAAATCTTAAAAACCAAAAGAAATTACGTATTGTATTAGGTATAAGATTTAAATAAGTATGACCTAAATACGCATCATACGTCATCTCAGACATTGAAAATTTATTCAGAAAATCATTTAAAGATATTTTCATGGCTTGTACAATTTTTATCGTCAAAGCCTCATAATAATAATATCCGCGTGTATAATTATAAAAATCCTCAAACGAAGTTTCTGTTCCGGATATTTTTAGGGACTCAGCAAATTCTTTAAATATTTCTTTTGAAAAAGCCTTTAAAAAGATTTTTTTATCTATTTTTATATCGCCTAAAACGTCTTGAAGCATTGCTCTTGTAGACAATATGATTTTTATATTATCCAATGCAAGTGCCTGAGATAAAACTCCGGATACAAGTTTAATGTTTTCTTCTTGTATATCATCAAAGGAATGAAGAATTATTAAAAAAGGCTTTTTTATAGATGATAGATACTGTTGGAATTTTACAGCCAATGTAGTTATTTTTGCAGTTTGACTTATGGCTCTGTGAAGTGAATTCTTTTCTATTTTATCAATAAACGATAATAAAATATCATCACATACCGTAGACGGTTTACAGTAATACTCCAAAACTATAACATCTTTTCCTCTGAATCCTGAAATGTAATTTATAAACTGGCGCTTACCTGTTCCCAAAAACCCGTGTACATACAAAAATTTGTCTTCCGAAGCTAAAAAATCCAATCCTTTTACAGCTTCTGAATAGTGATTTTTAAGCAAATACTTATTTATTCTGTCCGACTCGGGCAGAACTATATCTTCTGTATTTATAGTATTGTCCAGAAATTTGTATTCCATATATAATTCTTAATAATATTAACTTAATTTATTGATTTTATATATTCGCTAATATCATCTTCCGTATTCATTTCTGTAGCACAAACAAGTATTCGCTGCTTATCAAGCTTTACACCGCCAAGTATATTGTTTCCTTTTAATCCGGCTAAAAATTTGTCAGCATCAGAAACTTCTATCACAAATTCATTAAAGAAATTTTTATTTAATATTTTTATTCCTTTTTCCTTTAATCCTTCAGATAATTTATGCGCTAAGTCCATTGATATCAAACCAGTTTCTCTAAAACCTTTTTCTCCGACCAAACTTAAATATAAAGTTGCACATAACGCAATTAATGACTGATTTGAGCAAATATTACTTGTTGCCTTTTCTCGTTTAATATGTTGTTCGCGAGTTTGTATTGTTAGCGTAAATGCTTGTTCTCCTTTTGAATCTAAAGTTCTTCCGACCAAACGACCCGGCATTTGACGCATATACGCTTCTTTACACGCCATATATCCGGCATGAGGTCCGCCAAAATTCATCGGTATGCCCAGCGGTTGTATATCACCAACAACAATATCCGCCTCTGTCGGAGGTTTTAGGACAGATAATGCTGAAATATTAGCACATACAACTAATACTGCATCTCCGGCTTTTTTTACGGGTTTTATCTCTCCGTAGTAATCAGGATACTGAGTTAGCACACAAAAATACTCGGAAACATCTTCCGGAATTTCATCACACCAGTCTATATCAATACCTTGAGCCCAAGCATAAGTCTTTACCACATCTTTGTACTCCGGATTTAAACTGTTTAAAACAAGCGCTTTATTAAGTTTTCCACGCTTTATTCTGTGAGCCATTAGTATAGCCTCAGCACAAGCTGAACCTCCATCATACATTGAAGCATTTGCTATATCCATGCCTGTTATACGTGATATCATTGTTTGATATTCATAAATTACTTGTAATGTACCTTGAGATATCTCCGGTTGATACGGTGTATATGCAGTTAAAAATTCACATCTTTCCGCCATATAGCCTACTGCCGACGAAATAAATTTGTTATAAACACCGCCACCCATAAAAGATACGAATTCTGTTCTGTTTTTTTTCGCAATAGCTCTTATCTCTTTTTGCGTATCTAACTCACTCAAAGGGTCTGCTAATCTGAATTTGTCTGTTTTTACAGGAATTTGTTTATACAAATCGTCTATTGTTTGACAATTTACGGATTTTAGCATCTCTTCTCTTGTATTATCAGTGTGTGCTATAAAATTTTTCATTATTCCACTTCTTCTTTATAATCTGAGTAATCCATTAAGTCGGCAAATTCTACTTGATCTGCGTCTGATGATATTTTTATAAACCATTTTTCTTCATAATTTTCATCATTTAATAATTCAGGGCTGTTTACTATTTCCTCGTTTATCTCTTCAACTTTACCTGATATAGGCATATAAATCTCTGATGCGGCTTTTACAGATTCTATTGTTGCAAAAACTTCATTTTTGCTAAACTCCGAACCTACTTCCGGCAATTCCACAAAAACAATATCTCCGAGTTGATCAATTGCATAATCAGTAATACCTACTTCATATTTATCACCTTTTTCAACTACATATTCGTGGGTTTTGGTACATAACATGTTTTCGTCCATTTATTTTCTCCTATTTATATTCTTTTATACTTTATTTCTTTTTTCTACAAAGGGTTTTTTAATAATTTCGGCTTCGTGCAATTTTTCACGTATCATAATACGAATTGTAGAGCCTACAGAAAATTTGTCAAGATTATCCGTTAAATCAACATATGCCATACCTATATTATCTCCTCTTGTCGGCGAAATTCCTCCGCTTGTAACAACTCCTATTTTTTTCTCATCATTATACACTTCATAACCATGCCGCGCTATGCTCTTATCTTTCATCCTAAAACCAATAAGCTTTTTTCTTCCACCGTTTTTAAGTTGATTCATAATAACTTCTTTTCCGTTATAATCCTCTTTCTTATCCTTTGAAACCGACCAAGACAATCCGGCTTCAACAGGAGTGGTATTCTCATCCAAATCATTTCCGTATAAATGAAGTGCCGCTTCTAATCTTAACGTATCTCTTGCCCCCAAACCTATCGGCTTAATTCCGAATTGGGCGCCTTCACGAAGTAAACCGTCCCACAAAACTCCGGCAAACTCATTCCTTACCATTAATTCTACACCATCTTCTCCTGTATATCCGGTTCTTGATATCCATAAGTTTATATCAAAAAGTTCTCCCCTTTTTATAGAAAAGAATGGCGGAAGCTCTTTTACTCCTAATTTATTCATTAATTCACATGCTTTTGGCCCCTGAAGCGCCAGCAAAGAATAGTTGTGTGATTCATTTGTAACATCTGCTTCAAAACCGAGTTTGTTTCTCATTATCCAATTTAAATCTTCCTCAACGCGAGATGCATTTGCTATTATTAAATATTCTCCGTCATGTATTTTATATATAATTAAATCATCTATCAAACCGCCATCTTTATTCGGAAGCTGACAATATATTGCCTTAGAATTTGTTAATGCTGATAGTTCCTGAGGTACAAGCTTGTTCAAAAACGGAAGAGCATCTTTACCTTTTATAAATAGTTCTCCCATATGAGAAACGTCAAATAAACCGACATTTTTACGTACAGTATTATGTTCTTCTATTATTGATGTGTATTGTACCGGCATGTCCCAACCGGCAAAATCAACCATTCTGGCACCTAATGCCACATGTTTGTCATACAAAAAAGTTCTTTTAGTCATCTTATCTCCCTGTCTTATATAAGTATTTTCTGTTATTTGTATACTATATGTCAAGAAAAATTAGGAATTGTAACATTTTATAAACTACGTTTGATTTTTGTAAAAATAAATATTTAAAATGAATTCAGTTATTAACATCTAAAACCATTTAAAGTGAAAATATAAAAAAATTTTATTAACTTTTGTAAATATTTGTATTATATAATTAAAGTTTTTGAAAAAAAAATGCCGATAACGTTTATATAATAATTTTTAGCAATTAACAATAAAGCAAGGAATAATATGCAAGATATGACGCATACGAATTCCAACAGCAGATTGCAGAGCAAAACCGTGAAAAACCGGAAAAATCAAGGCTATATTGATTAAATTTAATAATGTTTAAGATTTAAATTTAGGAAAATAAAAATGAATATCGGATCATCAAGACTTATGCGTGCAAATATTCCGCAA
>CAJOPY010000151.1 GCA_905236505.1 Candidatus Gastranaerophilales bacterium
CCAACTTTAAAAGAAGGTGATATTTTCATTTTTGTTCCTCATTAATTCATTTTCATCGGACCGTCTAATTCCGCTTCCACAAACTGTTTTGTATACGGAGTTTCTTCCCTGCATAACTCGTCAGGTGTTCCTTCAAAAACAGCATGTCCATTATACAACATTAATACCGAATCTGCCGTCCTCCGAATTGTTGACATTTGGTGAGTAACAACTATAGATGCGGCATTTGTTTCATTTTTTAGTCTTACAATATAATCTTCAATTAGAGTGGAAGATATCGGATCCAGCCCCGCCGTAGGTTCATCGTAAAGTATTATTTTAGGCTCAGTCACTATCGCTCTTGCAAAACTTACACGCTTCTGCATACCTCCGGATAATTCTGAAGGATATTTATCCTCAATTCCGGATAAACCGACTAACTCCAATTTTTCCGCAACGATTCTTCTTAATTCTTTTTCTGTATATTTTCCCCTTAAATCTTTCCTTTCCTGAAGCGCAAAAGATATATTATCGTACACATTTAGAGAATCAAATAATGCCGAATACTGAAAAACCATTGCTATATCTCCGCCGGTTGTTATTATTTCACCGGAATCTTTTTCTATAAGCCCGCTTATAAGCTTTAAAACAGTGCTTTTTCCGGAACCGCTAAAACCAACTATTGACAATATTTTACCATCGTCAACTTTAAAAGAAATATTATCTATAATGTTTTTTTTATCAAATGATTTTACTAAGTTTTTTACTTCTATACTCACTAAATTACCTTTCTAATAAAAACATGCCGCCGCAAATATCAAATCCAAGATTACTATCGCAACAAAAGACCACACAACCGCCTTTGTTGTAGCCAATCCGACTCCTTTTGCACCGTCATGCGCTTCCATTCCACAAGAACAACTTATTAAAGATATTGCAAAACCGAAACTAAGCGATTTACCTATACAAACGTTTATATCATGCATATTTAACCCAAACCAAACTGAATCAAAATATGCTTTGTACGATAAACCTGATACAACATGTGATGCTACAGCTCCGCCTATGATACCAACCAGTGATGAGATTGTTACAACAAAAGGCATCATAATTGTACCTGCAATTACTCTGGGAGTAAATAAATACCTTACCGGATTAACTTTTAGTACCTGTATTGCATCAATTTGTTCTGTGACTTTCATTGTTGCAATTTCAGACGCTAATGAAGAACCTATCATAGAAATAATTGCAAATCCTGCCATAATAACAGCCTCTTCTCTTATCATCAGCATGGCAATTAGCATACCGACATAATTGCCTGCCCCTTGTTTTACCATTTCTCCTGCCACTTGCATTGCTATTATAACCGATGTCATTCCGACTATAGATAATGTTATCGGAAGCGACGAGACGCCAAATCTCGCTGATTGAGCCATTATTTCCTTAAATGTTACCGGCTTGTCTTTTAGACCCTTAATAACATCACTTCCGTATGATACGACATTACCAAGTGTTGATATCAGTTTCTCACATTCTTTGAAGAACGCTCTTAATATTTTATACGTAAAAGTTGCTCTGCAATATACTTTCATAATAATTCCGTTTACATATTAAAACATAACAATTATACCAAATAATTATGTTAAAATACAATTCTTTTTATATTCATGATACAATTTTATTGTACTTTATATGGGGAACGGGAATATGTTTGGTTTAATTTTAGCCGGAGGCTCAGGGAGCAGGCTTTGGCCGTTATCAAGAGAGCTTTATCCGAAACAGCTATTAAATATTCAAGATGCGGAAAGTCTTTTACAAACAACATTTGAAAGATTAGAAAAAATTGTACCAAAAGAAAACATAATAAGTATGACAGGCGTTAAACACTTGTCAAATGTACGCTATCAGCTATCAAAACTTACAAAAAATCCTACCGTATTATCGGAACCTGTTTCTAAAAATACCGCTCCTGCTATTGCTCTTGGAACAAAATATATATCAGAAAAATTTGGCAAAGACGAAATAATTCTTGTTTTACCTTCCGATCACTTAATAAAAGATAACGAAAGCTTTTGTAATTCAATAAACAAAGGAATAAAACTTGCGGAAAACGGATATTTAGTAACGTTCGGCGTCAAACCTTCTTATCCTGAAGTAGGATTCGGATACGTTAAAGTAAGCAATGACAAAATAAATAACGGTTATAAAGTTACGGAATTTATTGAAAAACCCGACGAACTAACTGCACAAAAATATATATCAAACGGCAATTGTTTTTGGAACAGTGGTATTTTTATGTTTAAAGCCTCCTCAATATTATCAGAATTTCAAAAATGCGCGCCTAATATATATAATAATTTAAATTCATATAATTTTTCCGATTCGGAAGAAATACCTTACATAGATTTTGAAAAAATGCCCGCAATATCCTTAGACTATGCCGTAATGGAAAAATCAAAAAATATAGCGCTTGTAGAATTAACATCCGACTGGAAAGATGTCGGAAGTTGGAAATCTATATACGATTTAAGTGAGAAAGACAATAACGGCAATGTTAAAATCGGTCACGTACTTGATGAAGGTTCAAAAAATTCTCTTATATATTCTTCGTCTAAACTTGTCGCAACAATAGGACTTGAAGACACGGTTATTGTAGAAACCGAAGATGCTATATTAGCTTGTAAAGCGAGCAAAACACAAGACGTAAAAAAAGTTTTTGATACACTAAAAAAACAAAATGACAACACGCATCTGGTACATAAAACAGTTTATCGTCCTTGGGGGTACTATACAGTTCTCGCACAAGGAAATGGATTTCTGACAAAAATGATACAAGTAAATTCAGGACAAAAACTTTCCGTACAATCTCATAATTACAGAAGTGAGCATTGGGTAGTACTTGAAGGCATGGCAAAAGTTTTACTTGAAGGCAAAGAACATATACTAAGTCCTGGACATAGCATAGATATTGATATTAAAGAAATTCATTCGCTACAAAACCCTTATAAAGAAACTCTTAAAATAATTGAAGTCCAAAAAGGAGAGTTATTATCGGAAGATGATATCGTAAGATATGAAGATATGTACGGAAGAGTATAAATAAACCCTAATTGTGCACATAAAAAACATCTGTGACAGGAACGCTGTTTTTAGGATAAATATATTTATTCTTTAAATAAAATCATGTTGTCGCAAAATTTATCTATATCGGATGAATATCACCTTGTCTGAATATGACCGGAGAATTATCTTTAAATCCCATAACAGTTGAAGCTTTGCCTTTTGCCTTGCAACCATAATCTTTTACAATATAGTCCGCTTTATCTTTAAGATAGTTTAAAGCTTCTTCATATGAAAGTGCAGGAGGTTCGCCGGATAAATTTGCGCTTGTTGTTGCAAGAACACCGCCATCTATATTTTTACATATAGAAATAAATGTTTCATTATCAGGAACTCTTATACCGACAGTAGATAATCCTGACGTTATATAATCGGGAGTATTTTCTGATTTTTCTAATACAAGCGTCAAAGCTCCGGGAAAATATTTTTTTATAAGTATTTGACCTTCTTTTATAATTGGTTGTTTAACATAATCAAAAAGCGGATATATATCATAACTCATTAAAATCAACGGTTTTTTTATATCTCTTTTTTTTATATTATATATTTTTCTTACTGCCTTTTCTCTTTCCGGTAAACAACCTATACCCCAAACAGTATCTGTAACAAACCCTATTACACCGTCATTTAAAAGTATATCATTAATCTTTTTTAAATCTTCCATAAGAAAAATATATCACAACCAAAAGTAAATGTATTCCGACAAAATTTAATAAACAATTTGCACGGTTATATTTCTTGAGCGTTCTTTATTATCAAAATCCAACAAAACCACTTGCTGCCAAGTTCCCAAATTCAACAATCCGTCCACAAGTGCTATATTAACAGAACTTCCTACAAGTGCGGAGCGAACATGGGCATACCCGTTTCCGTCATGCCATATCTCATCATGATGATAATCCGTTCCTGAAGGTGCAATTCTTTCCAATGCTTCTTTTAAATCTTGTACCAATCCGCTTTCATACTCTATAGTTGTAACAGCAGATGTACTTCCCTGTATTGATACACAAACCATAGCGTCTTTTAGTTCGTGTTTATACACACAATTTTGTATATGTTTGGTTATATTTATAATATCAGTATTACCGTGTGTGTGAATTATAAAATGTTCATTTATTATCGGCATTCCCGGACTCCTTTGGTACTTTTAAAAACGAGTGACGTTTTTTATAAACAACAATACAGAAAACGACAATTATAATTGTAACAGCTAAAATTACAAGTTCAATATATTTCTTTATTGCTTCTCCAAAAAGCATCAATACAATGCTTACCAAGAAAAACCTTGCTCCTCTTCCGAAAAAACTTGCAACAAAGAATTTAAAAAAGTTCATATTTAAGATTCCGCTTGCAATAGTAAATATTTTATATGGTATAGGAGTAAAAGCAGAGAAAAACACAGCAAAAGAACCGTATTCTTTGTACATTGCTTCAACTGCATCAAACTTATCCTTGTTTTTTCGGAATAAAAAGTTAAAAACAGGTCTGCCTCCCAATTTTCCTATTAAATAGCCTATAACTCCTCCTATTGCAGAAGCTAATGTACATACAAATGCGTAATACATTGCCATTTTAGGTTTTGCTAAATCCATTGCTATCAAGAGTATATCAGGAGGTGGTACAAGGAAAAAGCTTTCTACACAAGAATTTATTGCAAGTCCTTGTACTCCCATTGCCTGAAACCAATTGTTCATTGTTATAAATATTGAATTCATCATTCCACCGCCTTATACAAAGCCCCTGAGTCTTGTACACTAACATTTCCTGTCGGGACTATTAATACTTCGTACTTTTCAGTACGATTTGAATATTCTATTTCTATTATATCTCCAACTTTCAGCTGCTTTGCGGGTTTTGCAGGATTACCGTTCACAAACACTCTTCCCATATCAGAAACAGCTGCTGCAACGGTTCTTCTTTTTATAAGTCTTGAAACTTTTAAATATTTGTCGAGTCTCATTAAATATTTTTAATAACCTCTTTTATTAGTAATTTAAACTTATCTTTTGCGGTGTTTGCAGCTTTTATAACATCTGCATGAGTCAATCCTACCGTACTAACTCCGGCTGCGGAATTGCAAATACAACTGATACCTATTACATTCATGCCTGCCCATGATGCTACTATTGCTTCAGGAACAGTAGACATTCCGACTGCATCTGCACCTATTATTCTTGCCATCCTTACTTCAGCAGGTGTTTCATATGAAGGCCCCGTTAGTGCCATATAAACTCCTTCTTGCAAATCAACACCGGCATTTCGTCCGGCTTTTTTTACAAGTTCTACATATTTTGAATTGTATACTTCGCTCATATCAGGAAATCTTTCACCCATTTCCGGATCATTTTCTCCTATTAAAGGATTTTCACCCATAAAGTTTATATGATCAGTTATTACCATTAAATCTGACGGATTAAATGATGCATTTACTCCGCCTGCTGCATTTGTAATTATTAAAGTTTTTACTCCCAATTTCTTCATTACCTTTACCGGAAATACAACCTTTTTTATTGAATGTCCTTCATAAAAATGAAATCGTCCTTGCATCATAACAACTTTTTTACCGTTTATTTGAGCAAAAACCAAACGACCTTTGTGCCCTGATACTGTTGATACTTCAAAACCAGGAATATCTCTGTAATCGATATAAATATCACAATATTCGTCGGCTAACTCACCAAGTCCTGAACCCAATATAATACCTATTTCAGGTTCAAAATCGGCGATTTTGCTCTTTATATATTCAATAGCCGTTTCTAACATATATACCCCCATATTCCGACAAAATAATTATATAATAAAAAAACTAATCTTTTTCGCTATGATTGCTCTTATCAAAATTTTTGTTTTGTGTTTCCAAAAATTTGTCTTTTTCTTTCATGACAAGCTTTAATTCAACCCTTCTGCTTTTGTCGTAATCCTCTTTTCCTTGCCTTATAATCGGTGAAGAATAACTTGCACCTTCAACTATTACCATTTTTCTTAATCTTTCGCCATATTTGCGATCATATTTTGTTGATGTTATATAATTTGCTACCGTGAAAGCTCTTTTTAAGCTTAGTTCCATATTTTTCATGTACTGTTCTTCAGCTGAAAATTCGCCTTTAAACGTTTGCGAATCAGTATGTCCTTGTATAATTATTTTATCAATATGTTCAGCCATGTATTCGTTTGTAAACAATGAATCTAAATAGGCCGGAACAAATTTTTCCATGAATTTTTTACCTTCCGGTGAAAGTTCATGACTGTTAAGCGTAAAAAGTGACAAGTCGGAAATCTTTACAACCCCTGTTGATATATCTACCGCCGTATCTATTTTCTGAGCTTTTAGCGTTTGTTCCAGAGCTTGAGTTGCTTTTTCGCGTTCTGCACTTTGTTGTATTTTTTCATAAAAGCTCGTCATATATGAATAAAAGAACAATACAATAAATGCTAAAACCAAAGCGGTCATCAAATCCGTCATGGTTATCCAAAAAATGTTATTTTCATTATTTTCTGAACTTTTATGTTTTATTCTCATATGTATTCCTTTTAGAACAATTTGTCTACAACATCTCCGCCGTTACCTTTGTTAAGAGATTCGTTTAACTTATTAAGGCTGTATAAAATATTTTCCAAATAGGGAACTGTGGTTTCTCCTATTCCTGCAGATATTGCTTTTGAAATATTCATCGGAAGTTCTTTTAATAATTTTTCATTCGCAGAATTTTGTATTTTTGATTCTTTTACTAAATCAATTAAGAATTTTTCGCTTGTAATGACATCAAAAAGTCTTATAAATTCTTTTTGAATATATAAATAATACCTTTTACACATTTTGTTATACATTATTTTTTCAATAAACATAAAAAGAAGTGAAAAACCAACTGCAAAAACAGAACAAAGAGCCGCAATTTGAATATTTCCTATAAGTCCGTTTAGAGATTCACCTACATTTTCCGCACTTGCAAGATTAACAGATGCAAATGCAAGCGCCATCTTTAAAAAAGTAAAAAACGGACCAAGCCCTGTCAAAAGCGTTGGCATTGTTTGGATAAACTTGTTGTTAATTTTTGAAAGAATCAAAGTTTCTTCATTAAAAAAGTAAGAAGCATCTACTGTTAAATATATATCGTTTGGAACTTCTCCTTTTGCATTTTGTTGTGCAATAAAAAATTTTTCCGGAAATATCAGTGCTTTTTTAAAATCTTCCCATAGGGTTGATGTGAATGAATTTTCCACAAAAAACTCATCTATTTGATTAAATTTATACGAAACTTCTTTTTTATTAAGCTCCTTTAAATATTCATATATTTTTTTCAGTTGTTTTTCAATACGCGCATAATTTTTTGTAGTGAATAACAGAAAACTCAAGAAACATATTGTTATCACCAAAATTGCAGGTTCCATAAAAACAGTATATAACGTCATAAATTTCCCTCCTTATAAAGTATAGCATAATGAGCAAATTTAGACTATAATTTTTACTATGATATGTCCAAAATGTAAAAAGAATATACCTGAAAGTTCATCAGTTTGTCCGCATTGTCATAAAGTTTTGACTCTTATTTGTCCGAATTGTCATTCCGACAGCGAAAGTTCAGTTTGTACGAAATGCGGATACATAATTCTTCAAAAATGCGCCAAATGCGGCAGGCTTACACCGACAACAAAAGAAAATTGTAAATGCGGCTTTCCTGTTCGTCAAAGTATAGCGTATCAAGAATGCGAATCTGATGAATTTGCATCATTAATTATTAAGTTTTCAGCGCTAAGAAATATTAGAAATCTTTTAAGTTCACAAGAACTATATACAAAGTTCTTAATAAAATTAAGGAATCTAATAATATCTCAGCTAAAGAATATTGACGGAAATATTATATTATATGACAACGATTATGTAGTAAACTTTAATAAAGAACTTTCTTTTGCAACTTCGGTAAATAAAGCATTAAGACTTGCTTTAAAGCTTACAAACTCTTTTACGGGACTTAACCTCAGAATATTTGAAGAACTCGGAACTCCTTTAAAACTAAGTATTGTTATAGTAAAAAAGAATGCTGAAGAACTTTTAATATACAAAAATCCTGAAAATAACGTCAAACTGCTCACTGTCAAAAAAGATGAACCTAAATATTTAAAAGGTATGCAAATAATTCTTGATCAATATTCGCAAGAATGTATACAAAAAGATTATAAAACAGATTCTCTGTATTCTATGGAACAAGACGGTACAACGGTTATGTATTATGAAGTTTTGCTTCAGAAGTATATTCTTCCTCCGAATGAATTAACGGATACATCTGTGCAAGTGGAAAAAAATGATATAAAACAACCGAAAAACGAAGAAACAACACAAGATGATATTTACAGTTTTAAAGTGTTTGATATAAGTGCTAAATGTAATTTTGTAAAAACAAATTCCAACGATATTATAAAAAAATTGAATCCGGATGAAAAAATAATATCAATCAGGGGTGACCATTCTCTAAGTGTAAAAACATCCGATATTATAAATTTTTATGAAAAACAAGGAAAACGAGTAATCTATGCAAATTGTACACCGGATTTACAATACAAAGCATGGGGAGTATTAACTGACTTATTTAAGGACTTTTACGGATTACCTTTATGCAGCGGGTTAATTCCTCAAAATTTTGATATTAAAAGGTTTCAAAACATAAAAGATTTAATTGTCGGTCAAACAAAAAAATCCACATCCTATGAAGATGCAAGATATTTATATATGGAAGATTTTGTTTCTTTTCTGCGCTCTTTAAAAGACACTGTTATTATAATTGACGGATTTGAAAATATAGATGATACGACACTTGCAACTCTACAAATTTATTTTGATAAATTTCAAAAAGTAAACACAAATTTTGTTTTTATTACAGATGATGAAAACTCTGTTCATTCAAAAATTAAAGGACTTTTAAGAACTAATTTATACACGGAGTATTTATTACAAAAAACAAATATCTCATTACTGTTGTCAGAAATAAAAGAAGATGCATCGGATTTCATTCAGTCTTTTTATTACGAAAAAATTAAAGAAAATTTTGCAGGTTCTAAGCTTTACTTTGAAAACGCCATAAAATATTTAATTGATAAAGGTGTTTTGATAAGTTTTGAAAATAAATTAATTATAAAAAATAACAATTCTTTTTTGCTGCCTAAAGACTTAAAATCTTTAATAAGAACGCGATTAAAAGAATTAGGGCGTTATCAAGATGCATCTATGATTTTGGCATATTCTCTATTTTTGGGAGCAAGAACAGATTACAAAACATGCGAACTGCTCGGAATTAAAGACATCTCTAAAAGCTTTAAAATTCTTGAGGAATACGGTTTTGGGAAAGTAAGAAATGACGTATTTTACATTGACAATTACAATGTTATAAAACCTTCACTGGAAACATCTTTAAAAAAAGAAGTAAAAGAATTTATTGCAAAAACAATTCTTGCAAAACTTGGAAAATTTGTCGGAAGTTTTGATCTTTTGTCCCTTTTATCCGCATTAAACATGCATAAGGACGAATATATTGTCATGTGGAAAAATTCACAACTTTCAATTTTATCAGGTGATTACGATGCTTATCTCAAAAATTGTTTAGGATTTTTGTCATTAAGTGAAAATTTAAAAACAATAATACCCCCTGAAGAGATAGAAAACAGCAAAAAAGAAGTCTTTAATAATATATTAATTAGTTTATACAGCTATTCTCCCGCAAAAATTTATTCTATAGAAAATATTTTGCTGATGGATGCTATTAAAGAAAATGATGATGAAAAAATAATAAAACTTTCTAATTTAATGCTTCAAGGTTCTCTTATATCATCAAATTATACTAATGCTATTGTCTTGCTGCATAATATTTTAGAAAGAATTCCTAATTCATCACTAATTGTTAACGGTGCAATAAACTCTAAAATACTTCTTTTATCACTTGTTCATTTAGAAATATTATTTAATACCGGCGAATATAATGAATGTATACATTTAGGGAACGAACTTCTGAATATTATTCGTCCGGAAATTATTGAAAAGATAAAACCTGTCAACTTCTCTGTAAATTCTTTTGTAGAACATATGTTAGATACCTTCAGGCTTGTAGGCTTTGCAAAATTAATATCCGGAACCAATGATTTAGATGAATTTTTTGAACAAATAAAAACAGCCTTGAATACAGAACTTCCGGAAAAAGATTGCATAATTGCAATAAAAGATTTTATGTCCGGAAAACCATTCGTTCCTTCTAACAGCGAAGAAGCAACACCTTTTGAAAAAATAATATATTTAATATTACAGGAAGCTTCAGAACTTAAAGAAGATTACAAAAAATTTGCTCAAAATATATATCAGGCAAAACTTTTAGCAGCAGATATTCATCAGGCACAATTAGAATACTTGTGTGATATTTTAATAGCACATTCTTACGCAAAACTGGGTATTCTTAAAAAAGCACATTATATATTAAACGATGTTTTTGAAAAATCTGAAAATTCGGCTATATTTAATATTAATATGTTTGCACGATACTTTATTGCAAAAATGTATTCATCTGATAACGATTATAATGAAAGCCTATTATATATTAATGACGCTCTTGCAATTCTGCAAAAACAAAATAATCAATCATTGATTTTTTATATAATGTTCCAACAATTATTTACAGATATTTTAAAGGTTAGCCAAAATAGTTTATTTGATATAAATAATGAAGAAATGAAATTATTGAACATTCCTAATAAAGAGCAATACAAAAGAATAATTAAAATATCTGAAAAAGAAAATCAAAACAACGATATGCCGGAATTTACCGAAGCTACTGAATAGTTATTATTTACAGGGATTATGCAGTAAAAGTTGAAAATATTTGTTATTGTTGGTTTTTAACAGATAAAAACCTTACAAAAAATTAAGAAAACAAGTCTTGTCATTTGTTGTTTGGGACATAACGTAATGAGCAAACAATCTTGGTGAAGCAATAGCAG
>CAJOPY010000152.1 GCA_905236505.1 Candidatus Gastranaerophilales bacterium
GCAAAACTTTCTACACGTTATCTTCCAAATTAAGCTGAACGGTTCCGGCTTCCGGATTCATTGCTGATATAATAATTTTGTTAACACCTTCTTTTACGCTGTCATTGCCTGTCATTATTAATGTTCCGATTTGTCCCAACCTAAAAGCTACAGGATTTGATTCGCTCACTTCATCGCCTTTTAGTTCCTGACCGTTAGTGATAAACTTTACATCTTTGGATTCATATACAACATCATTTATTTGTACGTAATTAAACCCGCTGATAAAACCCGGACCTAATACATTTTTTAAAACAACGCTTGCGCCGTTATCGGTTTTTTTCAGTGAACCCTTTTGATAAATTCTTTTAATTAAAAACTCAGGAACTATTGCCATATTTCATACCTCATTATTTAAACAGCTGATAAGTTTTATATGTACCTATTTTTATTTTAACATTTTTCATATCAGATTTAAATCCCAAAGGAGATTTTATATTTCTTTCTTTTTCCCAAATTACTATTTCCAAAGTGTTATGCGGTTTTAAAAATTGATTTATCAAATAAAATTTTTCTTGTACATGTCTGCGTTTTATATATCGTCCTATTTTAACTCCGTTTAAAAATATTGTTGCACGTCTGCACTTAAAGTTTTCAAATGATATATATTTTGCAAAAAACACATTATCTTTGAATTCAATATCAAAATTTGCCGTAAGTTTTGTGAGATAAGGATTATCGCTTTTCTTATTATCTCTTTGACAAGACAATTTTTCACAAATTTTAAACTCTATAGGTATGCTTGGAACGGTTTCAAATGTAACAAGTCCTCTCGGGTTGTTTGTATCACCTGAAAAACCTTTATCAAATCCCAAGTTTTGAACAAGAATTGTTAATTCATTTTCAGATTTTGAAAGAATAGTTTTGTTTAAGGGAATTGATATTGTTTCCGGAACTTCCTGAAGTTTTTCTAATTTATAACTATTTCTGTTTAAAACTTCTTTTCCGTTTATATAAAGTGCAAACAAATGCCTTGCACTTAGGGTTATTTCGGTCAAATTATCCGGAATTTTGCTTTTATACCAAACAAATTCATCATACAAACCGCAGGAAAGAGAGTCGGTTTTTTCTTTAACAGTTTCCCAATTTGAATAGTCATAGTCTGTATCAATTTCAGGCGAGCAAAATTCAACGCTTGCAATTTTTAAATCTTCAGGTTGTTCATCATTCTTTACTTCTGTCACAATACAATTTTTTTTGCCGAATTTGTATTTTAAATCAAAATATCCTATTTCAGTATTTTTTTCAACAGCAACAGCGCCGTTCGGCAGAACGTAATCCGCATTAAATATCATCTTATCTTTTAGATACCAACTCCTGTCAGCCAATTCTTTTGTTAAAAATACAAATTGAGTTTTTCCGTTTTCTCTTTCAAATGTAATGTTTTCGTAATCTTTTTTATTACCGCTTATTTCACCAAAATCTTTTATATATATATGAGCATTTTTATCTGAAATTAAAAATACTGTTTCTTCGGTTTCATTCTTGATTCTTGCAAAAAACTCACAATCCGAAAAATCCACATCACATCCTTTCAGACTTAGATTAATCGGACATATTTTCATATCATACGGTTTTAAAGTTATTATTTTATCTTCAAAAATTTGAATATCACGTTGAACCCCATTCATATTTCTTACAAACAGCCAATCGCAATTATTATTTATATCGTGACGCATTTTTGTATAGATATTTTCTTGATAAAAATCAAAGTTTTTCGGCTCTGTACAAGTAAAATCAAAAGAATCTATAAAATAATTTATAGCTTTTGCTTTAAAATAATTGCTTTGTAAAACCCCAAATTCATCAATAGGCGAAGCGAATTCATAACTTGTATATACTTCATCACAAGCCAAATCACCCCAATTTGTGCCGCCTGCGGTCAAATAATGATTGAATAACGTAACTCCTTGTGACAAAGCCGTTTTTGTCATTATATTTATATGCTCATCTCCTAATGCGTTTCGTATATGCGCATATCCCGAGCCATCCCATTTATCAAACCAACCTGACTGCATTTCAGCAATAAAGGGCGGCGAATTTTCTTTTGAAGAACGAAAAACATCTTCAATGTTATCTAATGTATCAAAACAAAAATTATCTTGCTTCCAATTTTGATTTGGATTTATGTAAGGGTATAAATCAAGTGCGTAAATATCAACACAATTTCCCCAAAGTCCGGCAAAATATGCATCATTATGAAATATCGGACACTTTATTCCTCTTTCACGCGCCATTTCATATAATTCTCTTAAATACTCTTCTTCCATTGTATCTGTAGCATATTCATTTTCTATTTGGAAGAGTATAACGTTATCAAATTCTCGTATTATCGGTATAATATTATCATACCATTCTCTTACGTATTTCATATATTTCGGAGAATAACGATACTCTGTCCCGATACGGTTTCTCGGAACAACATCATTCTCTTTTAAAAGCCAAAAAGGCAGCCCGCCGGCATTAACTTCCGCATTAATAAACGGTCCGGGACGTGCGATTACATATAGCCCTGTATCTTTAGCTATTTGCAGAATGTTACGAACATTTTTTATTCCTGTAAAGTCATACTCTCCCTGCTTTTGGCTATGATAATTCCAATTAAAATATAAATCAACAGTATTATATCCGCCGGATTTCATTTTTTGAAATCTGTCACGTGCAAGTTCCGCTCCCGGAGTTCTAAAATAATGAAAAGCACCGCTTTTGATAAAAACACGTTTGTCATCTATTATTAATGAATATTTATCGTAAGTGATTTTCATATTTATATTGTAGCAATATTTTTAATTATATCAATTAATTATTTTTTCTTTTCTTTTTTAAGTAAAATTATGCAAATTCCGAGCGATATTAATGCTGATAAAATCCAGAAATTAATCGCACTGTTCCAAGAGAATTTATCAATAATGTAACCTGTTCCAACACCTGAAAGAATTGATCCTATATATCCAAACATTCCGCAAAAACCGGTAACTGCAGATGCAACTTTTTTGGAACTTGATTCTACCGCAGATAACCCGCCTATCAAAACTTGCGGGCCGCAAGTAAATACACCAATTGCAGACACATATACATAATCTAAAATCGGGAATTGATTTATTTTGAATAAATATATGCAAATCGCCAAAAGAACTAAACATATAATGTTTACAGGAGCTCTTTTACCTTTAAATAATTTATCTGAAACTACTCCTGCACCGATTGTACCGAGAACCCCGACAAGAGGCAGAAAACTTATTATTTTTGCCGCTTCACTAATTGTATAGTGTTTCATGTCAACCTGATACATAACAAGCCAGTCAATTGTCCCATATCTTACAACGTAAACAAAAATATAAGCAATTGCCAAAAGCCATACTGTAGGATTTTTTATTATGTATTTTTTGAAAATATCCGAATATGTATATTCTTCACCTTCATTTTCCTCTTTAGCAGGTTCTTCATATTCGGGATCTTTGTATTTTTCTATATCGGGTAAACCAATGCTAGCAGGTTTGTCTTGCAGATTTTTGTAAAAGAAAAAGCAAAAAATCATTGCAAGAATTGCGGGAACGTAAAATACGGATTGCCAGTCATAGTGAGTAATTAAAAATCCGGAAAGAACCATGCTGAGATAAGTTCCGATTTCATGAGAAGATGACCAAAGTGACCATTTTACCCCTCTTTCTTTATTGGCAAACCAATATGAAAGATTTTTTGCAATCGGCGGAAATCCCATAGATTGGAACCAACCGTTTATGCCCCAAAAGAAAGCTAAAAGCATTAAAAGAACCGAAAAACCGCAAAATGTTAATTTTGGTGAAACAAAATAAGCACATACAACAAACAAAATATTAACAAAAGCGGATATAAAAAGCGCAGTTGGCAAAATTCTTTTTGCATTAGTATTGTCTGCTATTATACCGTTTATAAATTTTCCCGCTGCATATGAAAAATATAAAGAACTTCCAAGCAGCCCCAGTTCAAGTTTGCTGTATCCTAATGCTTCCTGAATAGCCGGAAGTGCTACTGATATATTTTTTCTGCAAGTATAAAAAATAATATATCCGAAAAACATTGATAAAAATATACGCATTCTCCACATTGCATAAGTTTTATCAATTTCTTGTTTATCTGTAATCGGTTCTGCCGGAGCAGGTTCTCTATAAAAATTTTTAATTGTTTCCAGTACTTTCATAAATTATAATAATCTCCCAACCTATAAATATTATTATCTCACAAAAATAAAATTATTTTATCATTTCTAAGAATTCTATTTTATAGAAGTGTTTTAATACGATATGCGAATAATTAAATTATTCTTTCATTAATCCTTTTGTAACGTTATACAATATGTCTAATTTTTCAGAATTTTGAGAGATTATTTTTAAATTGGCAACAATCTCATTAACAATTTCTTCATTGCTTCTGAGATGATTTGTTGCAAAAAGCTCTTCAGAAGTAGTATTAAGAACCTTTATCAATTTATCCAAAGTTTCTGCGGTAACAAAGTTTTCACCAATTTCAATTCCGCTTAAAGTTCTTTGTGATATATCCGCAGCTTCCGACAGTTGCTCTTGGGTGAGCCCCCTGTTTATGCGCATTCTTTTTATTTTTTTGCCTAATTCTTCTTTTATGCCCATGAGTTTACCAACAATATACATTTTGTTTCATTAATTTGTAAAATTATGAACTTA
>CAJOPY010000153.1 GCA_905236505.1 Candidatus Gastranaerophilales bacterium
TGGATTACAGTAACAGGAACTGCCAAACCTTCTGAATCAAAGATTTGAGTCATTCCAACCTTTTTACCTATTACACCTAATGTCATGTATTTTCCTTTCCGACATAAATACGCACAACGCCATTGCATTATTCGTACAATTATGCCTTTCATCTTGCGAGCGCTACCGTGCTAACTTTCTTTACCATTTAGAGTAACTCTGAGCTACTCTCACGCCTTACCTGACGCTGTAGTTCACATTATATGCATAATGCTGTATTAAGTTTTCAAATGCCAGTGTGAATTTTCTGTTTTTCCGCTTGTACAATCAAAGATTGCTTCGTTCCTTCGCTTACGCTCTGTCACAACGGCGGCTTCGTAGTGCTTCGTCCCTGTTTGCATTTGCCTTAGCGAACACAACACCGGACTCGCACCGGCTAACACTTACAGTTTAACTTCTATATCTACACCAGCCGGTAAGTCCAACCTGCTCAATTCTTCAGTTGTTTGTTGAGTAGGTTCGTATATATCTATAATACGCTTATGAGTACGAATCTCAAAGTGTTCACGAGATTTTTTATCTACGTGTGGTGAACGTAATACGCAATATATACGTCTTTTTGTTGGTAAAGGAATCGGTCCGGCTACTTTAGCGTCTGTTCTTTTTGCAGTTTCTACGATCTTTTCGGCTGAAACATCAACCAATTTGTGTTCGTATGATCTTAAACAAACTCTAATTCTTTGTCTTTTTGAATCTGTTGCCATTTTTGCTTCCTTTATTTTTGTATTACTTTTCCGGTCATAAATCAACATTCAACTGATTTTTAGATAGTTCCAGTCAAATTGTTATCTCTACCGAGCTATTACTTTCGACTATAGCATCATAATCGTAATTCAAACAAAAATAAGTGTCAACAGGACAAATATAAATATTTTTAACAAAACGCAAGAATTTTTACAAAAATTTACATTTATAAATGTTTTATATCAAGCATATTAAACTTTTACACATATTTTTGCTTTTTCTAATATAATTATAAGGGAGGAAGTTTAATGGCTAAAAAACATAAAAGTACTTTCAGCATTTTTGCGGAAGCGGCAGGGTTATATTTTTCAAACATAGGAAAATTTGTAAAATATATGACTTTTCCCGTTTTAGGACAAATATTCGGACTTTCGTTCGTATTTTTTACTGCTTATATTTATTCTGCCAATATTGATAAAATTATATCCAAATACCCCAATATTAATAATGTAAGCACACTTATTTTTATTTCAGTTTTACTTACACTGCCAGGCTTATGTATATTCTGTAAAGCTTTTTGGGAATATATTGTAGCGTACGGTGCCGTTAATTCAACTTATGAAAATTTGATAAAATCCGGCAAAATCTATGATTATAACGCGCACACCGAACTTATAAAAAGAAGGGCGGCTTCTTTCATCGGACTTTGGCTTATTATCGGTTTTATCTCAATTGCTGCAATTTGTCCGTTCTTTTTTGTTATTTGCGCGATTTTTGCAGTATATTTTGTACTTGCTTTTCAAGTATTTACTTTTGAACCGGAACTTTCTCCGGTTGGTTGTCTTAAAAAAAGTCTTATATTAATCAAAGGAAATTTTGGTAAAACATTTGTTTTGCTTCTACTAACAGGAATTCTTACATACTTGTTTATTCCGAATCTGTTTATTAAACTGTTTGATTTTATCGGAATAAATTCGTTTTTTGCAAAATTGATACTGCCATTCGTAAACATCCTTCCGGAAATTAATCTGCAAACCATAGGAATTCCAGCCATTTCCGCTTCAGATATATCATTATTTATAATCCAAACAACTGTTGCACAGATAGCAATTCAGTATACTCTTCCATTGAGAGCACTTATTTGGACAGGTTGGTACCAAGAACTTAATAACAGCAATTCAACCGTTTTTTCACAGGGCAAAACTAATAAAAAATCAACAAAACGACCGAGTGAAAAGCTAATGGAAAACACGCATAAAAAATATTCAAGAAAAATTGATTCTAATATATTAAAGCGCGCATCTGAAAAAGATGAATAAAAAAAAGCCGCTTTTTTAGCGGCGAAAATAAGGGAAAAGGGAAATTTTTGGATAAAATTTGCTTATGCGTTTTTTATTAATGCTATCAAACGCATTATTTCACTGTTATCAATACAGTTTTTATATAAATATTTATTTTTTTATTAACTGAATATACCGAACGTCCTCTCTATGTTATTGTTTTTTACTTCTTTAATAGAATCAATCTCTGTTTTTAGAGCATTTTCTTCTGTTTCAAGATTTTTTAATTCCTGATCAAATTTTGTTTCTTTTTTATTTATAATGCTAAGTTCATGTTTATATTTTGCTTCCGCTTTAGCACGATTTGTATCGTCTTGAACTTCCATAAGCATACTTTCGTTTACAGCTGTTGCAACACTTGTTTCCTGCCAACCCTTGTTTGCACCTTTATCGTTATAAACACTGATTATTAAGCGGCCGTTATTAACCATATTATTAAACCACTCTTTATCATTTTCACTTCCGCCTTTTAAATCGGTTATAGATATGCAGCCGCCTGCTGCCTCTATCTCTTCAAACAAATGAACATAAAATTCAAATTCACTCTTTGGAAAATCTGTTTCATTAAAATCGTAGCTGTATATACCTTCATCTTCCATTGCAATTTCTTTATCTATTTGTTTGTCGTAACACATTGACTGATATATTTTTGGACCGAGTTCATTATAAAGTTCGTCTCGGAAGCTCTCCAAAGCTTCTTTTTTCTCAACAATAGTAGATTCAGGGTTATCTATAATTTCGTTCATTGCTTCATATAATGCCGAAAGTTTTGATTTCTGACCGGTTTGACTTTCCATAAATTCGTTATATACATCTTCTTCAACTTCCGTCATTGTTATAAATGTATCAACTCCATACTCAGATTGAGTCCACCTACCGATAAACGTTGAAGTATGGTCACTCTGTTCACTGTTATTCCAAGCTGTCATTTGAGAATCAAGACCTATCATTGCTAACGCAAAAGCGTACTTATCATTGTCATATCCTCCGTGATAAGTATCGTAAGCTTGATTATCAACTACCAATTTCCCGCTTTGCGAGTCGTGCAAGGCGTATTGCTTAATTCTCCCCTCTTGGTATTTGCAAACAGTTGCAAACGATGCATCTACATACTGTCTGCTTCCGGAATCTCCCATAAATGCAACTTGTATCTTTGTTGCATCTAATGCATCACAATATTCCTGATAGATATCATCTTCTTGGGTAGCAAGCGCAACTTTCTGGCTCATGATGTTTTGAGCTTTATACTCTACATCATGCATCCTGGAAGTTAGTGCTAATAATCTGGCTTGTGATGACGCCATTCCCATGATTGCAAGTTTCCTTTACTGTTATTTCCCTTGTTTTACATGGTTATCGGCATTTTTTTGTAAAACTTTAGGTTTTAGCCTATTTTTTTTTAAAATTGTTACAAAAATTTACATTTGTTTTTTAAATTTATTTTTTTTATTTTTTTACAAATATATTTGTATGAACATTTCACAAAATCTGATACATATAAATGCCCCATAAATACCATATTTAACGAATAACCCAACTGGGGAATATGTAGATAAAAATTTTTATAATAGCATAATTTTGAAGAGAGATTTTATGAAAAATGGATACATCTGCAAATAATTCCGTTACAAAACCTAACACGGAAGAAAATTTGGAAATACAGCGTGAAACTTTTGTTGCTTCATTAAGTCACGATTTAAAGAACCCTACGATTGCGCAAATTCGTGCATTAGAGCTTATTTTAAAAGGGAATTTCGGAAAAATTTTACCTCAGCAGAGGGAAATTATGCAAATGGTGTTAGATTCTTGCAAGTATATGTATGCAATGCTCGGTTCCGTTTTAGAAACCTATCGCAGTGAAAAAGGAACTATAAAACTTGCAAATGAAGAAGTTTCAATAACATCTCTTGCTTCTGAGTGCATAGAAGAGATGGTATATCTTGCTAAAGATAAAGAAATATCAATTACTCTTAATTCTTCTGCAGAAAAAGAAATTGTATACGGAGATAAAGTTCAGCTAAAAAGAGTTATTATGAATTTACTTTCTAACAGTATAAAATACGCATACAGAAACACTAATCTTTATATAGAAGTATATAACGAAGGGAATTCAACCTGTTTTAAATTTGAAAACAAAAGTCCATACTTAAATAAAGAAAAGCAAAAACAAATTTTTGCAAGATACGTTTCTTTTTCACAAACCGATAAAGTAAACGGTATCGGTCTGGGACTTTATGCATCTAAAAAAATTGTATCTGCTCACGGGGGAATAATGTTTGTGGAAAGTTTTCCGGATAATCGCAATGTATTCGGATTTAAAATTCCCAATGACGAAAGCACTAAAACACAAGAAAGAAGTGTAACTTTTTAAATGAAGTTTTTTACGCTCTCAATTATATCAATTCAGTAATGTTATCTCTTGTTATAACA
>CAJOPY010000154.1 GCA_905236505.1 Candidatus Gastranaerophilales bacterium
ATTGCATCATGGATATTAGTCGGACCGCCGAGTGCTATATCTTCCTGCATTCTGTCAGCAGTAATTTTCATGTTGTTTACGGCATTAAGACTTTGTCCGAACGCTGTTCCGAATTGTGAAGCAAAATTTCCAAGTCCGTCCGGAAGATGTTTATCATTTATAGGAAAGCTTTTAGATGCTTTTTCCAGTGCTTGTTCAAATTCTGTCGGAGTTGATTCATCAAATTTAAAAGAAGAATTTTCCTGTAAAAATTTATTATAATTATCTACAGCATTAAATTGATATGATGTATCAAAATTTGTGGATATTCCGGTTGAAAATTCCATTTTATCTCCTCTTAGTTAAATTATATATTCATTGCACTTTGCATCATAGTCTTTACGTTTTCAGCAACAGTTGCGTTTGCTTGATAAGCTCGTGATGCGGATATCATTCCGACCATTTCTTCAACGATATTTACGTTAGGAAGATCAACATATCCGTCTTCGTCCGCATCAGGGTGTGACGGGTCATAAACCGTTTTTACACCGTTTTCTGACTCATATATTTCATCTACTTCAACTCCGCCCGTTAAAACACCGTTATTTAATGCCACATTTGCATTTATAAGCATGTTTCCGGTTTTAGGGTCAAACTCGGCATCAGGGCTGTTGCTTGAAAAATTTGAAAAACCTCTGTTTAATTGGTCTTCATATATTGTTCTGAATGCCACATCTTTCTTTATATAAACCCCTTTTGAGCCGTCAGGTTTACGCGTGGTATTAACGTTTGCAATATTACTTGCAATCGTATCCATTTTTACTCTTTGCGCCGTCATTCCTGAACCGGCAATATCAAATATATTGAAACTCATTTATTTCTATTGTCCTCTTATTATGTTACTTAGTCCGGTAAACTGTCGCCTTTCCAAATTTGACAAAACCAGATATTTTGTACCGGTTTTTGATAAATCCATCATTTCGCGTTCTAATTCAACATTATTGCCGTGTCCGTCTGTTCCGCTGTATATATCGTTCACCAACTGAGGCTTATATTGGTCATATACATTAGACTGTAAGTATGCTTTTTCCTGTAGTGTCGGGACGCGGTATTTATGAATATCACCCGTAAATACGTCCATCATTGGCGGTTTGTATTCAATGCTGTTTTGACCTTTAATATAATCTTTCAAGTTTTCTTTTTCCTGAATTTCAGCAAGTTGGCTTTCAAAAGCAACTTCTTTTCTTTGAAAATTCGGTGTCATAACGTTTGCAATATTACTTGCAATGGCGTGCTGTCTTTCCATAAGACCGTCCATGCCAAGCTGTGTAATATTCATTGTTCTTGATGTTATTAAGTCCATTTTATTTTACCGTACCTATTTGTATAACAAATTCCGTATAATCATCTCCGGTATGATTTAAATATAATTTGCCATACATCTCCTCTATAGATTTTCTTGAAATCCTTAACCCAAGTCCGGAGCCTCCCGATTTTGTTGTAAATCCGTTGTTAAATATTTTTTCGGGCTCTTCTATTTTTCCCGCATTGTTGGACACTTTGATTAAAACAAAATCTTCCTCTTCTTCTGTTTTGATTTTTATATACTTACCTTCTCGGACATCATTTATATCAAACGCTTCACTTGCATTTTTTACCAAATTTATTATTGCTGAGATAAACTTATTTTCATCAACAGGAATTTTGGAGTTTAAATCGTTTTCTATAATATATTCAATATTTTTACCTTCGCAATACACTTTTGTCAAATTTTCGGCAGATTTTATTAAATCTTTTACTTTGTATGGTTTTATAGAATTTTTATCAGCCGTTTTTAATGCCAAAAGAGTATTTCCTGCCATTTTTACCGCTCTTGAAAGTGAATTCAGAGAATTCATGACAGCATCGTCTTTTAGTTCGGATTTTGCTATAGTTTTTCTGACGATTTCTGTGTATAAATCGCATATAGAAAGTTGATTTCTGATTTCGTGTCCGATTTCTCTCAAATTTTGACTGATTTCTTCTTCTTCTTTTTCGGATTGAACTTGAGCAAATCCCAATACTGCATCTTTTGTCGCTTCATCTAAATTTTCTATAAGCTTTCTTAATGATAAATTTAAAAGCGGATTGTCACGTCTGTCGGGTTTGAAACGTTCTTGAAATTCCTTAATATTTATATCCGTATTTCTGTCTATAATATCAAGAGCCTCATTTTGCATGCGTGAATTATATATAGTATAGTATCTTACAAAATTCGGATTGTCGGTTTTGTTATCCCAAATAATAATTACCGCAAATCTGTGTGTCAGCACACATAAAAATTCAGTATTTGCCCATACTTTTTCTTTTAAATTTTCACTTTCATCAGTAAAATCATAAGACCCGACAGACGAAAACTCCAAACGTTTTATCAGGCTTATTACACCGGATTTATCGTTTATTCTGTGTAAAACAACACCCTCTTCCGGATTGTCTACCAAAGGCTCCAAAGCAGAACGAATTATACACTTTAGTGCGGATTTTGAAAGAACTTGATTATTTTGTGACTCTATAAGCTCTTTTAAATAATTTTGTTGTCTTACAATCTTTTTCATTTGTCTGAATCCGTATTTTAGTTAATCCTAGTTTTATACAGCAATTTTTTGTCTTGTTAAAAATCCGTTATTTATTGCATATAAAACCGCTTGCGTTCTGTCATTTACCTGAAGTTTTTGGAATATATTGTTTACGTGAGTTTTTACCGTTGTTTCAGATATAAATAACTTGTTTGCTACACCTTTATATGTTATACCTTGAGTCAAAAGTTCCAAAACCTCTTCTTCTCTTTGTGTTAATGCATCAAGAAGATTTTCTTCGTCTGCATTCTCTTTTCTTGAGGTTTCTTCTCTGAATGATTGTTGGAAGTATTCAAAAAATCTTGATGACAATGCAAGCGGTAAATATATTTTACCGTTCAAGACTTCATCTATTGCATATATAAGCTGAGCTGATGCCATAGTTTTAAGAACATATCCTCTTGCACCAATTTTCATTGCTCTGAAAATTAAATCCGCATCATCATATCCGGATAGTGCCAAAATTTTTGTACCCAAACCGAGTTTTGTTATTTCATTAATGCCTTGTAAGCCATCTCTGTCAGGCATATTCATATCTAATAATACAATATCCGGTTGATATTTTTTTACTAAATTTGTTCCTACTGTTACATTTGTTGCAATCCCTACTACATCAAATGTACCTTCAACATTTAATAATTCTCTGATGCCGACCAAATGCTCATAATTGTCATCAATTAACAATACTCTTGATTTCTTCTTAAACTCGCGTCTCATACTCTCTTCTCTCTCCCTATTTATTAAATTGATTTTTATATATCTTTCTACACTATTCATATTACCTGTATATAGAGGATATTTTCATCAATAAATAGATTGATTTTACTGCGTTTAGCCTAAATATATTGATATAGACCACATGGTCTAGAAAAACATTAGAAGTTAATAAAAACGAGGTTTTTAGCTTAAGTCAATCCATGACACAAAATTCAAGTATGAAGACTAGTTAATCCATAGTAGTCTACAACATATGAATTACACTCTTAATACCAATTATTTTTTTACGATATAAGAAACCCATTGATCTTGAATCAATGTTTCCGCAACTTTCATTCCGGCTCTTTCTACAGAATCAAGTACAATTTGTTTTTTTTCATCCAAAATACCGCTTAATGAAAGAAAACCGTCATCTTTCATAATATTTTTTAAGTCACACATTATTTCGGAAAGTACATTATGTAATATATTTGCACATACAAAATCATACTTCTTTGTTATTTTGTCTGCTGTATTTAATTCAAAAACAATCGGTTGAACATCATCGTTTATAGCAGAATTTATCAGAATTCCGTTTTTTATTGCGTTTTCTTTTGCAACATCAATTACAGTTTCATCGTTATCACAACCGTAAACTTCCGAAGCACCAAGTTTTTTTGCTAATATTGCCAAAATTCCGGAACCTGTACCTATATCTGCCATTGTTTGTCCGGATTTAAAATATTTTTGCAAAGCTTTCATGCATAATTGTGTGGTCTGGTGTGTTCCGGTTCCAAAAGCGCAACCCGGATCAAGTATTATCGTAATTTCATCTTCTTTTGGCGTATATTTTATCCAGCTCGGAACTACGGAAATAGTATCTGTTACATGAGTAACAGTCCATTTTTCTTTCCATTTTTTAGACCAATCTTGGTTTTCTTTTTCTGATACCGTAATTTCCCAACTGCCTAATTCCTCATCACTAAACCCTCTGGATTTCAAAAGTTCACGCTCGGTTTTAAGAACTTCGTAAGGATTTTTGCTTAACGAATTCAGAAATACTCTCAGATTACCTTTTGTTGTTGAAGTCATAACAAGGTCTTTATAAGTTTCTTCCGTGAGCACAACACCTTCACAATCAAAATTCGTAAAACAAATATCAGATATAATGTCTTCCATTTCAGGATTTATGGAAATATTCAGTTCATAATAATTATTCATAATTTTCTCTTTTTTGTTAAATTTATGCCATAACCATGCTTAATTCCTTAAGCATTTCTTTGTCTTCTTCAGATTTTGAACCGCAAGTTGTGAGGTAATTTCCGACTAAAACAGAATTTATTCCGGCAATAATTCCCATTTTTTGATTATATTTACTTAATCTTGTCGTCCTTCCTCCCGCATATCTTAAAAGTGCTTTAGGAAGAATTATTCTAAAAATACATATAGTTTTTAATATTTCTTCTTCATCTATCTTGCTTTCATATTCTTCAAGCGGAGTTCCTTTTATCGGGTTTAGAAAGTTTATAGGTACAGTTTTGGGGTTAAGCTCTTTTAAAGAAAGTGCCATATCAATTCTGTCCTCCCTTGTTTCCCCCATACCGATAATTACTCCGCAACACGCTTCTATACCGTGTTTTTGAATTGTTTTGACTGTTTTTACTCTGTCAGAAAAATTGTGAGTTGTACAAATATTCGGGTGATAATTTTCTGAAGTATTAATGTTATGGTTATATCTTTCTACTCCGGCCTCTTTAATTTGTTTAATCTGTTCTTCGCTTAAAAGCCCTAATGAAGCGCAGCAATGAAGCCCGTCAATTGAAGCAACTTCACGAATCATTTTTAAAATATTTTGAAAATCTTCTCCTGTCGGAACTCTTCCTGAGGTAACAATACAAAATCTTGTTGCACCGTTTTCTTTTGCACTTAACGCAGCTTTTTTTACTGTTTCAACGTCCAAAAGCGGATGACATTCTATTTTTGCGTGATTGTGTTTACTTTGCGCACAATATTTGCAGTTTTCAGAACATTCTCCTGTTTTTGCACTGATTATACTGCACGCTTCAACAGTATTATCAAAATTTTCCAACGTAATTTTGTGTGATATATCTATAAGTTCGTCTAAAGATTTATCATATAATTTTAAATAATCTTCTTTTGTTAAATTTTCCATTAATCGCTCCTATAATACATTTCAGCCTTATATAAGAAATTATAGCACAAAAAAATTTGATTTTTTTGACAAATATAGTTATAATAGCAATATGGAAAGGGGTTTATCATGCGTATTTCTGCTATTACAAATTATTCTGTTTTGCCCAAAAAAAACAATGTAAAAAATGATTTTAAAAAGTTAAATCATTTAAACCAACCT
This sequence comes from Candidatus Gastranaerophilales bacterium, assembly GCA_905236505.1. Taxonomy (GTDB): domain Bacteria; phylum Cyanobacteriota; class Vampirovibrionia; order Gastranaerophilales; family Gastranaerophilaceae; genus CAG-196. Next base: position 5,665 of record CAJOPY010000154.1, read on the forward strand.
TCATTTACAAGCGCTAAAGGAGCTGCCATAGGCGGAGTAGTCGGTGCAATTCTTGGTGCCGGAGTTATAATAGGAACCGGCGGACTGGCAATGCTCGGAACCGGAGCAGTTGCATTAGCTTCAACTATATATGGAGGCTTAGGCGCAGCAACCGGCGATGTTATGACAAAAGATGATAATAAATAAAAATTTATTTTAAAAATTAAAAAAAATATTAAGACGCCTATTATCCGCCCTTTTATAATGAGGTATATAGGCAATTTGAATGCATCATACATATCTCTCCATTCAGCGAGGGAGAATGTTTGATGCGTCCGTATTTTGGAAAATACTTCCAAATTTCAAACAAACTTATTTACTTAAAAAAAATCTTTTTGTAATATAATAAACAATATGGATAAAAAAGTTGTCGTTACAAACAGAAAAGCCTTTCATGATTTTTTGATATTTGATAAATTTTCTGCGGGGATAGTGTTAACCGGAACGGAAATAAAATCAATCCGCGCAGGACAGGTAAATTTGAAAGATTCATTTGCAAAGATAGAAGACAACGAAATGTTTTTGTATGGCATGCACATATCACCGTACGAACATGGAAATCGTTACAATCATAAATCTGACAGAATTCGCAAATTACTGCTAAACAAGCGTGAAATCCTAAAGATTCAAGACAAAGTAAAAAAAGACGGTGTAACAATTATTCCATTGGAATTGTATTTAACGCACGGTTTTGCTAAAATAGAAGTCGGACTGGCTAAAGGTAAAAAGATTTATGATAAGCGTGAAGCAATAACAAAAAAGACTCAAGAACGGGATATAGCACGTCTTATAAAAAGATGAGGATATGAAAATGTATAACAGAGAAACCATTTTAAAAAGCTTGAATGCAGAAAATTATTATGTAGATAAACATTCTCTGGACTTATTTTTGGAAGATTGGAAAATAGAATCTATTTATGAAGATGAAGACGGTTTAGAATTTTATGATAATTTAGCTTTAGAAAAAATCAGAAAAGGAATTTCTTTAAAGGCTCAAGGGTACAGCGACGAGCAAATTATATCAAAACTTGCAAAAATAGAAGCACAAACTGAAAAATATGAAGAATATATTCAGCCGGTTCAGCCTGTAATTTTAAACGAAAAAGGTGAAGAACTAATTCCAACTGAAAATGAAGAAAACGTGACAACAGAACTGGCTGTACAAACTGATTCTGTTCAGACACAGCCGGATATTATACCTCAAGGAAAGAGTTTCACATTAGATGTATCAAGTCAGACTTTACAAATGTTAGCGGAAGCTGTTGCAAAAAAAATAAGCGATGATATTACAAATTCAGATATGGCAAAAAGACTTATAGAAGCCGGCGGATACAAGAAAGATAACGAAATACTGGCAAAACAGGTTCAGGAACTTTTAGAGCATAATAAAGAGCTTTCGGCAAGAATAGAACAACTTGAAAGTCATGAATCCAAGAGTTTTTGGTCAAGATTCAGAATGGGAAAATAGTATAGAATAATAAGAAAAACGGAGGAAGCTTATGGAATTTAAACATCACCCGATATCCGGAAAAAATTATACTGATGCGGATATAAAAACAATGATAGAAGAATATAATGTCCAATTCATAAAACTTCAGTTTGTTGATATTAACGGGCAAGTTAAGAATCTTGCAGTTCCTTCGGAACACATTGACAGAGTTTTAAATAATGAAATAATGCTTGACGGATCATCAATTAAAGGTTTCCGAAATATTGAAACTTCTGATATGTTCTTTTATCCGGATAAAAATACATTTCAAATCCTTCCGTGGCAGGAAAGAGAGGAAGGTAATTCGGCAAGATTAATTTGTGACATATATAATGCGGACGGCACACCATTTGAAGGATGCCCAAGATGTAACCTAAAAAGATTAATGGCAGAAGCAAAAAAACTGGGATTTTCAATGAATGTGGGACCGGAAGCTGAATTTTTCCTTTTTGAAAAAGATTTGGAAGGTCATATCACGACAAAAACTCATGACAGAGCGGGCTACTACGATATGGGACCGGATGACTTAGGAGAAGAGGTACGTGCAGATATAGTAAGCACATTACAGGATATGGATTTTGATATAGAGGCATCTCATCACGAAGTTGCAGACGGACAGCATGAAATTGACTTTAAGTATTCTGATATATTAACAACAGCAGACAATGTTGCAACATTTAGGATTGCAGTAAAGGCGATTGCGGCACAATACGGATTACATGCAACATTTATGCCAAAGCCTGTATACGGAATTAACGGCTCCGGAATGCACTGTAATATATCATTATTTGACAAAGACGGTAAAAATGCATTTTACGACCCGAAAGCTGAATATCAACTTTCCGATACGGCAAGATATGCAATAGGCGGCTTATTGAAACACATTAAAAGCATTACAGCCATTCTTAACCCGACTGTAAACAGTTACAAGCGTTTAGTTCCAGGTTATGAAGCTCCTGTATATATGGCTTGGTCGCTTGCGAACAGAAGTGCATTACTTAGAGTGCCTGCAAAAAGAGGAGTTTCCACTCGTGTTGAGCTTCGTTCACCTGACCCGAGCTGTAACCCGTATTTAGCATTTGCAACAATTCTTGCAGCGTGCTTAGACGGTGTCCGAAACAAAATTGAACCGCCAAAACCTGTTGAATCTAATATTTATAAACTATCTGATAAAGAAAGAAAACGCCTTAGAATAGAATCACTTCCTGGAAGTTTAAAAGAAGCATTAGGATATATGGAAAAATCGCTTATCGCAAAAACTGCGCTTGGTTCTCATATTGTTGACGAATTTATGACAGCAAAAGAATATGAGTGGGATTTATTCAGAACGTATGTTTCACAATGGGAAATAGACAGATATTTAGCAAAATATTAGCAGTTTGGATATTTAAAGGAATTGTTTGTGGGTTTAACAGATAGAATTGCTCAGAGTTTTATGTACAAAACTTTGCGTAATATATATGGTCCTGAAAAAAATATTTTAAAAAAGGAATGCGGAAGCATCTATGTTTCTTCATCTGCTATCGGTATTTTTAATTGGAAAATTACCGGAATTAGTAATAACGATAAGTATATCAAACGACTCGGACTCATTTCATATGATGATAACGGAAATGAAACCGGTATTTATACAATGGCAACAAGAGGAGATTTAAACGAGCAGAAAAACGTGACCGTAATAATACCGTTATGCAGAGATTGTTTTGGAAAAACATGGATAGTTTTTCAAGAAGAAGCTCGCCCGATTGATTTGGCAAGAAGGGGAAGACAAGCAAGATTAATATCATTTCCTGCCGGCATAATTGGCGATGAAGAAAGTTTCAAAAATGAAACTGCGAATGAAAGCGCAAAAAGGGAATTAAAAGAAGAAACCGGATTCTGTTCCGATAAAATCACACCATTAAATAAATATCCTATAATGACATCCTCCGGACTGACAGATGAAAGTACATTTTTTTATACAGCTGATATAAGCGATTTTAAATTTATATCGGAACCATTAACAGACGGAGATGTGACAAGGGGTTGGCATTTTGTTCCCGCAAAAAACATATCAAAATGGATATCTGATATTGAAAGATACGAAAAAATTCCAAGCGGTCAAACATTGTCAGCATTATATTTACTAAAAACAAATGAATAAGTTATTTGTTTGCGGTATAATTTATATTGGTGTACAACATGAATAGGTGCTCAAAATGGAGAAGATAAAAGTAAAAGTTTGTATGGGTACAACTTGTTTTGTAATGGGCGGAGCAAGTTTGCAGGAATTAATAAACATTATTCCTATAAAATATGGTGATAAAGTTGTTGTTGAAGGTGCAAGCTGCTTGGAAAAATGTTACGAAAATTCCAGCTATTCAAAAGCACCATATGTACAAATTGATAATGAAATCGTAGAAGAAGCTACGGTAGAAAAAGTTTTAGAGATTATAAACAGTAAGTTAGGTTAAAAAAATGAACAACGCAGGTCAAGCAATACACATAAAAAAAGAGATTTTAGTAAGAATTATAGAGGCATTTTTTTCTGATAATTTTGAGGAACAAGCAAGGCTTATACCATATGTCATGCGCCCTAAGGGAATGGAAGTTCCGTACAGGTGCTGTATATATAAAGAAAGAGCTATTATCAAGGATAGAACAATTGCAGGGTTAGGATTTCCTATTGAAGAAGATGACGAAACGGTTTCTCTTGCAACTTATGCAAAAAAGGCAATCGAAAGAAAAGGAACAGATGATAAGACTTTAACAGTATTACAAGCAGCTTGTAAAGGCTGCGCCACAAATCGCATATATGTAAC
>CAJOPY010000155.1 GCA_905236505.1 Candidatus Gastranaerophilales bacterium
CAATAGGTTTTTAAATAATATTTACATTTTTATATATATTTTTTATTGTAATTTTGCTTTAAAAACCGTTACATTCTTGATTATTTATCTTATGTATATTAAAATAAACGAGAGTGAGAGATATAGAGGAAATTTTAATATATGAAAAAAGCTTTAATGATAGCATCTATTTTATTTGTTGCTGTAATTTCAACTGCATGTATTAATAATATTGCCGTTCAGGAACTTAATAATAAAGCAGCAGAATATATGGAAAAAGGTGATTACGAATCCGCTATAAACAGATTACAAGCAAGTTTGGATTTGGATTCTTCTATTTATCAAACTTATTACAACTTAGGAGTTGCATCAATAAATGCAAATAAATACGAACAAGCAATAGAAGCGTTGGAAAGCGGTATAAAAATTAATCCTGATTTTAATGATTTTTATTATTCTCTGGGCGTGGCACAAATTGGGCTGGCTGATGAAATATACGAAAAATCAACAGAAGAAGATAAAGAAGAAGACGTTCAGGAAAACAAACAAAATGCAGATAAAAATAACGAAATAACTGATGAGGACAAAATTAAGGTTCGTGAGCTTAAGAAAAAAGCATCAGAAAATCTCACAAAATATTTAAAAAGCGCATCAGACGCAAAAGATAAAGAGTCTGCTCAAGAGATGATTAAACAATGTGAAGAATTTCTCACAAATGAAGAAAAGAAAGAAGACTAGTGTTTAGTTCACCGTCACAAATTATATGTACAATTTTCGGAGTAAATATATATTACTACGGAGTAATTATGGCCGTCGCGATTTCGGTCGGAACACTTATATCAAATCATTTGGCTTTTAAGTATTTCGGTTTCGGAAAAGATACAGTTATTGATATGGCTCCGTATTTAATAATTTTCGGAATATTAGGTGCAAGATTATATTATTGCGCTATGGATTATGACTTTTATCTGAGGTTTCCGACAGAAATTCTTGCATTAAGACACGGAGGAATCTCCATTCACGGAGCAATATTAGGCGGTTTTTTGGGTTTAGTAATATATTCAAAACGACACAAATTACCGCTGAAAAAGCTTTGTGATGTAACTTCAATAGGTTTAGCTATAGGACAGTCAATAGGAAGATGGGGGAATTTTTTCAATTCCGAAGCGTACGGAACCCCTACGGATTTACCGTTTAAATTGTATATAGCCCCTCAATATAGACACGTTCCATATCAAGACTACGCTTATTATCATCCTGCATTTTTATATGAAAGCATTTTAGATTTTATAATTTTCTTAATATTAGTTTATTGCATTGCATCAAATAAGAAATTAAGAGATGGTAATATTGCTCTTATTTATCTTATATTGTATTCATTAGCAAGAATAGTTGTTGAAAACTGCAGAATTGACAGCGTAAGATATATTTACGGAATTCCTGTTGCAATATTGGTATCAATTTGTATAATTATAATATCTGTGATTTTATACAAAAGAAATAATAGATAGTATGGTAATTAGTTATGAAAGCAGTTTTATTTTACGGTCCCCAAAATATAAAATATGAAGAAACAATGATAAAACCTTTAGAAAAAGGTGAAATACTTGTAAAAGTAGGAGCGGCACTAACTTGCGGAACAGATGTAAAAACATATCGCAGGGGGCATCCTGTTTTAATAAAACAAGTTCCGTCTGGTTTCGGACACGAATTCGCCGGAACTGTTGAAAAAGTTTCTGCTGAAGTAAAAAATGTAAAAGTCGGAGACAGAGTTGTTTGCGCGAACTCGGCTCCTTGCGGAGAGTGCTTTTATTGCAGACGCGGCGAATACAATCTTTGTGAAAATTTAGATTTATTAAACGGAGCATATGCCGAATATATTGTTATTCCGGAAAGAATTGTTCAAAAAAATACCATAATTTTGCCGGACAGTCTTTCTTTTGAAAAAGCTGCCTTTGCGGAACCGCTCGCTAATGTTGTGCACGGTGTTGAAAGAACTGAAATAAAACCGGGTGATACAGTCGGTGTCATTGGAATCGGACCTATAGGATTAATGTTTGCAAGGCTTGCAAAATTAAAAGGTGCAAGGGTTATTGCGGCGGGAAGAAATCCTGTTAAACTAAAGTTGGCTGAGGAATTTAGCCATGCTGACGAAATTGTTGATTTAAAAAAATATCCTAATCCTGAAAAAATATTCAAAGCATTTACAGAAGAGAGTAAAGGACTTGATATAGCTGTAGAATGTGTAGGGCTTCCTGAAATGTGGGAAAGAGTTTTTTCTTGCGTACGTCCGGGAGGAACTGTTCATTTCTTTGGCGGTTGCAAGTCAGGTTCTACTGTAACGTTTGATACAACAAAAATGCATTACGGAGATATCAAACTGATGAGTGTATTCCATCATACACCAAAGTATTTTCGTATGGCTTTAGATTTAATAGCTTCCGGCGATGTTGAAGTTGAAAAGCTTATTACTGCAGAAATACCGCTTGAAAAAACAGAATGGGCAATGGAAGAACATATAAAAGGTAATGCAATAAAATTTTTGATAAGGCCGTAAAGCAAATAATAAAACCATAAATACAAAAAACTAACGGATTATTTAATTGTAAATGAACACTTGCATCAACGTCCTGCGGAAAATATGCCAAAGGACTTATTAAAAATTTACCGGACATTGTTCCTGACTCACCAAAGTTATAGCAGTTTTATACCAATTAACCATACACAATTTTTAAATGAACTAATCCTGCATGATAATTTTTACCAATGCATTTTCAGAGTAATATTTGTAATTATTATGCATTATAATATCATTCTTATTTAACTTAGGTAATTTTAAAATTATTTTATGAATATTAAAAAAGAATTAGGGCTTAAAATTAAAAGATTAAGACAAAAAGAAGGTCTTACGCAGGAACAGTTTGCAGAAAAATTAAATCTTGCAACAAGAACTTTGGCAGGAATTGAGATTGGGGAAAGTTTTGTATCGGCACAAACTATAGAAAACATACTGACATATACAAAATTAAAGCTTGAAGACTTTTTTACTTCAAGCCATTTACGCCCTACAGAAGAGCTTTTACAAGATATATATTCGTACATTAACACAGTAAAAGATGACAGAACTAAAATAGAAAATATATACAAAGTCGTAAAAGCTATTTCTAATGAATAATATGTGTAAAGAATTGTAAAGTATTAAAATGTAGTATTAATGCACATTATATACTTTTAATGCAAAATTAGCGCATAAAATATAGCAATTTCTCCGTGCAATTTGTTTTTATATATATAACACGAGTATAAAAACAAAAAAGGAGATTAATTATGACAACCACTTACACAGTACAACAAGGCGACAACCTTACAAAAATTGCTAAAGCACACAACACTACTGTAGATTCACTTGTTAGCTTAAACCATATTCAAAATGCAAATTTAATTAAAACCGGACAAATTCTTATTTTTGAGGAAGCAAATCAACAAGCACCTCAAACAAGCACACGAGTAGATGGTAATAACACCAACACAAGCATTAACACAAATAAAAACATAAAAAAACAACAAGCAGAAATGTTAATGACAGACACTTTCCAAAAAACCACCAAAGAAGAAGTTACAAACAGTATAAACCCTTTACTTTACGCTGCAGCAGGTGCAGGCGCGTATGCACTGGCTAAAGACGGATATTCCGGTGTTAAAGCAAGTATGCCATACGTAAAAAAAGGCGCAAAAAACGTTGCTGAAATGAGTAAAAAAGCAAAAGATATCGGTATAAAAAATGCCAAAGCTGTTAAATTATATGTTACACAAAAAGCAAAAAACGTATCTAAAAAAGCTGCTAAATTAAATAATAGTGCGAAAGAAACTGCAAATTCAGCAAAACAATCATGTCGTGTTGCAGCTAACAAAGCCAAATCTGCAGCAAAAAGCGCTGCTAAAGGATTAAAAGTCAGAGGAAGATATGCAAAATTAGTTGCCAATACAAAATATGCACCCAAAATTATTAAAGGTGCAGGACGCATTGCCGGACCGGCTGCCGCAGTATTTTGTGCATACGAGGTAAGTAGTGCATACAAAAAAGGCGGAAGGGATGCTGCCGTAGACCAAGCTCTGAAAACAGGAAGCGGACTTGCAATAGGTTGGGCAGGTGCAAAAGCCGGAGCAGCAATCGGTTCTTTTGCAGGACCGGTAGGAACTGTTGTCGGAGGAGCTATAGGAGGTATTGCAGGATATCTTTTAGGAGAAAAACTTTTTTCATAATTTTTATAATTTTCAACAAAAGGCGCGATAAAAATTATCGCGCCTTTTGTTTTTACAATTTTAAGTTCACTTTACATTACAAAGTAGTAAAATAAATATTGCCATTCAGCCTAAAACATTCTATATTGTTTATTGTAGTAGTTTTTGATTAATGATATAATCTAAAAGTCATGAAAAAATTTTTAATCATATCTTTTTTGATTTTTTTTACAAATCAAGTTTTTGCCGGCTCAATTAATTCTGCCGTATACAGAAACATGCAAGCACAAAGTTACAGAAATAACTACAGGCGGCAAATAAATAACAGCACAATTCCTTATTGGCAAGCGCAATCAAATTATTCAACAAGAAACAGAGTTTATCCGAGTTATCAAAGTTCGGTAAATAATTTTTCCGGTTATAAAAGATATTATCGGAGTTTCAGATGATAAATATTGATTTTCTTACTATAAAAGCGTTTAAAATAGAAAATTCTGATTTTTTTATCAATTCAAGAGTTCAAAAAATTCAGCAGCCAACAAGGCGGGATTTTATATTTTTTATGAGAAATAACGGAGAAACACGAAAATTTTATATAAATATTAATCCGCAAATTTACCACATAGCTTTTATTTCAAAAGAAAATGAGCTCAAAAGAAACCTTAAAATTCCCCAAAAGCCTCCAATGTTTTGTATGCTTTTAAGAAAATATCTTGAAGGTGCGAAAATATTTGATATAACCGTACCTAATAATGAAAGAATTTTAGAACTGCATTTTGAAGGATATGACGAACTTTCAAACAGCAGAACTTTGTGTTTGACAATTGAATTGATGGGAAAGCATTCCAACGTTATTTTATATGATAAAAACACTAATATAATAATCGGCTGCGCACACAATATAGGAGCAGAAAAAAGCAGATACAGAGAATTACAGGGAGGATTGAAGTACATATATCCGCCAAAGGGTGCGTTTAAATTATCTAATGAATTAAGCGAACAATTTCTGAATTTAAGTGATGATAAAATTAACGAATATCTTAATACAGAAACTTTTAGACCTGCAATAAAGGCTGGTAAGTACACTCTTTTTTCGGAATTAATACCTGACTCTTCCGCACAAAACTCTGTAAATGAGATGTTGGATAATTATTATTCTGATTTTCAACAGAAATTTATTTTAAAAAATGAAAAAATTATTTTGCAAGATGCGATTAATTCCAAATTAAAAAAGACGCTTTCTGCAATATCAAAAATATCTCTGCTTAGAAAAAAACGAAATAACACAGAAAAATATAAGTTATTCGGGGAACTTCTTACAGCAAATATATACAAAAAAGAATACGATTACAAAAAAACAATAACACTTTGTGATTACAATACCGGGTGCGATATTACTATTGAACTTGATGAAACCAAAACTTTGAGTGAAAATGCAAGCAGATATTATAAATTATATTCAAAATCCAAAATTACAAATGAAAAATCAGAAAAATTATTAAATGATTTATATATAAAAAAAGAATATTATGAAAATATTTTGTACAGTATAGAAAGCTCCGACTCGTTGAACGACTTGGAAGAAATATCCTCTGAAATATTTGAAACAAAAACAGAAAAAAACAAAAAAATGTCCGTTATTGAAAAAATTAATATAAACGGATATGAAGTATATATAGGGAAAAATAATAAACAAAACGATATTATTGTTTCAAAATTAGCAAAAGATGATGACTATTGGTTTCACACAAGAATTTGTGCAGGCTCGCACGTTTTGTTAAAAACAAACGGCAAAGATCCCGAAGAAGATACAATATTTGAATGTGCAAAATTAGCAAGAATATATTCTTCAGCAAAGCAACCATCTAAAATAAGTGTGATTTATACAAAAGCAAAAAACCTAAAAAAGCCCCCGTCTTCTCCTTTAGGCTATGTAACGTACAAAAACGAAAAAGAAATACTAATATAGTATCGGTAACTATTTACTTTTTGAAATACTCAAATTATTTGCGTTTTAAACTTACAATAACAAGTTTTAAACTCACAATAACAAATCGGGCGGAGCATGCTCCGCCCGATTCGCTAATCAACTATTCTTCAGGTACTTCTATTTCAACATCATCAACGTCGTCCTGATCTTCTTTTTTTATTGTTTCTATAACATTTTTTGCCATTTCTTTTGCTATTATTTTTCTTGTATCTTCAGGACAATTTTGTAACAAACTTATTGCTGTTCTTAATGTACCGTCTAAATCATACCAACGTCCGTGTTTTGAATCGTCTAATACATCTTCTGTTGCTGATACAATATCCTCTACGGATTCATATTCTGTTGTTGTCAAATGATGTTCTGTAATAATTTTTATTAAATTTAGTGCAACTTTTATTTGTGTTTCATCATCAGATTCTTCTAAGGTTTTCATAGCTGAAGATAAGACAGGATCTTTATCATACCATCTGCGTGCATTTGTTGTAAACTCTTCTTTCATATAAACCTCCTGATAATCTCTCAACAGGTTTATTATACAATAATTATATTTATTTGTAAAATATTAACTCGGATTAAAAAGAAGTCGTTTTCTTACAGATATGGGTAATATCGGCTTTTTTGCTTCTTCATTGATTTGAGAAACAACGGAATCTTCTTTGCAACTTCTCTTTGTTTGGCACATTTCGGGTTTTGTGTACAATTCCGATACTACAAGTTCCAAGTCGCTTTCTGTTGTATACGGCTTTTTTAATACTACATTATCTGCATAACTTATATCTTTTACTCTGATATTATGTCCGTTCATTGATATATCAGTATTTACATACTCTGAATTTTTAAAGTAGTTTTCTATTTTTATTTCGTTACCCAGTTTGTCTTTTACAACATAACTTAATAATTCGTTATTTTGACTTATTAAATTCACGTGCACATGCTGACTGCTGTCTTGATAATCTACCAATCTGTCAAGTATGTCATATCTGTATTTTTGCTCGTTTATTAAAGCATTATTTATATAAATTTTCCTTGCATTTACACGTTTTAATTCGTCATAACCATATTCAACGTAATACTTGTTTTTATTTGTATGTTTTTCTATTCCTGTGACTTCACCGTTTCTGTTATATTTATATTGATATTGAGTAAGAATATTTCCTCCGGTGTCGTAAATACGTTTTTTTATCATTAGTTTTCCGGAAAAATCTTCTTCCAAATATAAATATGAGTTTCTGTAATGTCGTACTTTTACGGCATCTGTGCCTTTGTAATAAACTCGCTTTAATAAATCTCCCGTATCGGAATAATATGCAACAAAATCTATTGCTCCTAAAATATTTTTTACTATTTTTATTCCAAATTCATTTTCTTTTTCAGGCAAATTTGTTTCTGTTATCATGTCCTTTATTTTTTGATAACATCTAAGCTCAATAGGTACGGATACACATAATTTTTGTTGAGGCATTTAAAAATCTCCATCTTAATACATACTCTAATATTTTACTCTTGCTCTCTCTCACATTTATATAAAGTTTTAAATTAAGATGGAATTTCAGTTGTTAAAAATTTTGTTACAAAACTATACATTTAATTTATAACCGCCGCCGTATATTGTTTCTATATACTGTTTTCCGTCGGATATTTTATCTATTTTTGAACGTAAATGTCTTATATGTACACGTATTGTTTCAACATTATCGTCCGGATCATATCCCCAAACTTCTTTAAGAAGTTTCGCTCCGGATACCATATTTCCGTGATTTTGGAATAACAAATTAAATATATCATATTCTATCGGAGTAAGTTTTTGTATTTTATCATTTATTTTTACACTGTATGATTCAGGAATAAGTGTAATTTCTTTATATGAAAGTAATTCTCTTACTGAAGCAGACTTTGGAATTTGTTTTGTCCGTTTTAAAAGAGCCCTCACACGCACAATCAATTCGTCTATTTCAAACGGTTTAGTAAGGTAATCATCTACACCTATATTAAACCCGTTTACTTTGTCATTTAATTGAGAAAGAGCAGTAAGCATAATAATCGGGGTTTCCGCTATTTCAGGACATTGACGAATTCTCTGAGCAACCGTATACCCGTCTACTTCCGGCATCATTACGTCTAAAACAATCAGCGAAGGTTCTTCTTGCTTCGCAACGGCAAATCCGTCCGTGCCGTTATACGCTTGAGTTACTTCGTACCCTTGAAGTTCTAAGTTTATTTTTACAAGTTCGTTTATTGCTTTATCATCGTCTATTACCAAAATTTTAGTCATTTATTACTCCGTTCTCATTTGCCATATTTACTCCCTCAAACGTTGTTTCAAAAAATTCAGAAGGTATTTGTTTTGCAGAGGTTATACCATATTCTTTCAGTGCTTCTATTTGAGAAAATAAACCCGGTTTATTTTTATTATTTCGTTTAAATCGGTTTATCGTTCTCATTAAAAGAGTTGACACATTTTCACACCGTTTTTGTACTTCTGTTAATTCCTCACAAAATTGAACAAATGTTTCATAAAGATTCGTTCCGGCTTTTACAATATTAGATACGTTTTCATTTTGTTTTTGTTGAGCAAAAAGCTGATTAATTAGTCTTAAGGTTGTTAAAAGTGATGAAGTTCCTACTATTATTACATTAGAATTGTATGCTTTTTGTATCAATTCGTAATCTTGATATAATATATTAACAGATGTTTCTACCGGCATGTACATTAAAACAAAATCAGGCTGATATAAATTTTCTGCATACTGATAATTTTTACAAGATAAATCCGATATGCGTTTTTTTACTTCATTCTTAAACTCTTTTAATTTTGTTTCATCATTTATATAATCAAGATAACTTTTCAGAGTTACTTTAGAATCAATTATTACATGTCTGTTATCCGGAAGATTTAAGACTACATCAGGACGTATTGTATGAAGAGTTTCATTATAAGATTCAGATGTTGTTACAAGTTGCTTTGTGTAATGTATTCCCTCCTGCATTCCGCAAGATTGCAAAATTGTATCCAAAAGACTTTCCCCGTAAGCACCTTTTATGTTCTGATTTTTAGTTAGCGCATCAACAAGGTTTTTTGCTTCCTGTTCTATTACTTTGTTGTTTTTTTCTAACGCTCCTATTTGTTCAACTATTTTTGTCGTATTCTCAATTCCGGAGATATTAAATTTTTCCAATTTTTCCCTGAATTCTTTTAAATCTTTAGACAAAGGAAATAGTTTTTCTTCCAGCGACTCGCGGTTTTGCTTTCTTAAATCTTCCTGCTCGTTTTTTATCGTTTCTGAAGCTAAATTTATAAAATCCTGCCTTATTGTTTCTCTGAATTCTTCAGACGTTTTTGTTTGAGCCTTTAGTTTGATATATTTTTCTTTTATATGAGAAAGTTTTTTTTCAGCAAAAAAGCAAACAACAATTCCGGTCAGAAAACCTCCCGTTATAAAACATATAAGATTTGTCATATTTAACATTTTTATAAGCCAACTTTATATTTTTACTATTTTCTGTTTATCTTTGAAAGAAGCCTCAATATTTCAAGATACAACCAAACAAGTGTAACCATAAGTCCGAATGCACCGTACCATTCATAATCTTTCGGTAACATCATTTGTTCGCCTTTTTCTATAAAATCAAAGTCCAATATAAGATTTAACGCAGCAATTGCGACAATAACTACACTAACAAGTATTCCTGCCGGTGATGATGAATTGATAAGCGGAACATGAAGATGAAATATCAATCTGCTTACCAAATCTACCAAATAAATTACAGCTATAGACAACGTTGTTATAAATATGACACTTCTGAATTTATCTGTTGCTTGAATAATTCTGTATCTGTACAAAATAAGCATTGCAAATAATGCAGCAAATGTACCGGCTACAGCCTGTGTTACAATTCCGGGAAATTCTGTTTCCATAACTGCTGATATACCGCCTAAAACGCAACCCTCGCAAGCTGCATAAACAGGAACAAGATACTTGTTTCTGGTAAAAGATATAATAAGAGCCAAAATGAAACCTATTATCGCTCCGCCACCGGTCAACATTGTCGCAAAATCAGTATATCCTGCCATATATTTTCCCCAAACAACGGCAGCCGCTACAACCAGAATTATACCTATAAATGCGGTTATTTGAATTGTACCGTTTACGGTCATCATTCCGCCTTCATAAACTCTTTCCTGAGAATTAAAATTATTTTGATTAAGAATAGGATTTGCCATTTATTACCCTCCCCTTTACTACAGTTACAGTATATCATATATTTATTTAATTAGAAAGATGCATAGCTTATTTATTATCAAAAAAAACTGCTAAATAGGAAAACCTTTTTTATTTACATATCCGCTCTTCACAAAAAAAAGGAGAAAGTTTTATTTGCCTATAATTAGACTAAATACTGCTCTCTCCGTTTGGAATTAAGAATAGCTGGAAGTATGAAAAAGATTTAATAATTATATTAAAACTAAAATTTAATTATATTTGTATAAGTCACATGGCTATTTTTTTAGGTAGGTATTTTTTTGAATAAAATTATATATGTTTGCATTAAAATAATGGCAAATTAAATTTTTACAGTTTTTATACTTAATATATAAGGATATGTCATTTTGAAAATTCAATTTCTTAACTCATACAACAAGCCGGTTTATAATAAAACCGATAATATGTGTTTTAAAAATAATCCTAAAAGCATCTTTTTTAAAACATGCGGAATTATAACAATACTTGGGAGCGGAATTTTACACTCTCAATGCGATTCTGTAAACATTCACGAAACTGAACCTAAAACCGAAAAAGAATTCATCAAAAATAATTCTCTAAACAAAGATATTACAAAATTTTTTTCCGCACTCGGAATAAACTATGAGAACATAAATCCTGATAAAACATACCGATTTTCCGTTATTAATAAAAATAATAATAAATCTTCACATTATATTTTACAAGGAAAAGATTTGCTGTTTTCTGACACGATAAATTGCAATTGCTACGATGTAAATTTACTAAATTATTCTGTATCAAATTATGATGCAATAATTGCTAAAAAAAGAGAAAACAACGGATTTTCAATAATAAATACAATTACTGATTCTGCAATAAACCTGGTTCCGCTCGGAATATCGGATACGGGACACATGACTTACAGAAAAGAAGATTTTATTAACGGATCTTACAGAACCGATGCTTATTTGATACTTGACAAAAAAAATCATACCATTACAAAAGAAAGCATAAACGGGGAAGTTAGCGTTATGAGTGCACGTTTTGAAGAATACACACCATCTGATGAGAACGTAAACGTAATCGTAGATTCTACACAAAATGAATATATTTATAATATAAAAATATAATTAAAAAGGC
>CAJOPY010000156.1 GCA_905236505.1 Candidatus Gastranaerophilales bacterium
AAATTTTCTTGCAACCCAGCCATCAACACCATCAAGAGCAAATGCTAATATTGTAAAAACTAATGCCCATACATATGCTTGAGTATTTCCTTGTTGAGTATATATAAGATATACAGCATAAAACATTATAAAAATTCTGATTATTGAAATAAAATTAGCCATTTTAACTCCCCTTATATTTGTTTTCGGGTTTCACCCAACCTGTTCAAATTCTTTTTTTTTTATGATTGTAACCTAATTTTAGGACCTTATAAATAAATTTACAACTACACTTTCATTCTGGAAAGAGCAAAATCGGTTTTATCCAGTTCCTCTTTTTTTGAACCAAGCATAATACGCTCTGCTTCTTCCAATATACTAACAACTTCATATCCGTTAGCACCGTCAGAGCGGGCTTTTTGTCCCGTTGCAATGCAATTTACAAAATGTTGGCATGCAAGTTTTAGAGGTTCCATTTCCAAATAATCCAAAGACACGTTTTGTGTATTTGCCGGAATAAAATTGTCATAGACCTTAAGCTTGTCTGTCGGAGCACAATCATCAAATATCGCAGTAGCTTTTGTTCCTCTTACAAGTAAATTAACGTGTTTTTGAGGGGTAATCCAACTGTCTGAAATGTGAGCTATAACACCGTCTTCAAACTCTATTCCCAAATGTGTTATATCCATTATATTATTTCTTTCTGAAGATGCACCTATTGCAGAGATTACTTTTAAAGGTTTTTTACCTGTTACGTATGCGACCATCGCGACATCATGGGGAGCTAAATCCCACATAACGCTCCTGTCATTCTTGTGATAATTAACATTTAATCTGTCACTTTGTGCGTAAACTATTTCACCCAATTCACCTTCTTCTATAAGCATTTTTAACCTGTTTACCGCCGGATGATAAAGAAGAAGATGGTCTACCATTAATACAAGGTTTTTTGATTCCGCCAGTTCCATCAATTGTCTTGCTTCTTCTGCAACTGTTGAAATCGGTTTCTCTACATATACATTTTTTCCTGCTTCAAGCATTGTTTTTACAATTTTAAAGTGCGTATGACTTGGAGTTACAACCGCAACACCTGTTATTTCAGGATTATTAATAATATCGCTAAAGTCTTTTGTTGTTTTAACTCCGGGAAATTGTTCCCTTACGGTTTTTAAAGACTCTTCGTCCAAATCACAAACATATTCCAATACATTCAAATTATAAAAATTACGGACAATATTTTTGCCCCACATCCCCATTCCGATAACAGCAATTTTTTGATTATTCATACCTTCCCCTTCATCTATATATTTATTATATTACAACAAAATCAGACAGTAAAGTAATTTTTTGTATTATATCTATAGAATAGAAATTTCAAAATTCCCGTTATAAAATTTAATGTTTAGGTTTAATGTTTCATTGTTATATCCCTCAGGAGGAGGGTTAAAAGAAGGGGTTTGCATTACTGCTCTGTACACTGCATCATTAAGAGTTATGTTTTCGGATTGCTTTGAAAACGAACGGTTTACCAATTTTCCGTTTGAGTCAATCTTAAAAGAAACCGTACAAGCTCCGTCACCTATAACTTTTGTAAAATCAATTTTTTGGCCTATAGTATTTCTTAATTTTGATTTATATGAATTATATTCCTGCAGTAGTGCACTACGATTCTTTGCTTCTTCCGTTGCTATTTTTGCTTTTTTTTCTGCTTCAAGCTTTGCTTTTTCTGCTGCAAGTTTTTTTTCTAAAGCTTCTTTTTCAGCCTGTTCTCTTTTTTTTGCTTCCTCTTTCTGTTTTTTTAATTCATCTTCTTTTGTTATTTTTTTTATTTCAGTATTTGAAT
This sequence comes from Candidatus Gastranaerophilales bacterium, assembly GCA_905236505.1. Classification (GTDB taxonomy): domain Bacteria; phylum Cyanobacteriota; class Vampirovibrionia; order Gastranaerophilales; family Gastranaerophilaceae; genus CAG-196. The sequence goes on from CAJOPY010000156.1 coordinate 1,823, forward strand.
TATTCACTTTTGGGGCTGTTTTTTTTACCGGAGTTTGTATTTTTGTAAGAGGAACTTTTGTTATTTTAGGAGTTATTTGTTTTTGTGCAGCAGGCGGAGTTTTTATTTGCTGCGGCTGTTTTTTTATATCTGTTACTTCATTAATTTTATTTATTTTAGTTTGTTCACTAATATCTTTATCTTTTTTTTCAACAACAGGTAACGTATTATCCCAAAATTTTTCTATTGACGGAATATTGCTTGTAGTTTTATATTCTTCTTTTGGTATATCTACTACATTAGTATCAGTAGAGTTCCACGCAAAAAATATAACATAAAACGATAACAATACACATAACAAAAAAACAATTAAAGATATCGGACTTATTTGAATATTATCTCTATTACCGGACATTATTTTTGCATAATTTTCCGCAGGCATTGGTGACGGTTTTTCTGTCGGTTTTATTTCTTCTTTTACAGTATTAAACAAATCGCTGTCTTTTTGAGAAACAACTTCACAAAATTCATCATTTCCGCAATCACAATAATCAGGTTTTTCGCTATATTCCGCACCGCATTCTTTACACTTGTACATTTTAATTTCCTGCTTTAATTACACATATTTTTTGTATTTGATTATAAATATTTTATCACATATTTTAAATTATAAACACGTAATTAAAATTTATAATAAAAATAAGGTGCGCCATAATGACGCACCTTATTTATTTTTACATAAACAA
>CAJOPY010000157.1 GCA_905236505.1 Candidatus Gastranaerophilales bacterium
AATAGAAAGCAAATAGTATTTAGTCTTTCATAAGGTCAATTTCCAGACCTTCATATGCAAATATTGCATCGTCAGAAGCGTATTCTTCCGCTAAGGCATCCAATTTTTCATCACTATATCCGGGATCATAGTGGAAAAATACCATTTTTTTCGCGCCTACCTGATGTTTGCAATCCAATGCCATCTCAAATGTTGAATGACCAAAACCTTGTTTAGGTACATATATGCTTAAATAATCTTCTGTGCTATATTGGGCATCATGTATTATTAAATCACACCCTTTTGCGAATTTAACAAGTTTTTTATCACCGCCCGGATAACTTTCTTTATCAGTTGCATAAACCAGCGTTTTCCCCTTATAAGCAATTTTATATACAAAAACCCCATTTTGAGGATGTGCATATGATTTATAACAAGTTATAACTACATCTTCATCTGTATAATCACCCTCTTTTAAATTATTTACACGTATTACTTCAGGCATTTCTGAATTCTTAAATATTATATAATTTGTTTCATTTAAATCAATTATTTTTAAATCTGCTGCAATATCCCCCAAATCTAAAGGAAATGACTTTGTAAACAACAATTTTGCAAGTTCTTGTTCCAATGTTTCATTATAATTAACTCCGCCAAGCAAACTCATTTTGGTAGAAGCAAGGTGAGAAGGTCTAAAGAACGGAAAACCTTGAATGTGGTCTAAATGTATATGACTTAATAATATTGAACATCTGACCGGTGTTCTGTCAGTAATCGTCGTTCCCGACTCTATATATTTTTGCATTAATTCATTTCCCAGACTTATAAGCCCGGTTCCGGCGTCCAAAATAATAAGATGACCGCCTGCATGAACTTCGACACAAGCTGTATTACCACCATACTTTAAAAAATTTTTATCAGCAACCGGATAACTTCCTCTTACACCTCTGAATTTTATTTTAAATTCGTCCATTATTCTTCCCTTCTTAATTCATAACTGCCATTTCTGTCAGACTCCTCTCCATAGAGCAATTGTGTCCCCATAAGCCTGATTTTAGCATGCGTCTGAACTTCTTTTAAGTTTGTTTCTTTTAAATATACATCTATTTTTACAGATTTCTTATTTGTATTTATATTAATAACTCTAAACGCATTTGGATAAGTTACCAGCGAAGGACAAGATACAAACAATAAATTGTCATCTTGGGTTATTCTTGCCGCATGATAATGCCCTTGAAGTATAATAACTGGATTTTTATGAGATTTTAAAAGTTTTCTTACTTCATAATTATTACATAATTTATGATTTGGGCTTGAAAAGGGTTCTACTATAGGAACATGAGTTGCGACAACCAGTGTTTCATTCGGATGATTATTTAATTCCTCCTTTAGCCAATTCAACTCTTCTTGAGGAATTTCGCCATTTGTTGTTATTTTATAATCAATAATAGAATCCAAACATATTACACGGTACCCCCTCTTTGGAGTAAATGCATAATATGTTTTTTTATTTTTCATCTTTGAATTATTTTCGCCCAAAACAGATATAAATTTTTCTTTCGTGAGCGGACCGTCTATACATATATCATGATTCCCTATAATTGCGTACCAACTGTATAATAATTTATCAGCATGAGATAGAAATATTTCCAGTTCGGATATTTTTGGTGTATTAATCAAATCTCCAGTAAACATGACAAAATCATAAGAACCGGATGTATTTATTTGAGAAATAACATCATCTAAGAGCTCTCCTGAATGCTTCAATAACTTATATGAAGTATTTTCTTCATACGAAGAAAAATGAGCATCACTTACTTGTGCAATTCTTAAATTATTATTAGCCGCTGTACACATTTGCGAACCGATAATAAATGCCAAAAATATAGTTAGTACAAAATTAACTAACTTTGAAATCAATGACTCTTTCTTATTCTTTTTTAAATAATTTTTGGACATACGCTTGTTTTATAATAATCCATTTTGGGTTAATAAGTCAAATTTACGATTTATATACATTAAATCACATTTTATATTAATACAATAAAAAATTCGGCCTTTTATTAAAGACCGAATTTTTTATTTATTTTATACTTTGCGTTTACGAGCAGCTTCTGACTTACGTTTTCTCTTTACGCTTGGTTTTTCATATCTTTCACGTTTTTTAACTTCTGATAAGATACCTGCTTTTTGAATTTTTTTCTTAAATCTTCTTAAAGCGCTTTCTATGCTTTCGTTTTCGCCAACTTTAACTTCTGCCATTTATATTTTCACCACCTTTATAGCAAACTTTTACCTGCATATATTTTAAAACAATGGATTTCAAAATGCAAGCAGATAGAAATTAAATAAAATAATATTATTTTAATATTTACAACAAAACCCTATTTTATTAGTTTCAAACAAATATCATCATATATATTAGCAGGTTTCATCCCCAATCTTAATTGCGTTTTTGCATTTTCTATAACTTTTATATGATTGATAAAATCAATTTTTTTCGGATTTGATTTTAATACACATAAAATATAGTTTTGAATACTTGTTAATATCATCTCCGGCGAAAATTCTTTTGATAAATCTTGAAGTTTTTGAGATACATCAAAAACATCCCCTCTTTCATAGTTATAATACTCGGTAAAAATTCCGTCTATACAGGAATAATTATAACTGACCTCTTTTCGTGAAGGAACAAAAAAACATTGAGAACGAGATATTATAGTGGGAAGAACATCTTTTAGAGTTCGCGCTAAAAATATAAAAGTATTATCAGGCTGAGGTTCTTCTATTACTTTTAACAATGAATTTGCAGTTTTATTCTGAAAATTTACCGAATTTAAACCCAATATATTACCGTCATTATCTTTATCACAAAATATAAAAACTCTGTGGTAATCAGAGGATACAACAAGCATTTCCTTAATCATTTGAGATTGTTTTACTGATATTACAGTTTTTGACTCATCATCTTCAGGTTTATTATCATATTTTGATATGGTTAGCACTGCAGGATGAGAACCGTCTTTTATCCATTTGCAATTTATACAGTCACAATCATCTTTCTTTCCTTCTCTGCAATTTAATAAACGAGCGATTTCTGTTGCAAGAATATATTGAGCGTTTAAATCGCTGCCATAAAACAGTATACTTTGAGGAATAGCCCTATTTGATTGAGTTAGAGCTTTTGTAAAATAATTTGTTAAAAAAGGATAATCATTTGATAAGCGCACACTCAACCTCCGACTCTATATCGTTAACACTCCCTATCTTCAATCTGTATTCAATATCAAAAAGATTTTCTTTTAATCTCACTAAATTAGCTACATTTATATTTTTTAATTCGCGTTTTAAATTTGTTAGGCGATACTCATTTCTGATTCCGGTCAACTTCATTATTTCCTGCGGAGATGATGATGCTTTAATTTTGATAATAATCCACTGCCTTAGCATAGTCTGTATAGCACTTAATATCTCCAGCGGATGTTTTTTATCCGTTAACTTTTTAAATTCCAAAACAGCTTTATCCTTTTCATTTTTCATTAAGAAATTTGTTATATTAAATAAATCCTGATTTGATATACAAACATCTTCTATCATTTCTTTTGTGACTATTTTTTCAGGATAAGCTATAAGCTGTAATTTATCTAATTCAATATTATATTGACGTAAATCATTTCCGATTTGTTCTATTAAACACTCCATACCGTCATTTGATATAGAAATGCCCTTCATCATTGCTCTTTTATTAACCCATGCTGATATTTCCGATGTTTTAAAAATACTAATCAGTGGAAATTCCTTTATATTAAATTTAGAGAGAATTTTAAAAAGTTTTCTTCTTGAATCAGGTTTTTTACCCTCTCCGCGTGGGAATTTAGCAGAAAAAACAATATCTAAAGACTCGTGACAGTTTGTTAATGCATCTTCTATATCTTTAAGCTCTTCATCTGTAAACCAATTTTTATTACCTGAAAAATACCCTTCCGAATTTATCACAATTAGCATTCTTCCAAACATCATCGGCGGCGTTCTAAGGACAGTAATAAGTGTTTGATAATCAGGATTGTCATATTGATGATAACTCATTGAAATAAAATCTTTATTTAGTTTTGATTTCATCTCACTTATCTCTAAATCAATATTAAAATCTTCTTCCCCATAGTAAAAATACACAGTCATAAAACGATTATACGACAGATATAATCAAAAACAAAATTTATACAACATATGTAAACTTAATATTTCTTTACATACGTGACAAAATAGAAATTTAAGGGTAATAATATGATATAATGATATTAGGAGATCACGTTTGAACAACAGTCAGCCGGTTGCATGTGCAGAAAGGCATTTTATATAAGAATGATGAGCAGTTACGAATTTCAAAATGACCTCGAAAAACTTTTAGATGTTATGCCCCCAAAGGTAGTTTCACATCTTACGCAAGAGCGATTAAATGATGTGATAGAATTGGTGTTGGATATTGGACGAATTCCTGAAGTACGACACGCCGGAGGCAAAATTGAAAAACTTGAAACAGACGTTGTTAATGATGATGACATAAAGTATGTAACAGCCAGAATTCAAGAATTTACACACGATAATCGTTCAGGAATACCCGGTACATTACACAGAATAAGTGCAATAAAAAATCGTCAAGGGAAAGTTATAGGACTGACTTGCCGTATTGGAAGAGTTGTTACAGGCACTATTACGTGCATTAAAGATATTTGCACGCAAGGAAAAAGTATACTTTTCTTAGGACCTCCGGGAGTCGGAAAAACTACAAAACTCAGAGAAATCTCAAGACTTGTTGCAGATGAACTCGGTAAAAGAGTAGTCATAGTTGATACTTCTAATGAAATAGCAGGTGACGGTGATGTTCCGCATCCGGCTGTCGGAGCTTCACGCAGAATGCAGGTTGCTCAGCCTGAACTTCAAAAAGATATTATGATTGAGGCTGTTGAAAACCATACACCTGAGGTTATTGTTGTAGACGAAATAGGAACAGAAGCTGAAGCGCAAGCTGCCAGAACAATTGCAGAAAGAGGTGTTATGCTTATTGCAACAGCACATGGCAATTGCCTGGAAAGTTTAATCAAAAACCCGACGCTTTCAGATTTGGTCGGAGGAATTCAATCCGTAACACTGGGAGATGATGAAGCCAAAAGAAGAGCTACACAAAAAACTGTTCTTGAAAGAGAAAAACAACCTACATTTGATATAGTCATTGAAATAACCGACAGAGATACTTTGGCTGTATATAAAAATACATCTGAAGCTGTTGATTATATATTAAGAGGGTGGCCTATCCGTCCTGAAATACGAAAAACAAATTCAATACCTAATCAGAATATCGCAGATAATGCAAAGGAAGTTATATCCGAAACTAAAACCGAAATTCAAACCGCCAAAGATAACAGTATGAATTTCTCATTCTCACGCCACGATTATGTTGAAAAGGTAAAACCTCTCAAAAAAGTATATTTGTATGCTGTTTCAAGAACTATTGTTGAAAAAATCATTGAAAGATTAGATTTAAATGTAGAAATAACAAGAAATATTGAAGATTCGGATATAATAATAGCACACAAAAATTTTGCTAAAGGCGGAGCCAAAATTCTTAGCAGTGCTCAAGAATATAGAGTTCGGGTATTTTATGTAAAAACTAACTCTATGGCTCAAATTCAAAAAGTTTTAAAAGATGCATTAGATATTCAGCCAGGTGATACTGATATAACAACCAATTTTAAAGATGAAACAGAATTAGCCCTTGATGAAGCAAAAGCCGGCATAAAAAAGATGCAAGAAGGAGCACCTGAGATTGAACTTTTACCTCAAAATCAACAAATAAGAAAATTGCAGCATGAACTTGTTGAACAATACGGATTTAAGAGCGTTTCTTTAGGTGATGAACCGAACCGAAGACTTAAGATTATCAAATAATTTATAATTCGCATAGATTTTTTGATAAATATTGTTATAATAATGTTATGAAAAAATTTTTTATAACATTTCTGTTTTTTTTGCTTGCTTTCTGTATAACTCCGAATTGCAGATGTGAAGAAACGTATACACTTTCTACAGGAGTTTCCGTAAATGAAATACCAAAAGCATTTTATGGGAGTTGGAGAGTAACTGCCAAACTTGATGACACTAACAGTTACAGAACGTTCAAACCGCAAAGTTCTGATATGTGGACACTATCAAGAATAGGAGATACCGTTACTCTTAATAACCCTTTCACCGGAGCGAATGCCGAAATATCACTTAAAACAGTTGAAGGTAATCTTATAATTTTTTCTAAGCAAGCTCCGTATGATAATAAAATACTTACGGATACAATTTCAATAAGATTGGAAAATAACTCTTTTAGCGGAATTAATACACTGCGTCTTGAATCATATTCACTTATTGACAACCATTTGATGAAAACTGAATATGCAAGATATATTATTAAAGGTGAAAAAATTGCAGGAGAAAGTGTTTTAGAAAAATAAATTATAAAACATTTGATATATAATCATCACTCACACCTTTATAATTGATACCTGATGATGTAATAGGCTGCCTGTAGTCGCATTTATTAATTGAGCGTGCTTCAACTATAACAGACGGGGGCAATATAGACCACTTATACAGCGCAAATGACATTCTGCGATAAAACTTGTCTAACCACTCTTCTTTTTGTGCAATTGTTACATTTTGATGTTTTTCATAAACAAATTCGGCTTTCAATAATTCCTGATATGATTCATTTTTGTTTTCTATACGCCAAATAATTTCATCTAAAAATTCATATGGCATAAGAGCATCTTCCGCGATTAAAGGTTTTCCTGTTTTAGGATCTATCGCAAGTTCCGCTCCGGGTTTTTTTAATATAACGGAATTAGGAATAGCATTTTTCACAGGCCTGTTATCATTTAGCCATTTTGCAAATGCAAATAATTTTGTCTTGGGAACATCCGCAATTGGCGCAAAACCTCCTGACATATCACCGTTAATTGTTGCATAACCCATGTATAATTCCGATTTATCAGATGTTGCAATAGGAATACACGAGGAAAATTCGTTACTAATTCCCCACAAATACATTGCTCTCGCTCTGGCTTGTATATTATCAGCCGTAAAAGAATTTGTGTATCTTACATCCCACTTTTTTTCTACATTTTTAAATAATTCTTCAAAACATTCTGTTGTCGTATTAATCATTGGCCGGATAGATGCTTCGTAAAAATTTATTCCTAAATTTTTTGC
>CAJOPY010000158.1 GCA_905236505.1 Candidatus Gastranaerophilales bacterium
CCTCCGCCTACGCATGCAATTATACATTCAGGAAGTTGTCCTGTTTGTTCTAAAAATTGTGCACGAGCTTCTTTTCCTATAATAGATTGAAAATACTCTATTATCATTGGAAATGGATGAGGACCTACTGCAGAACCTATAGCATACATTGCTTTCGGATATTCTTGTATGTATGCATCAAAAGCCGAGTCCACTGCTTCTTTGAGAGTTTTTGTTCCATGCGTTACTGATATAACATTTGCGCCCAGAATTTTCATTTTGTCAACATTCGTTTTTTCTTTTACTATATCAACTTCACCCATATAAATATCACATTTAAGTCCCGTGATAGCAGCTGCTGTTGCAATTGCAACACCGTGCTGTCCGGCTCCGGTTTCGGCTATTAATTTTGTTTTACCCATTTTTTTAGCAAGAAGAGCCTCTCCTAAAGAATGATTAATTTTATGAGCGCCTGTATGATTTAAATCTTCTCGTTTTAAAAATATTTCTGTATTATATTTTTCTGACAAGTTTTTTGCAAAATAAACAGGAGAAGGTCTTCCGGCATAATTTTTAAGTAAATAACTCAATTCATTATTAAATTCTGTGTTATTTTTGCAGAAAAAAAACGCATCGTTTATTTGTTGAAATTCTTTTTTAAGGCAATCTGGTACAATTTGTCCACCGTATATCCCGTAAAAACCATCATTATCAGGTTGAATATTATATTTTTTTGTTTCCATTATTAATCTCCTTTATCAAATATTTACTAATCACTGAATTTTTATTTTTAAGAATTTGAGAGCCTCTTGTAACTTTGCATAAACTTACTTTCAATTCTTTTGCTATGTCACGCTGAGTTTTTCCTTCACAAAGCATATTCAGGATTTGCCATCGTTTTGATAAAGTTTCACATTCGGATTCTGTAAGCATTTCAATAATAAAATTTTTTATTTTTTCAGCATTACACTCTTTTGCTAATATATAAGATATAGTATTTATTTCGGCCATAATGTTTCTATCCATAGAAACATTATGGCCGAAATAATTTATTTTGTCAATCTCATCATTTACAATATAGTTTCAAAAATAATACTCGGTTCTTGCGGTAATTCTTTTCCGAAAGCTTTTGTTTTAGCTGAAGTTGTTATATATAATTTTTGTTGAGCTCTTGTGATTGCCACATATAAAAGACGTAAATTTTCTTCGGAGTTAAATTGTTTTAGTTCATTTTCATCTTTTTGTTTGTAATTGGGATTAAAACTTTTAATTTCTTCCATGAATAAAGATGAAGATTTAAGTTTTGATTTGGATATATCTATAGATAGCGATTTTTCACTCATTTCCGGTAAAAATACATAATCAAATTCATCTCCTTTTGATTTATGCAGAGTCATAATTTGTACTTTACCTTTCACTGCATCTTTATCTTCTTCTTCCGAAAAGAATTTAAATCCGCTTAAACTCGGCCGTTTTGAAAGTTCTTCAAGTCTTTGAAGAGTTAAATCGTAATCGGCTGATGAATTAAGCCGTTTTACTAAAATGGCAATAAGATAAACATTTGATTTTTCAATATCACTTGTGTAGTAATAAAGCCCGATTTTTGTTGCTAATTCGTCAGGAGAAAGAGCGGAGCAATTTAGCCAATACTGCATATCCCATAAAAATTGGGACAATGAATCCTGTTCAATATCATTTATATTTTTTTGTATAAAAGGAGTTTCGCATTCTCTTATGTACATTTGCAATCTTTGTTTGTAAAATCCCAAATCGCTCAATGTTTCATAGGTTTGAGCAACTGTTTCATTATCAAAAGGAGCTTGTATAAATTTTAATATTGAAAATATTGTATTAAATACGCCTTTTTGTCCTAAAGATTCACTTCTGGTAATGGTTTTTAAACCGGAATCATTAATAAATGAAGTCCAAGATGCCACTTGATAATTATTTCTTAAAAGAATTCCGATTGTTGCATTTTTGTTTTGGGTAAGAATATTCTTTATTTCTTTTAGTATAAAGCTTTTTTCTTCAAAACTGTTTTCGTATACATTTGCAAAAATTGCTTTTTCGGTTATTGGATTTTTACCTTTTACTCCTTGCATATGAGTTAAATAAAAAGCTTTCGGTAATATTGTGTTTCCCCAATCCACGAGAGCATTTGCTAATGTCATAACATCCTGTGTGCATCTTTGAGAATGGTCCATAACAACTTTTTGTTCAGCAGTTTCTATATAATTTCTGAAACCTTCAACATCTGCGTTTGAAAAAGTTGTGGTAATCGCTTGATTTATATCTCCGCATCTTATAAGATTTTTATGTTTTCCGCTTAAAAGGGAGATTAAATTCTGTTGAACGGAGGACGAATCTTGAGCTTCATCTTCTATAACAAATTCGCAGATATTTTGGTAGTAATTTAAAATATCCGGATTATTTTTCAGAAGTTTTACTGAAAGAATTAAAATATCATCATAGTCAATCATATTAAGTTCTTTCAATTCTTCCTGATATTTTTTATAGAATTCTTTAAATTTTAAGACTTTTTTATCGGTGCTGGGAGTATCTATATTGCCTTCTTGTAGCTTAAATACGGATATTGCTCTGTCAAATTCTTCTATTTCTGTTTTTGTACTTTTTCCTGATATATTTTTTATAATTTTAATTCTTTGGGTATCATCACATATCTCAAAATCCGAATCTAACTCAAGCCTTTCGTAATTACCATTTTCTTTTAATATTTTTAAAGCAAGTCCGTGAATTGTACTTATATTTGGCAGCTTAGAAAAATTAGGACACATATTTTTTATTCGTTCTCTGAAATTTCTCGCTGCAGAATCCATATATGTAAGAACATATATATTTTCAGGATTTGTTCCGGACTTCATAAGTTTTACTATAAGCGCAAGTAAAATCGTTGTTTTTCCTGCTCCCGGAACGGCGGAAATGGCCATAATTCCTTTTTTATAATTTAAAACAGGTTGTTGGTCTTTTCTTGGTGTAATTGTGTAAGCAGGTTTTGCTCTATATATTTCTTCAGTATCATTTTCTCCGTTTAAATACTGCTCAATACCGCCAAGATTTTCTGCACCGGATGGATCAAATAAGCTGGAAAGTGCCCAAGTATAGTCTTTAGATAGTAAAAGTAATTTTCTTAGTATTCTTGCGGTTTTTTGTTTGGTTAAATATATATCATCTTCTATTGTATATTCATTTTTCGTCCAATCGGCCTGCATAACCCAAGCATTATAGAGAGGACCCGTATCCGTTTTTACCCAGTCGGAATGTGATACATCAAGCCAAAATTGATATTTTGTAGTAATTTTATTATCTATAATTTTCTGAGGAGTTGCTATAATTAAATCTTCTTTTCCGACTTCATATCCGGAACTTGGATTTTCCGCAATAATAGAACTTTCAAATTGAGTTATTATTTCTTTTGAATGTTCAATAACATATTCTTCACCGAAAACTTTTTCAAAATCTCTTAATTCTTTTATAAAAAAATTAAATTTATTAATTTTTGTTTTATCGGCAATTTTAACAGACCTGTTAAAAACTTCCAAAACTTTTAGTGATAATTTTGTATTCTTATTTTTTATATCATTGAATATTTTATAAAATTCTTCATATTGTTCTTTATATAAAGTAATATTTTCCGGCAGTTCACCTTTCAGTTTATAAAATTCCGTAATTTCTTTTGAAAATCTTAGCGGAATTTGCATAAATTCTGATATTATGCATCTTAGCTCCATTTCGTTTATTTTTATGCCAAGCATTAATTTTAATATATTTAAACAGGATTTTACCAGAGAATTTTGAATTAATTTTTCATTACCGCTAAGAAATAAAAGATTGCATATTTTTCCTAAATTTTCCTGAAGAGTGTATTTTAGCATATCATCTTGTAAAGGTGTAATTATTGCAATATCATTCGGAGAATTTGTTTTTAAAATATACTTGATTTTTTGTACTACAAAATCCAATATATCAGCTCTTTTGGATAAAGAAGTTAAAGAAAAATTTTCTAATTTTTCTGTTTTATTATTCATAACATTATTAAAAATAATATCCCCGTTTTTAAATTCATTTCCTGATTTATCACTGTATGTTATAACATCTTCTTCAAAAAGTTTTTTTAATTTATATTCAATTGAAGTATCTGCACTTAAATATCCGCACCTGCTTGAACCTAAAGAATCAAAACAAATCAGCCAATCTTTAAGTTGAGGTTTTAAATATTCAATAAATTTAAAGCAAGCAGGAGTCATTTCATCAGCATCTGATACAATCAAATATTTTATATCTTTAAAATAATTTGTATGCTTATAAACAAAATTAAATATTAAAGTTTGTCGTAAATAATCCAAACTGCGTTCGTTTAAAGTTTCGGATAAAAGTTTGTTTATAATGATTTCAGCATCATCAGCAAACGATTCTTTTAATATTTTTGCTCTTTCTTTCACTTCGTTTTCAGATAAATTATTTTGAACAATTAGAGAATATCTTCTGAAAATTTGGTGTAAAAGTGAATGCTTTGAGTTATATCCTTTAACATTTGTTTCTTTTAAAATATTTTTTAAAATATATTGTGAAATTTCTAACCCGACTAAATTCGGAAGAATAAATGTTTTATTATTTTTTTTTGCAGCAGAATTTTCAATAAAACACCAATTATCAACAAGTGTATTATATACAATTGAAAAAAAAGAATGAATATTTAGTTTATTTATTGCATTGATTTTTATTTTTTTTAATATTTGACCATATAATTTATTTTTTACGGAAGAATTTTGAACAAGAACAAGAATCTCCGAAGTCTTTGCGCCACAAGAGATTAGCTCCAGATATTTATTCAGAACTGCATGTTCCTGATTTTCAACTTTAATTAAATTTAATAACATACTCCTTATAGACTATTTTATCATAAAAACACTTTAAACCTATTGCAAAAAGATAATATTTTATATAGAATAAGTTGGTAAGGAAACTTACGAAAAGTAAAAGAGAAAGTATTTTAAAAGGAGATTAAAAATGGCAAGAACAAAAGAAGTAAAATTGGGAATCCAAGAACAAATTATTGAATCAGCAGGTCAAATTTACAACTATCTTAATTCAAAAGGTGAAGTATCTATTTCTAAAATGAAAAAAGATTTAAGCTTAAACGATAACTTTACAGAAATGGGTCTTGGCTGGTTATCAAGAGAAGATAAACTTGAATATACTCAAAAAGCAAAATCAGTAACTGTTAA
>CAJOPY010000159.1 GCA_905236505.1 Candidatus Gastranaerophilales bacterium
AAAAACCGTAAAAGTAAAACTTCCCAAAGGAGTTGAAGAAGGGAAGAAAATAAGATTAAAAGGTGAAGGTAAGTCTGATAATCGCGGAAGAAAAGGTGATCTTTATTTTGTTATACATTTTAAAGACAGTGAGTACCAGTTTGACGGTGATTCTATTATAAAAGATATTGAGATTACTCCTCCGGAAGCAGTTTTGGGATGTTCAAAAGATATACAAACTCTTCACGGTAAAATTAACATAAAAATTCCGCAAGGTGTATCAAGCGGTCAATCACTGAGGTTGAAACAATTAGGACTGCCAAAAACTTCCGGCTATGGTGATTTAAATGCTCGGATAAAAATAGTTGTTCCTAAAAATCAATCTCAGGAGGTTATTAATTTGTATAAAAAGATATACGAATTGACAAAATAACGATTTGAAACTGTTCTGTAGAGTTTGAGCATTACTCTCCAATGAATAAAATGTGTAAAATTCCTTCTGCCAACGGGTGAGGAGCAGTCGTGTTTGAGGGCGTAAGACCGAAAGCTTCGAATGCGGTGAGGGGTTGGGGTAAATTACTACAGAGTAATTATTGGGTTGAAGCGCGACCATACATAGCCGGAAATGTGCATTGTTTTTCCAACCCAACCTACAGGCTGCGAATTCGGTGAGGGGGTGGTTACAGCGCTAAATTTTTTTCAGCATTTTTAACACGATTTTTTGCTTCTTTTTTGGTAACTTTTCTGTATTTTACTTTTTTAGTATAATACTCGTCTTTTGTGTTAATAACTTTGTAAGGCTTTTCTTTTACTTTTTTGACAGTTCTTACTTTTTTGGGTGAATAATACTCATCTTTTGTGTTTATAACTTGATAAGATTTTTCTTTCTTTACTTTTTCTTTTTTAACTTTTTGTTTTTTAGACTTTTTATTTTTGATTTTTTCGTCTTTGTTTTGTAAAGTTTTTTCGGTGTTTTCTTGAACTGCATCGGGAACCGGAGCTGAAACATAGTTTTCTGTAGTTTGTTCTTCAACTTCCGGCGCAGCCGGAGTTTCACTCTCATCATCCTGAGAAGAAGTATTTACTTCTTCATTAACTTCTTCTTCAACATGAGATGAATTTTCACTATTTTCATTTTCTTTTTCAGATACGTTTAATATGTTTATTTCATCATTTATTTCATCATTAACGGCTTCTTTTTCTTCTGTGTTCGTAGTTTCATTTGTAATTTCGTTTTCTTCAGCTGTATTATCTTTTTCTTCGTCTTTGATTTCTTGATTTTCGGCGGATAAAGTTTCTTCTGAAACTTCTTTTTCATCACTTTCGGAATTTATGTTTTCAGCATCTTTTATTTGTTTATTATCATCTTCGGTTTCATAAACATAATCTACTTTGCATTTATCAATATCTTCCGTAATCACCGGCGGTAATTTAAATTTTTTAATTTTCTTTAAAATACGCTTGCGATTTTTTTCAAATTCTTTTTTTATAGCTTCCGCCTGCATTGTAGTGGTTGCGGAATATCTTTTAACATATTGAACGGCAACAGAGCCGCTTTTTTTTGATTTTTCATACTTAAAAACATTAAATTCCAAAATCAGAGGCAGTTTTTTATCATAAATCATAATAAAATCAATAATTGCAGAATTCTTTTTATCGTCAAATGTCAGAGAACTCGGGCAATTCATTTCGGTTAAAAAGTTTCTAAAGTCTTTTATCCTGTCTATAGGAGAATAAGCGTTAGGAAAATGGTGAATAGCAACCATTTCCGACCATATATTGTAGGTTTCACCGCGCTTATAATATTCGTTAAGATATCCGCCGAAGTCTTTATTTTTAACGCTGTATAGCAGATTATACTTATCACCGTTAAATTTCAGCGAATAATCTTTTGCAAAACTCATGTTAACAGATAAAAATAAAAATAATAAAACGGAAATAAACTTTTTCATACTAACCTCTTTAGTAAAGAGGATAACATATACAAAGTGATTTGTACAATTTTGATGAACTAACTTGCAAAAGCTCTTCCTAAAAGTTCGGCGGGCTCGGCTAAAGCAGTTGTATATTCCATATATTCGGATTCCGGAACAAAATATTTTCTCATAGCGGTACGGTTTGTTATTTTTTCATAACAAACATACGAATCCACATTATCCTTCAAATATCCCGCAAAAATCCTTTGCTTATGGGACAATTGATAGTCCTTTAAATTTTTGACGATATACATATATTTATATTATATATCATAATGATATAATTATCAACTATTAAAAACGTAATATTTTAAAAGTTGTAGTTTTAAAATGAAAACTTAATATTTCCTCCCTCCGGAGGGAGAGCCGTAGTAGGTGAACAATCAGAACAAATTTTGTCATTCCGCAGAAAAGGTAAGGAAATGAATAAAATAAACTAAACGGAGTCAAGGAATCTCAAAAAGTCATTCCGCAGAAAAGATTA
>CAJOPY010000160.1 GCA_905236505.1 Candidatus Gastranaerophilales bacterium
ATCCGAAAAACTTCGTGCCGAAGGATTTTATATTCCGGCAATAAGACCGCCGACTGTTCCTAACGGAACTTCAAGACTCAGAATATCTCTTAGCGCTGATTGCACAACTGATATGATAGACAATTTGTTTGGTATTTTGTACAAATAGTTAATATATAATTAATATTAACTATATCAATGTAACAATTTCTTAATAAATAAGCAAAATATTTTTTTAAGACTTTTAGTGTAATTATATAAAGGAATGCTAAATGATAAGTAGAATTGACAACATACAACATGTTCAAACTAAAAATTATCATAAAACAAACTTATGCCCCAAAGTATCAAACAATGTACCGTTTAAAGGGCATTTAAAAATAGAAATGACACCAAATGAAGGATTTGAAATATTAAGACATGAAACAGGTTTTTTCCGAGAATACCCAACTTTAAAATTTGTTAAAGATTATGTTGAAAAATTTTTTAAGGATAAAGATGAAATAAGGATAGTATCCGGAGCTTGTTCTACGGGTGAAGAAGTTGTATCACTTGGTATACTTTTGAATGCAATGAAAGATAAAGTTAAAATACTGGGAATTGATGTGGGTGAAAAAGCTATAGACAGTGCAAAAAGCGGTAAATATACATTTGAAAGATATAAGTACATGCATTCCGGCTCAAATTTAAGTGCATTAAGCGACGTTTTTCTTGCTTTCAAAACAAAAAATAAGCTATCTATAGAGCAAAAAGGGTTAAAGCAGCTATTTGATAAGTTCTTTGAACCGACTGATACTGTATTTGCTGATAAAATTGTTACAGAGGGGAATAAATTTATTGCGTTTTTGAATAAATTGTTATTAATGCCTATTGTTAAAGAACAAAAAGAATATAAAATTCGTGACGGTGAATTGCGTAATTGCGAATTTGTGTTAGGTAATATAACAGATATTAATGAAATAACCAAAGGAAAAAAATCTGATGTTATTTTATTCAGAAATGCAATGTATCATATGGCAACAGATTATTTTGACACAGTCAAAGGAAAACGTGTACTGTGCAATTCAGCAGAAAATATAATTGAAAATCTTATAAATATATTGAAAAATAATTTAAATAAAAACGGTATTTTATGTTTCGGAGAACACGAAGGTTATCAATTAACAAACGACAAAATATTACCAAATGTTCTTAAAAAACTTGGTTTTGAACCTTTAAATAGAACTCCGAAACAAGAAGCAACCGTATGGAAGTTGAAAAGTGAATAAAATATAAACCTAACTATAATATATTTACCCCTACCACTGCAATTATATGAATTGTTTATTTTACTGTAACATTATATATAGTTATTAAAATATTTCATTAAAAACATCTTTACAAATCTTAATATTTTGTCTAAAAATAGCAATTTTTTGAAAAAAAAATACTTTATATATTTAAGGTTAGAAAAATATAGGTTAGGTATAGGTATGATTAACAACATCACAACTATGGACTTGCGTCCTCAAGTTGCGGTTGCTAAGACTGCTCCGTCTGTTGCCAGTTTTAGTATGCCGCCGATTTTAGGGTTTAAAACTCCTGTTTTGAAGGAAAAAGCAACTTTGCGAGTAAAAAAAATAAAGCGAAGTGATAATATTATTGTGACGGGTGAAATTGACGATGAATATGTTGATACTTTGGAGGAAGAATTTGAAGATACGAGTCAAATAATTCAGACACCGCAGGTAAATAACTTTTTTACTTACACAGGAGGTTTGCGGCAAATTATTCCGCAAAAACGAAAAATAAAATATTTAAAAAATTGTTATATTATTGATTATATTCAATCTCCAAAACCAAAGTGCGGGCTTGGGACAGAGGCGCTTAAACAGCTTGCGGAGAAAGCTATGTTTGATAAACGAGCCGAAGGGCGTATTGTGACTTTTTCGGCACCGTTAATAAAAGAGGCATCGCCTGCGCTGTTTTTCTATAAACTGGGTTTCAGGTTTACCGATGTAAACCAAAACGCTGTTATGGAAGAGTGTTTACGGAAGAATATGCCGGATATTCCTGCGCAAATAGGTATGATGTATTTGCCTAAAAACCGGCTGCATAAACTTTTAAGATATGGAGAATTATTTTAAGTGAAAGAAATCGGAAATAATATTAATAATTATTCGTCAATATCTCCGCCTTCAATAAAGGGCGGGAATAATGAGGCTTTCGTAATAGAGGCTCATACATCGGACAATATGAAAGTTTCACGTCCAAAAATTACCGAAGCGGACTTAAAATACACTTTACCGCAAGAAAATAGGTATTATTCTGATAAAGCTGCAAATAAAAGACTTCAAGAAATTAATTCAGATATATATATAGGTACAAAAAAGGAGAAAACAATCCATGACTTCAATTTTAAACGCTATTTCACAATTTTTGGTATTATTGGTTTACTCACGGCAGCCTTCACCTATTTTGGTAAGAAGTGATGAAATTTTCTAAAAGTAATGCTCAAATATTTTCTGTTCATTTTATATTGAAATTTATTTTAAAATTTCAGATATCCTTGAACTTTTATGATATAATATGATTGTGATTAGGAAAAGGAGAATTTAATGAACACGGCAACTATTATCGGGCGCGCAGGACAAGATGCGGAAATAAAATATTTTGAATCCGGAAAAGTAAAAACCACTTTTTCATTAGCAGTAGGCAGATGGGATTCAAAG
The DNA here is from genome assembly GCA_905236505.1 of Candidatus Gastranaerophilales bacterium. Taxonomy (GTDB): domain Bacteria; phylum Cyanobacteriota; class Vampirovibrionia; order Gastranaerophilales; family Gastranaerophilaceae; genus CAG-196. Next base: position 2,691 of record CAJOPY010000160.1, read on the forward strand.
ACAAAAGAAGAAGTGACTGATTGGTACAATATAGAAGTATGGGATAAGCAAGCCGAATTTGCCGGAGAATACGTAAAAAAAGGACGCCAAGTTGTTGTTGACGGAAGAATTTCTATAAGTAAATGGACTGATCAAGCCGGTGATGAAAGGGAGAGATTTTTAATTATAGCAAATCAAATAAGACTTTTGGGTTCAAAAAGAGATGCGGAAGTTCAGGTGTAACAAGTGATATTTACCGATATTGCGGGAATTATTGCAGATGATTTAACAGGTGCAAATGATACCGCGCTTCAATTTCACAATCAAGGCGCAAGTACAAAAATATTGCTGGATTTTTCTTATACACCGGGAAGAAAGGATTTAACCGAAGTTTGGGCTATATCAAGTGAATCCAGAAATTGTACTCCCGAAGAGGCTGTAAACAGGGTTCGTGAAGTTGTACGTGTGTTTTCTGAGAAATTTTCGTGCGAGTATTTATATAAAAAAATTGATTCTACGCTAAGAGGACATATTGCAAAAGAAACACTTACAATTTTGGAAATTTTAGAATATGACGCTGCAATTATCATTCCGGCTTTTCCGCAGGAATCCAGAATTACGGTTGGCGGCTACCATTTGTTAAAAAACATACCCATAGGAAGAACCGAAATTGCATTAGACCCTCATTCTCCTATCACAGAATCTCACATTCCGACACTTTTAAAATCTCAGCTTAGTGACGACGAAAAAAACTTGGTCGGAACGTTGGATTTAAAAACCGTTATGAATGGCGCCGGACCAATTTTGATAAAAATAAACGAATTGATAAAAGAAGGCAAAAAACTTATTGTTGCAGATTCAACATCTATTACCGATATAGAGCAAATAGCACTTGCAATAAGGAAGTGTGATAAAAAACTTCTTCCGACAGGAACTGCAGCAGGGGCTCAGGTTTTAGGCAAGATATGGCTTTCGGATATTAAAAGAGAAAAAGAAATTCCTGAACTCCCAAAACTTCCAAAATTAATAGTTTCCGGAACTGCTACACAAATTACGGCAGACCAGATTACAAAATTGGAACAATCTGACGATTATAATAATATAAACTTTATACCGCTTGAGGTTCGCGATATATTATGCGGAGTTGATGATGAACTGGTATCAAGAATTGTTGAAAATCTAAAAAGCGGTGTTACTGTTTGTGTTCACACTTCGCACTTGATTACAAATTTTGACGGATTTTCAGACGAATCTTTAACGGCTGAGCTTACAAAAGAAAAATTTGCGTCTATGATTACGGATTATTTGGCAGAGTTAACAAAACAGGTTTTATCTGAAATTAAAGTCATTTTAATAACATTGGGCGGTGAAACTTCATATAAATGCTGCTCCAAAATAGAATCCAAAATGCTTAAACTTGTAGACGAAGCAGCTCCGGCAATATCGCTTTGTACAGATTCAAACAATAACTGGATTGTTACAAAATCCGGAAATTTAGGTAAAAGCAAAACTCTAATTGACATTTTAGACTATTTTTCGTTTCGTGAAGATAAATAAATCTAAGATAAAAAACAAAGAGATATTACAAATGAAAGATTATTCAAAAAAAATTGCAATAACAACAGGAGATCCAAACGGAATAGGCGCGGAGGTTACAATAAAAGCGCTTAATTTATTGAATATTCCGCCTAAAGATATTGTTATTATTTCAAATTCAAAAGTTCTAAATACATACGGAATATTAAATAATAACTATGAAATTATTGAAGTGGATTATAATAATAAAATTTGTCCTGGCGAAGTAACAAAAGACGCGGGTGATTTTTCATACAGATTATTGGAAAAAGCTTGTGAAATAGAACCTAAATATATAGTTACGGCTCCGACCTCAAAGGAAGCAATGAATCTTGCCGGACATAAATACAATGGTCAAACAGAAGTTTTGGAACGTTTTTTGGCTCATGACGGTCAAAAGGCAGAAATGCTTTTTGTTGCAAAAGATTTTCGTGTTTTACTTTTAACAAGACATATTCCCATTAAAGACGTTAGTAAAACAATCACAAAAGAATTAATTATAGAAAAAACAGAACGTTTAAGATGGTATTTTCAAAATAAACTTTTCATAAAAAAACCTTCTTTTGCTCTTTGTGCACTTAATCCTCATGCCGGAGAAAACGGACTTATCGGGGATGAAGAAGATACAAAAATATTACCGGCAATAGAAGCAATACGAAATCGCGGAATAAATATAACGAATCCGCTTCCGGCAGATACATTGTTTATAAACGGGATTTCAAGCTTTTTAAAAGGCGAGAAAATGCCATATGATTGCTATATTGCCTGCTATCACGATCAAGGGTTAATTCCGATTAAATCTGTTGCTTCATCAAGAACCGTAAATATGACAATAGGACTTGATATAATAAGAACCTCGCCTTCTCACGGGACGGCGTACGATATTGCAGGAAAAAATGTTGCAAATCCCGATTCTATGATAGAAGCAATTCAGTACTGTTTGTATTAATTGGCTTTAAATGCATCAGCGATTGATTTATTATAATCCGGTCTTAGAATTCCTTTTTCGGTTATAATTCCTGATATCAGCTCGTGCGGAGTGACATCAAAACCGGGATTAATGATATTTATTCCTTCTGCACATATTCTTTTTCCGTTTATATGTGTAACTTCTTCAGAGGAACGCTCTTCTATAGGAATTTCTTTTCCTGATTTTATAGAAATATCAATTGTTGACAAAGGTGCTGCGATATAAAAAGGTATATTATGGTATTTTGCAGCTATTGCAACGGTATAAGTTCCTATTTTATTTGCAGTGTCGCCGTTTGCAGCAATCCTATCCGCTCCCACAACTACCATATCAATCATTCCTTTGTTCATAAAGTACGAGCACATTCCGTCGGTAATTAAAGTTACAGGAATTCCGTCCATTGCAAGTTCAAAAGTGGTGATTCTTGCTCCCTGTTGGCGAGGACGTGTTTCATCTGCAAAAACTTTTACGGTATTATCTTTTGCAAAAGCAGAACGTACAACTCCAAGAGCAGTTCCGTATCCGACTGTTGCCAAAGCGCCTGCATTACAATGGGTTAAAATAGTTGCCCCTTTCGGAACAACTTCCGCGCCATAATCTCCGATTTTTTTATTGATTTCTATATCCTCATTCTCTAAGCGTACTCCGTTTTCTTTTAAATTTTCTATTATTTCATTTATTTCCGAAGAAGATTTCTTTATAACGGCAATTTGTTTTTCACAAGCCCACATAAGGTTAACCGCTGTCGGACGCGATGTTTTCATATATTCTGCTTTTTTTATCAATTCTTCCTTAAATGTATCGCCATCTTTTATTGTTTTTGCTAATTCCAAAGCGTACAAAATTATGCCGTGAGCAGCTGCAACTCCGATTGCCGGAGCCCCTCTTACTATCATATCTCTAATTGCGTGGAACATTTCGTCGCCGGACTTTATATCTACAAATTTATATTCATACGGAACAACCGTTTGATCTACCATTCTTGAATAATTACCGCACCATTCTATTGTTTTTATTTTTGATTTAAATTCCATTTATTTTCTCCTGTTTGAATTAATTATTTTATTTCAAAATCTATACTGTTATTCTGCCCGTTTTCTTTTTTTATTCCGGTTATAAGTTCATATACCCAAGCGGTAACAAGACCTGTAAAACCGTTAAACAATGCGCTTAGTCCTGCCATCATTATCATAAGTAAAAACATTACAACAAAAGAACCGAAACTGTTCAAAAAGAATCTTAAGACCCCTTGAGTATAGGAAGGAAAAATCCAGCCTAATATCATACTTATGGGTGTATAAACTATAGAAAAGGCTATAAATGACACAAAACCGATTAGTGCTCCATATAAACATCCTTCTCTGACATTTATTATTCCGATTAAGTCATTTTGCTTTAAATATACAATGATAAGTGCGGATAAAAATAATATCAAAGTCATAAAACTTAAAAAACCGATATAAGGTATAACCGTAACAAGAGCAAGCATTATACCTGCTATAGCACTCAGAATTGAAATTTGTTTTAAAATTAATAAGTTCATAATTTACTCCTTTATAGTTTTTATATAAAGATTAATTTTCTGAAATATATCCGCGTAATGCTGTATATGCAGCAACATAAGGGGAAGCAAGGTATATAAATCCTTTGGTATTCCCCATTCTTCCTTGAAAATTCCTGTTTTGGGTAGCTAAACATACTTCCCCGTCACCTAAAATTCCGGCATGTACTCCGACGCAAGGACCGCATCCCGGCGGCAGAACAGAAGCATTTGCATCAATAAAAATATCAATCAGCCCTTCTTTTAAAGCTTCTTTATATACATCTTTTGATGCCGGACATATAAGCATTCTTACATCATCGTGTACAGTTTTTCCTTTAAGTATTCCTGCCACAATCCTTAAATCTTCAATTCTTCCGTTTGTACAAGTTCCTACATAAACTTGATTAACTTTTATATCACTAAGTTCTGATGCCGGTTTTGTGTTATCAACAGTGTGAGGACAAGAAACTGTATGAGGTACGTCTTCTGCTCTTATCTCTATAACTCTTTCATATACGGCATCCGAATCCGGAAGGATTTGTCTGTATTTGTCACCTCTTCCTCTTTTAACTAAATATTCTTTTGTTTTATTATCAGCTATAAACAATCCGCATTTTGCACCTGCTTCAACTGCCATATTTGCTAACGTAAACCGTTCGGACATTTCCATGTTATCAATTGTTTCACCGCTAAACTCCAATGCTTTATAAGTAGCTCCGTCAGCCCCTATCATTCCTATAAGATAAAGCATTAAATCTTTTGAACAAATACCTTCTCTGAATTTTCCGTTTACAACAATTTTAAACGTTGCGGGAACCTTTAACCAAGTTTTTCCGAGAGCCATTCCGACTGCAACGTCAGTTGAACCCATTCCGGTAGCAAAAGCACCAAGTGCTCCTGAAGTACAGGTATGTGAGTCAGCTCCTATTAAAATTTCACCGGGATTAACAAAGCTTTCAACCAATCTTTGATGACAAACTCCTGCCCCTGTATCAGACAGAACAGCTCCATATTCTTTATGAAACTCTCTTAAAACCATATGGGTATTTGAAAGTTCTTTTCTCGGACTCGGAGAAGCGTGGTCTATAAAAAGGATTGTACGTTCAGGATTTTTTAAATTCTTTACACCAAGTTTTTTAAACTCCTGAACCGTCAAAGGACCTGTGCCGTCTTGAACAGCAGTAACATCAACTTTTGCTATAACAAGTTCACCTGCGTGAACATTTTTTCCGGCATGTTCAGATATGATTTTTTCCGCCAAAGTTTGTCCCATCTTCTCCTCCTTACTACTTTTTAATTTTAGCACAAAACTTTAATATTAAACAACGGAGTATAATCAAAAAACAATAAAAATATCTTGATTTTATGTTAAAATAAATTATAAATTATGAGGGGAAAATGACAAATCCTTTAAAATATACTTGCTTATTCGGAGGCGGCGCAATACGCGGACTTGCTTATGTTGGGACTATTCGTGCGCTTGAAGAACTGGGCGTAGAATATGATATAATAGGGGGTTCATCTGTAGGGGCCATTATTGCAGCACTTTTAGCCTGCGGATATAAATCTTACGAGCTTGAAAATTTCTTTATGAAAGTTAATTTTGATTTGTTTAAAGATATTCACTTAGGACTAGGTAAATCGTTTGCTCTCTCTAAAGGGGGAATTTTTGTTGAGTGGGTTAATGAACTTTTAAAAAATAAAATCTCTTCAGGTAAAAATGTTTTATTTAAGGATTTGACTCAAGATTTAGTTATAATTACAACCGATATAAAACACTTTTGCCCAAAAGTATTCTCAAATGACGAAACACCTGATTTTGAACTCGCGCAAGCAATAAAAATTTCATCAAGTATGCCCGGACTAATGCCGCCGTATAAGTACGAAGATTCCTATCTTGTTGACGGTGATTTACAAAAAGCTTCTCCTATGTGGAAACTTTCAGAAAAATTAAATAATTCCGAAAGCAGAATCTTGGAATTTAGGCTTGAAGGGGAATATAATAATGATGAAAAAAATCCTATTTCATTTATAAATACAATATACAGTTGTGTTACCGATGTTGCGACAGGTTTTGTAACAGAAGTATACGGCAAAAATGACAGATACGATTGTATTAGTATCAATACAGGGGATATATTCTTCGCCGATTTTAATCTTAACAGAGAATCACGACGGAAACTAATTAATTCCGGATATGAACAAACTATGAAATACTTTAAACAAGTTCTTCCGGATAAAAAAGAAAATATAAATGAGGTTTATACAAAAATATCAAAATATTTAAAAATGAGCAAAAAAGGACTAAAATCTAAAAATCCGGAAGAGGCTCAATGGTGGATTGGAGATATTTTTATAGAACTTTGCGAAAATAAAGAAGTTGTTGACCCTATAATTTACAAAAAAATTGTTAACCTGAAAAATATTATAAAAGATAATACAAAAACTATACTCTTCTTTTATTCGGCATTTAGAAATTCTGCTATGCTTGAAAAAGAATATGATAATCTTATAAACATTTTGGATACTCGTATTGCTGAAACAAAACTATATTTACGAGCAATTAAAGACGCAGAACCAGAAACATTTGAAGCTACTAATAATTAATAAATTTTCATTATTGTTAAGTTTTGTAACAAAAAGTTTAATTTGTGAAATTAGATATTTTTGAAATACTTTATATATATGTAAGATGAAAAAAAAGGTACAGAAAGATGTCAAGCTCAGCACAATTAGGCGCATTATTATCAACACAAGCAGAATTAAATTACTATACGATGTTGCAAAACTATTGGGGCGACAAGTACGAAGCTAATATGAAAAAGCTTCAGGAACAAGTCAGCTTGGAAACCAAATATGAAGATGCATATGATAGCGCGATTGACAACTCAAGAGAATTAAGTGTATGCCATAACGGCCAATATATATTTGTTCAGGAATGTAACCAAGATACCGCTTTAGCTGACAGATATGCAACAGCAAAAGTAAGCAAATATGATGAAGAATTATCATTAGAATTAGCAGAATTAGATATTGATTATGAAACACAAAAAACAATATATGAAGCATTAGTTACAATGTTGCAGGAAGAAAAAACAGCACAAAAACAAAGCACAGCAACAGCTTGTCAAGACACACATCAATTACAATCATAATAAAGTCCTATTTATATATTTTAGATGCGTTATACATCAAAGATGCTATAGTCATAGGACCAACACCGCCGGGTACAGGCGATATAAAACCGCAAGACGGAGATACAAAGTCAAAATCAACATCTCCGGTAAGTTTGCCGTCAGAATTTCTAAATATTCCGACGTCAACAATAACAGAATTTTTATTAACCATCTTACATCTTACAATTTTTTTACCAACCGCAGATATCAAAATATCAGCGGTTTTTATTTTTTCTTGAATATTTTTTGAGTAAGAATGCAGGACAGTAACAGTTGCATTTCTTTTTAAAAGCATTTGTGCCATAGGTTTTCCCACTATATTAGAACGCCCGATGATAACTGCATCAGCGCCTTCAAGCTGAATATTATATTCATCTAAAAGCATTATTATTCCTTGTGGTGTTGCCGGATAAAAATACGGTTCTTCTCCGATAACAAGCTTACCGACATTTTCCGGATGAAATCCGTCAACATCTTTTCGCGGAGAAATTGCATTTATTATTTTATTCTTATTTATATGTTCAGGAAGCGGTAATTGAACTAAAATACCTGTTACATCATTATTATCGTTCAATTCTCTTATTTTACCTAAAAGAGTTTCTTCGCTGATATCTGATGGATATTTAATTACAGTAGACTTAATACCGATTTTTTGAGCGGCTTTTTTCTTGTTATTTACATATATTTCACTTGCGGGATTATCACCGGCAAGAATTACAACCAAGTGCGGAATAACCTCCATGCCGGAGATTTTTTCTTTTACTGTATTTAAGATTTTTTCTGATACTTTTTTCCCGTCCAGTATAACCATTAATTATTCTCCTGTGGCAGATTTAGCCGAAAGTAAAACTGTTTTACCGCATCGTCAACAATTTGCGAGTTCCAATCTGAGGTTCCTGCTGCAATATTTTTATCATAAGGCACTGTACCCAAAATATTTAAATCTGCCTCTTTTATCATTGAATATATTTCGCTTAAATCACGATCAGTTTGTCCTTTATTCAGTATAATTCCAAGTTGACCGCCAGCTGCATATTTAGAAGAAAATTCCACAATTCTTTTTGTTAATTTAACGGACTCTTTTGTCGGATTTGTTATTATCAGAGTTAAATCAATATCCGTATCAACAAGCTGATTTAAGTATTTTAAATCAAATTCACAGTCAAAAATTACAAAATCATATCTTTCAATAAGCTTTTGACAAGCATTATTGATTTCTCCCGTAATAGGACACCTGCAGTCCTTTGCTCCTACAAACCAAGAAACAATAATATCAGTATTGTCGTTTATAGGCGTTATAATATCTTCTATCGCCCACTCAACATACTCATGCTTTGTCATGCCATTAGGAATTCCCGTTTTATATTCGTGTTTTCCGCTTCTTATTCCGTAAATTGTATTTCTAATATCATATCCAAACGAATGCCCGAGTTCGCCGGTTAAATCATTGTCAAACAGTAATATACTTTTATCCGGAAAGTTATTTTGCAAAATATGCATTAAAGCTTTTACAATTGTTGTTTTTCCGCTTCCGCTTTTTCCGGTTACAGCTATTTTTATCGTCAAAATCTAATCCTCTTTTGACTAATCTTACCATAAAAATAATTAAACTGCTTAATTTTACCTGTAGCTTATATATCAACACCTGACATCATATTAATAAGCGTATCTATTGTATTTTGCATATTTACGCTGTCCGAAGTTCTCTGTTGAAGAAAACCGTTGATTTTCGGCATCATCTCAATTGCAATATCAAGTTTTGGATTGCTTCCTGCCTGATACATACCGACATCAATAAGGTCCTTATTTTCACGATAAAGTGACATAAGTGTTCTTAGTTTTGCAGCGGCTGCTTTGTGTTCAGGAGAAGCTATTGCTGACATCAAACGAGATATGCTGCCTAAGATATCTATTGCGGGATAATGGTTTGATTCCGCAACTTTTCTTGATAAAAAGATGTGGCCGTCAGTGATACCGCGCACAGTATCAACAATCGGGTCATTTATGTCATCACCTTCCATTAAGACTGTGTAAAATGCAGTTATTGAACCTTTAGGACTATTTCCTGCTCTTTCTAATGCTTTCTGAAGCCATGAAAATATAGAAGGGGGATATCCTTTCATAGTAGGCGGCTCACCCAGTGACAATCCGACTTCACGTCCTGCCATAGCACAACGCGTAATTGTATCTGTCATAAGAAATACTTTTTTGCCTTGATCTCTAAAATATTCGCAAACCGAAGTTGCAGTAAGCAGACATTTTTGTCTGATAAGAGGAGGCTGGTCACCGGTAGAACACACAAGAACGGATTTTTTCATACCTTCAGGACCGAGAGCGTCCTCAACAAACTCTTTAACCTCTCTTCCTCGTTCTCCGATGAGAGCAACTACGTTTACATCAGCATCAGAATTTCTTGCAATCATACCGAGAAGCGTACTTTTACCGACACCTGAGCCGGCAAAAAGTCCCATACGCTGACCGCACCCAAAAGTAAGACAGGAATCTATTGCACGAACTCCTGTTGAAAACATTTCCGTAATAATAGGTCTTTCAAAAGGTCCCGGAGGCGGACCTTCTACCGGTCGCCAAAGAGCGCCTTCTATATTCATTGGTTTTCCGTCAATAGGCTCTCCCATAGGATTAATTAATCTGCCAAGCAGGAAATCACCTACCGGAATTGTAATGGGTTTCCCTGTGGTAGTAACAAGACTGCCCTGTCCTATGCCGGCACCGTCATACAAAAGCAGGAGCTGTGCCACATCACCCTTAAAAGCCGCAACTTCTGCCGGTTTTCTTTCACCGTTTGCAGCTTCTATATAGCATAAATCCCCGATTTTTAATCCAGGAAGCTTAACTTCTACGGTTAATCCCAAGAGCTTTGAAACACTTCCTTTGTATTGATATAAATCCACTCCGGATATTTTATCATGAACTTTTTCTTTTAAATTATTAAGATATTCTTGATCCACACCTTCCATAATATGATTTTACCAAAAATAATGAAGATTGTAAATTTTTGTAAAAATTTACCTTTTATTCGGTTATAGATAAGTAAATTTGTGGAATTTACAAATAGGTAATAACAAGGATTGTTATGTTAAATAAAGCAGGTTCGTTATACAGATATGAAATTTTATCTGCAGATAAGCCATTTATCTGTTTGTATGACTGTTGGAAATTTAATTACGGAATGGGAAAAGAGCATAAATATATGGCTGAAAGGTGGTCCTTATGGTAAGCATAAATACAAATCTTTCGGCTATAATGGTTCAAAGTAGCCTGAACGAATCAACAAACGCACTAAACAAATGTATAGAGCGCATGACGACAGGAATAAAATTAATCATGCGTCAGATAATGCTGCAAATTATTCAATAGCAAATGATTTATCCTGTAAGATATCTGCCTACAATGTAGCCGCTGATAATATTTCTTCAGGTATTGATTTTGTTGCGGTTGCACAAGATACTATATCATTAATGCAATTGCACGGGGAAAGGATACATGCCCTTATAACTCAAGCAAAAAACGGCACATATGGTAATTCCTCAATAAATGCCATTAATCAGGAAGTTTCCGCAAGGATATCAGAAATAATAAGATTAAAAGAAACGGCAGAATATAACGGTATAAGTATCTTTAATAATTCAACAGAAGAAGAACTTCCTGAATGGGCAACCGAACTAAAATCACAAAAAGAATATGACGGATTTGTTTCTAATCCGTATACGTATACAAATGACGAGGTTGAAAATATGACCTCTCTTTCAAGCGTAGCAGCTTCAAGTTCAATATCTTCAGGAACATATAAAATAAGTAATAAAAATGAATTAAAACAACTTGCTACAATGACAAATAATGGAAAAATAAAAGGAGGTACTTTTGTTTTAGCAAATGACATAGATCTTGAAAGAGAAGAGTGGACCCCTATTGGTATTTCAACACTCGGATGTCAGTTTGCAGGAACTTTTGACGGAAACGGGCACAAAATAACAGGGTTATATATAAATACAACAAACTCTTATCAGGGATTATTCGGTCAATCAACTAAAAATTCTGTAATAAAAAATCTAAAAA
>CAJOPY010000161.1 GCA_905236505.1 Candidatus Gastranaerophilales bacterium
AGCCGTGTGCAAATATGTGTTTTGGCAGCGGTAATTCAAGTGCCATCAATATTGCAATCCAGTAAATACTGTGGAATTTTAAAATATCTTTTCCTATAACTTGAACTGTTGCAGGCCATAACGATTTAAACAGTTCACTGCTTCCGTCCGGATCATAGCCTATACCTGTTATGTAATTAGAAAGAGCATCTATCCACACATAAATTGATTGTTCCGGATCATCTAAAACAGGAATACCCCAGCTTACATTTGAAGTTGCACGCGAAACGGATATATCTTCAATGTTTTCAAGTTGATTTAGTACTTCATTCGCTCTGAATGACGGAACAATGAACTCTGGGTGAGTTTTTATATGTTTAATGATTGCATCTTTATATTTGGTTAATTTAAAGAAATAGTTTTCTTCTTCAACCACTTCGGGCTTCCTTTTATGGTCGGGACAAAGTCCTTCCTCTGTTAAATCTTTTTCACTTAAAAAAGATTCGCATCCGGAACAATACAAACCGGTATAGGAATGTTTATATATATCCCCTTGTTCATAAAGTTTTTTGAATATTTTCTGCACAACTTTTTCATGATAATCATCCGTTGTTCTTATAAATTTTGAATAATCAACATCAAGCATTTTCCAAGCATCTTTGAACTTTTGGGCATTTTTATCACACAATTCTTTCGGTGTCATTCCCAAAGAAGCTGACGTTTTTTGGATTTTTATTCCGTGTTCATCAGTCCCTGTTAAGAAAAATGATTTTTCACACCTTTGTGTATAATGTCTGTATATTACATCTGTTAATATTTTTTCGTAAGCATGCCCAATATGCGGCGCACCGTTAACATAGTCTATTGCTGTCGTTGTGTAAAATTTTTTCATTATTTTGTTCCCTCTTTTTTCTTAATATTAGCATGAAAAAGCAGATAAGTGGAGAGGCTGATAAGCAGGCAAGTTGATAAACCCTGTCTTAAATTTCTAATTTTCGACTTTTGCCTCAAATTGAAATTCTTTTCACTCCGCAAGAGAGTATATTTGCTTAAATATTATCTTATCTGCCTTATTCATTTTTAAGAAAACATTTTATCATCTTGTTTAATATCTTGTTTAAGGTGATATATCAAATACTCTTTGCTGTTGGGTTCTTTGTAGTTCGGATTCAGTTGGCTCTTGAACCATTTGCCGGGAGATTTAATTAAGTTCAATGTGTTTTCTCGTTCTTGAATTTGCTGCAGTTCTTTGTATTCATTAACCTTTTTAATTAATTTGCCAAGTTTTTTCATAACCGAACCAAACAGTACAGTTTGATTTTTGTGCTGTGATGAATTCTGCAGAGCTTCTTTAAACCATATTTCAAGAAGTGAAATGTATGATTGTTCTGCTGAAGTTCTTGCTTTGTTTAAACTGAATTGACTGTCACCCGGCATGATATTATGTTTCTTCATAATGTTTGATGTGAGGTTAATGATTTCCGTGTTATTCATTGTATTAAGTCTTACATCAGAGTTAAAGAATACTTCACTAAGAGCTTTTTCAACTACTTTTTCAGCTTCATCTCTGGTTAATTTGCTTGCAGATAAATCGGCATCCTCAATAAAGTATTTTGCCAAATCTTTTGTGTCACCGTGTTCTATGTATTGAGTTAATCTCATAGAACGCTGAGCTTGTTCTGCGCTTAGATTTAAGGTATTACCTGTATCAATAAGAGTAAACGGTTTTCCTTTTCTTGCTTTAAGAGCTTCTACATCTATAAATATGTTACCCGGGTGAATATCAGCGTGAAGAGTTCTTCCGGCATTATCCGTTTTGTACAATTGCTCAATAAGAACTTTCATATATTCATCAATCAGGTAATCGGCATCCTTTTCCGTAAGAATTATGTTTTTGTTTTTTGTTAAATCGCTTTTTATCTTTTTATAGTGATCTATTTGCTGCTGATAAAATTCTTTTTCTTGAGGTTTTTTAGCATCTTTTAGATTTCTTTCGCAGACATTTATATATGAATCGGCTCTATTAAGATCAAGCAATTTCTTTAAACTTATTCCGTCAGCTTTTTCCATAACATACAGACCGTCTTTTACCATAATCGGTTTAACGACTTTTGCTGTTTTTGTATAATTAACAAGTTTTTTAGCTGCTTCCATTTCGTTTTTAAAGTCTATTTCCTTGCTTACGCTTTCCGCCAAATTCTCAACATTCTTTATTAAATAACGTTTTTCGGCATCACTTTTGCCTTCGAGTCCTTTAATAATGTCTATGAACTTTTGTTTATCACGATTAATTTTTTCTGCATTAATACCTTTCTTAAGCATTTTTACGCATATTTCTTTACCGTCCGGAGCTTCCGCAAGATAAGTTTCAGCAATTGTTCCTGTTCCCATATTAACTTTTACTTTATAATTTTTACCGAGTTTGCTTTGTATCTCTTCTGTTGCTTCTGTAATCGTTCTTGTAGCAGGACAATTTTCTTGCAAAGCTTTTGATAAACCATCACCACTCTGAATTTGCTTTAGTTTTACTGCAAATATATTTTCGTCTGAAAGCGCTTTAATTTGTTCATCCCAACTTAATGTTTTACCTTTTTCAGCAGCTTTACCTTTTAATATTTCTGAAACCTTAGGACTTTCAAACAAAATATCACTTACTTCTTGAAATGCTGACTTACCTTGATATGGATTATCTTTTAGCACACTATGAGCATTAATTTCATTAAATGCTTTTTCTAAGTTTTTATCAAATGTTGCAGAAAATCTTCCTTTTTTAGCCATCGGTATTAATGTTGCAGCAGCAAGAGCAGCTTGCGAAACACCATCATTTACAAAACTTTCAGCGTACCCGCTTACGGATTTATCGCTGTGCCTTGACCCTATAAAGTGCCTGTTTAAGCTATTTCCTAAGAAATATACCGGAATACCGACTAATGCTCCGCCTAAAACAGAAATAGGCATCAACAGACCGTTTATTGCGCCCGATGCAAAATTGCGGAAGTTTGAATTATTCTTTGCGGAACTGTTCATTTTCTTATGAATTTTGTATTCTGCTTTATCATGTGCCGTTTTTGCACCGTGAAAATCTTTCTTGTTTGTATTAAATTCTTGCGAACAGATTCTGTTTATTTGCAGTGTGTATAGTTTGGCAAAACCGCCCATCATTGCTGCAATACCTGTCATAAACAAAGCGAGTTTTGTTTTAGATTTTGCAACCTTAGCAAGAAGTTTGCTGTATATTTTTTTCATGGTTTTCATATTAAGTCCGCCGCCTGCGGTTTCTGCCATCTCTTTGAGTTCATTTTTGCTTCCGAATTTTTCGTTCAGAAGTTTGCCTGAATAATGCAGTTTAGCATCATTTCTAAGCCCAAAATAAGTTAATCCTGCCACTCCGACGGAGATTAAATCACCAAGAGCTTGTGCTGAAAATTCTTGAGAGGCATTATATTTTTTAACGGTATCTTTAAATTCCTGAGCGGAAATCTCTCCGTTATTAGCCTGTTTTAATTTAGCTTCAACGTTTTTAGAACCGATACCCAGTCCGGTTGCATTTTTGATTATATTATAAAGACGCTCTATAAGTCCTGTGTTTTTCTTCTTCTCTTTTGCCCAATATTTATCAGTAGCCGTCCCTTGACGCACGGTATGACGCTGATTTGAGCTTACCTGTGTTTGCACCTGAATTTGTTGCGAATTAAGTCCGCTAATGTTGGTTGTCATGACAAGAGTTCCCTTTACATTAATCTTACTGATTATATAAAGTTCTAAACAAAAATAAAATTGCCATGCTTTAACGTTTTTGTAAAGAATTGTTAACGTGTGAAAGTACAGAAAACATTGTATATTTGCGTTTTGAATTTAATTGTTTTAGAGATAGTCTAAAATAATTCTTCATTTTACATTTTTTTATTTTCAACAAACTAAGTTTACATTTATCTTTCAGCGCAGTATTATTGTACTTAAGGGAGAATAAATATGAAAACACAATTGGAAAACATATATAATTCTGCAAAAACTGATATTAATAACGCAAAATCTATTAGCGAAATTGACGAAATTAGATTGAAATATCTTAGCAGAAAAGGCGAATTTAATTCTATAAAAAAAGGATTAAAAGATTTATCCGATGAAGAAAAAAGAACTATTGGCGCTTTGGCAAATCAAATCACCAGTGATTTGGAAAACTTGTTAAAAGAAAAACACGACTTGTTTTATCAATCCGAATTGAATGAAAAACTTCAAAAAGACAGAATTGACATAACATTAAGCGGAAAATATATCCCGCAAGGAAAAGTTCATCCGCTAACTTCCACAACAGATGAAATTGTAAAAATATTCCAAAATCTCGGCTTTTCTGTTGCATCACCTGAATATTCTCCGGAAGTTGAAACAGAATATTATAACTTTGATATGTTAAACGTTCCAAAAGACCACCCAGCAAGAGATGTTCAAGATACTTTTTACATAAAAGACATGCCGGGAGCCGTTTTAAGAAGTCAAACGTCAGGTGCTCAAATTCACGTAATGGAAAATCAAAAACCGCCGATTAAAATTATTGCTCCGGGCAGAGTCTACAGAAATGAAAACATTAATGCCAGAAAAAACAACTTCTTTCACCAAATTGAAGGATTATATGTTGATAAAGGTATCACTTTTGGTGACTTAAAAGGCGTTTTAAACGAATTTATAAGATTATACTTTGGTTCTGCACGTCCTACAAGATTCAGAAGCAGTTTTTTCCCGTTTACAGAACCGTCTGCGGAAGTTGATGTTCAATGTATCATGTGTCAGGGAAAGGGTTGCCGTACATGCAGCGGTACCGGTTGGTTAGAAATATTAGGATGCGGTATGGTTGATGTAAACGTTCTTAAAGGAGTCGGAATTGATCCAGATGTATATACCGGCTTTGCATTCGGAATGGGTGTTGAAAGACTTGCAATGCTTAAATATGCAATTGATGATATCAGGCTCTTCTTTAATAATGATAAAAGATTTTTAGAACAGTTTTAAAAAATAAAGAGTTTGCTCAAAAACTTCATTTTTCCGCAAACTCTTTATATGTTATTTCTCTTTTACATTATCTCTTATATTTACTCTCGGAACTACAGACATTCCGGGTATTATTGCATATTCTTCCGGATCAATTTCTTCCGTAAATATTATTTTTACAGGTATTCTTTGCACTATTTTTACAAAAGAACCAACCGCATTTTCAGGAGGAAATAAGCTGGATTTAGCACCTGAAGCTCTTTGTATACTGTCTACCTTACCTTTAAATCCGTTTTTCTTGTGCGGATATGTATCAATTTTTATTTGAACTTCCTGTCCCTCTTTCATTTTTTCCAATTGCGTTTCTTTAAAATTAGCTACTACCCAAACTTCGTTCGGAACAATTACAAACAACGGAGTTCCTGGCTGAACCATCATACCGACTTCTACTCTTTTATTTGAAACTGTTCCGTCTATAGGAGCTATAACTTCCGTATATTCTAAAGCTAACTTTGCTGCATCAAGTTGAGCTTTCAAAACATTAAGTTCAGCGTCTGCAACTTTTGCATTTGAAGAAGGATCGGATGAAAAAATTGACTGTTCTGCTGTAGTTTGTTTAGCTTTTACTTTGTTATATTCTGTTACCGCTTTATCATAAGTTTGCTTTGAAACGGCACCTGCTTTATATAAATTGTCATATCGCTCCATATCTTTTCTTGCAAGTTCTATTTCGGAATTTGCAGCATTTAAATTTGCATGTGCATTGTTTTGATTTAATACTGCTCTGTCATATGCAGCTTGAGCTTGAGCAAGTTTAATTTTGTAATCTCTTTGATCAATAACTGCAACAACATCTCCTGCTTTTACCGACTGATTATCTTTAACTTTTACATTTATAATCTCTCCGGCAACTTTTGGAGAGACAGAAACGGTAGTTGTTTCAACATATGCATCATCCGTTGACTGATAGCCTAACATTTCATATATCTTATATACCCCGACTATTACCGCTAATATAATTAAAAAAATTACTATGTATCTCTTTTTTACAGGTAATTTATTCTTATCATTTTCTTTATAATTTTTTTCATCACTCATTTTTTATTCCTTTTCTTATATCTGTATTGTTAATGACTCTTTTAAAACTTTTCGCAACTCTTCTAAAAGTTCACCTACGCGAGCTATATCACTGTTATCAATTTGTTCTTTTATGGACATATAATGCGGGCGAATTCTTTTTTCAGCTTCGTTAACTTCTTTTATACCGGACTTTGTTATCTCTATTAACTTTACGGGCCTATTGTTTTTTATAGCAAGGCGCCTTCTTATTAAACCTTTTTTTTCTAATCCGTCAAGTAATTTTCCGGTATTAGCTCTGTCTTTTAATATTAGTTTTGCCAAATCCCTTTGACAAAGTTCCTGTTTTGCTAAAAGTGTATCCAATATAGTGTATTCTTCAACCGTAAATCCCACTTTTAATTGTTCAAAAACTTGCGCTCCCAATAATTTACAGTATTTTGCCGTTAATTCAATTTGATAAAAAATAGTATCGGTAAAATGTTCTTGCATCATAATCCACTTTTTAGAGTATGTTTATTTTACAACATGTTGCAAATGCAACATATTTATGTTATCATTCTCATTGTAAAAAATCAAGTACTTAATTTCTTTAAAAAGTATTTTGTAATGGTGGGATTTTTGTCCCGGACAAGGAAATATTAATGAAAAAATTATTGTCAGCGATGATATTGGTATCTTTAGCAAGCACAAGCTGTGTTTTAGCTATAGATGAGAAAACTGTTTTAAATGCAGGCACGGAAGAAAATGTTCAAAAAAATATTTACGCAAGAATAAAAAAAGATAAGTCTGAAAAAGTTTCTCCGCAAGCAAATAAATACGAATATATAAATATGAGTTGGTGGGCTAATTTTAATGACGAATATTTAAATGACTATATAATTCGTGCAATAGAAAATAATAAAGACTTAAAAATGGCAACTCTTACAATAGATGAATATTATCAGACTGTTATAATGCAGCGAGCATCAGAATTACCGACTCTTCAAGCAGGTTTTATGCCTGGATACGGTAAAGCATTCCGACAAACGTCAGGTAATTTCGGGTTACCGATTTTAGCAAATTATGAAATTGATTTATTTGGTAAAAATCATAATAAAACTACTGCTCAAAGAAAATTATATGAAAGCTCAATTTTAGATGAACAATCCGCATATATATCAATAGCTTCTGCGGTAGGAAATGTGTATGTAAATATAGTAAAACTTGATGCACTTATTGATATGCAGGAACAAATAGTAAAACTCAGAAAAGAAATTGATGAAATTATGGCAGTCGCTAACGCAGAAGGAATTGTGTCAACTTCAGATCTTGTAAAATCAAATAAGTCATACCTTGCAGGAACTTCTGATTTGGTTGAGCTAAAAAAAGAAAGAACAAAACTTCTTCATCAACTTGCCGTATTGATTGGTGACAGTCCTAACAACATTGAGGAGTACAAAAGAATTGACTATAAGAATCTTACATTCACAGGGAACATTCCTAATGAAATTTCCTCAGATATAATTATGAATCGTCCTGATTACAAAAAAGCGGAAAAAATGCTTGAAAAAGCCGGTATTGATGTACGTGTTGCAAGAAAAGAAATGTTTCCGCAATTAAATTTGGGCGGTTTGATATTTTTTAATAACAAACACTTAGAAAGTTTATTTACAACCGCAGACATGATAATTGGCGGCGGAGGAAGCATCATGCAGCCTTTATTTATGGGCGGTGCTTTAAAAGCTAATTTAAAACATAAAAAAATTGCATACGAAAAAACACTAAGAAATTACGAAAAAGTTAACCTTACTTCTATGCAAGAAGTTAATGATTCTTTGGTTTCAATTAATATGGATAAAGAAAAACTTGAAAAACAAAAAAATATACAGAATTTAGAGCAAAAAGATTTAAAAATGACTCAAGATAAATATAACGAAGGAGTTATCGCAAAATTGGATTTAGCTCAGCAGCAAGAAAATCTTTTAAATGTTCAAAAGCTGGTTTATAACACCGAATTTGACTGCATGTTGGATTATATAAACTTTTATAAAGCTATAGCAGCACAA
>CAJOPY010000162.1 GCA_905236505.1 Candidatus Gastranaerophilales bacterium
AATTAGGAATATTCGTGCATTATAATGCACGCTACTAGCTATTTTTGTAAACAATTATTGTTGGGTTAAAAACCCAACCTACAGGCTTCGAGCTGAAAGAGAAGTCCCTGAGTATGGAGATTTTGCCAATGTGTTTGAACGATTTGCAAATCCCGATAAATCATTATGTGCATCGGATTTTGTTTTAAGAATCGTAAAACCACCAAAAACAGTTGTTAATCACGAGAAAATTAGAAATCTTGAATTAGTTGCATATAAACTCCCTGCTCCATACAAAGCTTCTGTAGTTTTAGAAACTGGAATAAAAGAAGAATTGCTAAATAAATTTAAGGATGAAAATATCTATAAAAAGATAGAAGAAAGCTTACGTTCACTTTCAAAAGATTTAGAAGATATATAATACTCTAAATATTACATCATCTATTTAAAACCATTTGGTAAAGGTCCATTATATTTCTTGTATAATTTCATAACATCTTCAGGAATTTCTTTACCAGAAATCATCATTTTATAAACTTCTGCTATGAATTCGCCTATGCTTGTGCCTGCATACCAAGATACTTTCATTGTAGTTTTTTGAATGTTCTCATCTTTAAGATGCTTGTATAAATCCGGGTATAATTTTTTAAATTTTTCGGGATTATTTTTTAATAAATCTTTGAATCCACTATAAGTAGTTCCACCCCATCTGTTTTCAATTTCATCAACACGACTTCTATCTTCTACAGTCTTACCTGCTTTTTTTGCTTCTACAGCAGCTTTAGATTCTTTCCAAGTTGGCAATTTCCAAAATTTTAAGTCTATTTCTTTAAGATTTTTTGCAAAATCCTGCAAGTGTCCCATTTCATGATAAATTGTTGAAATACCATTATCCGCCGGTAGGTATATGTAATAATCCATGGACATTTTATTATCTTTTAAATATTTATCTAGTGAATTTCCTTGTTCTGCTCTAGTTAATTTTTTAAATTCTTCAATGTCTATTTTTATTTTGTCTTTATTCTTTTCTGCAAATTTAATATAATCAAACTTAAACAATGCATTTAGTTTTGATGTTCTTCCGAATGAATATAACAAAGTACGTTTTTCAGCTACTGATAAATTATTAGGATTTGCTTTATATCTGTCTAGTAAGTCAACTAATTCGCTTTCTGACGCAAAGTGTGAATGTAATCCGTTTTCTGCTTTTTTTGCAGATTCCTTTGCATCTTCCTTTATATTTTTTGCAAAATCACGTAAACTGAATTGTTTGTCTAATTCTTTTGTTAAAAATTCATTATCAAAAAATTTTTTATTAATTGCTAATTCACCAAAGTTTTTATCTTTAATGCTACTTACGACATGAGCAAGTCCATCTATATCATCATATAAATAGCTTCTAGGTATAAATACTTCTTGTCCTATATTTTTATTTACAACATCTGTAATTCCATGATTTGTATAGTTTAATGCTTCAAGAGTCATATGCTCATCAATATTTTTTACACCTAAAATATCTTTCGCATATTTTAAAGCATCTTCTTTTGTTTTTGCTTCCGTAAATGTAAGCTCTTTATCAAAAATCTTTGGAACAAGTTTCTCTTTATATAAACGTTGTAATTTATTTGTCTGATGTTTTGATATTGCAAAAGCACCACCAACCAACACAGCAAGTGTTGTACCAACTCCTATTGCAATCTTTGCTCCAAGACTAAGTTTTTTCTTTTTACCAGCAATTTCAACTGTATCGGGTGGATAATTCTGAACAGAAACAGTTTGTGCCTTAAAATTTGTTCGTACTTTGGGCTGAATATTGATATTATTGTAATTTATTGTTTGAATATTTGTGCCTACAGACATAATTTTCCTATGAACTTCTACTACTTATATAAAGTATTGTAAAGCAAAAAAATTGCCCTAATTTTACAAAATATTTACAAAGAAAATATTGTCCCGTTTTTTATTAAAATTTGAATAAAAAATTTATTGAAATTTAGGACTGTTTTTTTATAACAACCTTTCCAAAATCTCAAACCATCTGTAAAATTGTCTCAAACCATGTGTTCTTTTACAAAGTTGACTCAAACTACACCAAAAGTGACATTTTTTGCACTATTTTGCACATAATTGTACCCGTGCTAATTACCACAAATTCTTTTTAACTAACTCTAATTTATCAAACCAATGTCGCATTTTGAATGTCTTATGTAAATCGATTTCGTATCCATACATACTATTTGGATTATCAAAAAGTCGGTCAATATGAGATACGTTGTATATTGTAATGTTTGCATTTGTTTTGTTTGATACATCTATTATTGGTCTGTCAAGCCCTTTGAATTTCGGTAAATTATCTATATACTCTAAAGCTTTATCGTATTCTATTTCACCAACGAATTTATCGCTACGGCAATTAGGCACTTTTGTTAAATTTTTTGGACAAAATTTTTCAAATAAATCGTACAACATTTTATCTTCTTTCGGTGTTGTACATTTATAAGACCACTTTTTTTACCTGAAATTATAAAATCTCAATGTCCCGTTAAATTGAGTGCTGTAGTTATTATTCTGTATCCTATAAACTTGCATTTTTATATCCCTTTTGCATGTTATATCATATTACAAAACTCAAATTGACTGCTCTTATATATTTGGCATCATAATTGCATTAATATCCGTTTAACAACAATAAACTTGCCCAAATTACAATAATACCGGACATAATTCCTGTGATAGCATAATGCCAATCGCCATATTCGTGAGAAAGAGGTAAAAGTGTATCAAATGATATGTATATCATAATTCCGACAACGGCAATCAACAAAAATCCGATAAAAGCTTCAGGTAAAAACCAATGCAGTAATCCAAGTCCGATTATTGCGCCTATCGGTTCAGTTATTCCTGTCCAAAAAGAATACCATATTGCAAGTCGTTTTTTTCCTGTGGCGTGATATATAGGTAATGCGACTGCTATACCTTCCGGAATATTATGCAAAGCTATTGCTATAGCAACAGAAGCACCCAGTGCAATGTTTTGCGAAGATACCAGAAATGTTCCTAATCCTTCAGGAAAATTGTGCACTGCAATAGCTATTGCGGTTAAAAGTCCTGCTCGTTTAATTTTATGTTTATGCTTGCAATGAATATCTTCCGGAAGACATTCTTCATCAAAATCTTCTTCTTCTACGTGGTCAGGAATAAATTCATCAATCAACTTTGCAACAACAACTCCGGCAATAAATCCCCAAAACAAAAGCCAATGGTATTTTACAGGATAATATTGCTGCAAAAGTCCTTGTGCTGTATCAAGAATTTCTGTTAAAGATACAAATATCATAACACCGGCTGAAAACCCCAGTCCTAAAGACAGGATTTTCAAATTGTTTTTATGCACAAAAAATGTAATGAAACCTCCAAAAACGGTTGCAAAACCCGCCAAAAAGGTCATTAGAAGAGGTATTTGCCAGTGTTCAATCATTATAATTATTCCTTATATTAGAATTTTAGCACAAAAACATTCGGATACAAATGTATCTTATCTTAGTGAGTGATTTTTTTATTTAAAATTAAAAACTGCTATATTTTCCAGCTATTCAAGTATTCTTCCTGTTCCGGAGTCAGTGTATCTATAGATATTCCCATTGTTTTTAATTTTAGTTCGGCAATACTCTTATCAACGCTTTCAGGAAGTGTATACAGTTTATTTTCAAGTTTGCCTTGATTTTTAACTATAAACTCCATGCCTAACGCTTGGTTTGCAAAGCTCATATCCATAACAGATGCCGGATGACCTTCTGCCGCTCCCAAGTTTACTAATCTGCCCTGAGCGAGTACATAAACCGATTTTCCGTTATTTAGTTTGTATTCCTCTAAATATGGTCTTATTTGTTTTATCTCAGTTGCGTATTGTTTCAAATCCGGTACATTTACTTCCCAATCAAAATGTCCTGCATTCGCAACCATAGCACCATCTTTCATTGATAAAATGTGTGGAATATCAACAACGTGTTTATCTCCTGTAACCGTTAAAAAGATATCTCCCTCTAAAGCTGCTTTTGCTATAGGCATAACACGATAACCTTCCATTGCTGCTTCCAGAGCTTTTAACGGGTCTACTTCACAAACAATTACATTTGCTCCTAAAGCTTTAGCTCTCATTGCACAACCTTTTCCGCACCATCCATATCCTGAGATAACAACGGTTTTTCCGGCTATAAGTATATTTGCAGCTCTCATAATTCCGTCCATTGAGCTTTGGCCTGTTCCGTATCTGTTATCGTATAAATGTTTTGTTAAGCTTGTATTTACTCCGACGGCAGGAAATTTAAGAACACCTTGCTTTTCCATTGCCTGAAGTCTTATTATACCTGTTGTAGTTTCCTCTGTTGAACCGATTACTTTATCTGCCAGTCCGGGAAATTCATCGTGAAGCATTGAAACCAAATCGCAACCGTCTTCTATAATAAGGTGCGGTTGATGAGTAATAGCTTCTCTTATGTGAGATTGATATTGTTCAACGGTTTCACCTGCAATTGCAAAAACCGGAATATTATAATATTTTACTAATGCTGCGGCAACATCATCTTGTGTAGACAATGGGTTTGATGCAACCAATATTGCATCGGCGCCTCCGGCTTGCATTGCTATACATAATGCCGCTGTTTCTTTCGTCACGTGTGAACATGCTGCAAGTCGTAATCCTTCAAACGGTTTTTCTTCTATAAATCGTTTCTTTATTTGTTCCAAAACCGGCATATCTTTCATTGCCCATTCAATATTATTTTTACCTTGTTCTGCAAGGCTTATGTCTTTAATATCGCATTTAATTTGTGTCATTGTCATTATTTTTTACCTTTCTGTTTTTAAATTTGCAACACTTATTGTGTACATATTATCACTAACATTTACGATTGCCCATCTTAAAGGATTAATATTACGTTTTATTAATTCTTGTTCTACATATTCTATTGTTATATTGTCTGTTTTTTTTATTTGAATAATCTCAGATTTAACTTGCATAACTACAGATTACCATGAAAAACTTTTATATTATATCTATTTGTAATATAATTGAGAAAAAATAGAGAGGATATAATATGCAGGTTTCATTGAATTGGTTAAATGAATTAGTGGATTTAAGTGATATAAGTCCGGAACAAGTCGCTCATGAGCTTACTATGAGCGGATTAGAGGTTGAAGAAATAGAAGAAATAAAACCTAAATTTACAAATATAATAACTGCAAAAATAGAAAAAATAGATTTACATCCAAATTCAGACAGATTACATTTGGTTACTGTTAATACCGGAAAAGAATTAAAAACTGTCGTATGCGGAGGTCAAAATATAGCTGTAGGTCAAGTTATCCCTTACGCTTCTGTCGGTAGTAAAGTTTTAGACAGAAAAACCGGAGAACAATTTGAGCTTACTCCTGCCGTAATCAGAGGTGTGGAATCTCAAGGAATGCTGTGTTCGGATGATGAATTAGGTGTAGCAGACAGAAATTATCAAGAAGAAGACGGAATACTTATTTTAAACAGAATTTTTCCAAACGTAGGTTTAGGGTTAAATGTAGAAGATGTTTTGGGTTTTGAAAAAGATTACATAATTCATACAGCTCCAACCGCAAACAGAGGTGATCAAATGTCTGTTATAGGGATTGCAAGAGAATTGAGCGCGCTCTTTGACAGACCTTTAAAAATTCCGTCCCCGTTTGTTGAAAATGAAAACAAAGGATTTGTGGATTTCAAGGTGGAAATTAAGGATAATGATGTTTGTAAATATTATTCTGTTGGAATTTTAAAAGATATTAAAATATCTTCGTCTCCGGATTGGATGCAAAAAAGACTTGTTGCTTCAGGAATAAGGGCTATAAATAATGTAGTTGATATTACAAACTACGTTATGTTAGAATACGGAACCCCTCTTCACGCATTTGATTACGACAAATTGAACGGATATTTATGCGTAAGGAGAGCTGAACCCGATGAAAAAATAGTGACACTGGACGAAGTTGAGAGAACAATGACAAGGGATACCGTTGTTATTTCTACCGAAAAAGAAGCTGTTTGTTTAGGCGGAGTTTTCGGAGGACATAATTCGGAAATAGATGAAAATTCTAAAAATCTGGCATTGGAAGCTGCTTATTTTACACCTCAATCAAACAGAAAAAGTGCAAGAAGCGTGGGATATAAATCTGATGCTTGTGCAAGGTATGAGAGAGGAATTGATATAAAAGCAGTACATATCGGACTTATGAGGGCCGTTGAATTATTATGTAAGTATGCCGGAGCGAAGTATGAAGGTTTTGTTGAAACAGGAAACGATAAGCCGGAAGCAGTTACCATAACTTTGAGATATCCGCAAATAAAACGAATTTTAGGATGTGAAGTCAATACCGAAAAAGCTTTAAATATACTGGAAAGACTCGGTTTTAAAATTTTAGGTAAAAACGATATGGCTTGCAGGGTTGAAGTACCTTCTTTTCGTGCAGATGATGTTACGCGAGAAGTTGATTTGATAGAAGAAATTGCAAGAATAAACGGTTATGACAAAATCACACCTACTCTTCCGAACAGAGCTGGTATTGCAGAAGTTTCTCCGGCAGAGCGAGTTATGTCAAAAATCCATTCTCTTATGCGTTCTGCAGGTTTAAATGAGCTGCAAACGTCATCCCTTATAGGAGAACCTTTGTTAAAACAGTTTAATATGACTTATAATAAAGAAAAAGCTATATTTGTTGAAAATCCTGCCTCTGAAGAATGCACAATGCTTCGTCAAACGCTTATGGCAAGTTTACTTAATTGCATGAAATACAATTATGACAACGGACAAAGAGATTTTTGGGGATATGAAATCGGAAGAAGTTACTTAAAAGTATCCGAAACAGACGAAAAACATTCAGGAGTATCAGAAACTCTTACACTTGCAGGTATAATAACCGGAAATGTACAAAACTCATTGTGGCAATCAACCGGTGATATTGATTTTTATACCGTAAAAGGTATAGTAGATAAGGTTTTAACTGAACTTGGACTTAGCAGGAGGATAAAGTACAGTCTTTTGAGCGATTCTGAACTTGCAAGTTCTCACTCTTGTCTGCATCCATATAAAACTGCAGTCTTAACGCTTCTAGGCAAGCAGCCTGCAATTGTTGGATATTACGGTGAAGTTCATCCTGAATTGAAAAACAAATTAAAATTTAATCAAAATGCTTATTTATTTAAGCTTGACTTAAATATGATCATAGAAGCATATAATGAGTCTGTTGTTAGATATAAAAAATTGCCTCAATATCCTGAAGTGCAAAGAGATTTAGCTGTAATCGTACCTTCAGATACAAGTTGGGATGAATTGGAAAAAATTATCAAAAAAGGAATTGCTAATAATGTATTTAACGGCTCCGAAGTGTTTGATGTATATCAAGGAGAGCACGTTGCAAAAGGGTATAAGTCTGTTGCTTTCAGAATAAAAATGCAAGATTTAAACTCCACAATGACAGATGACGCAATAGATTCTCATATGGCTAATTTAAGAGCTGTGTTAAAGAAATCTATTCCTGATTTGAGCTTCAGAGAGTAACGTTTAAAACAAGCGAAAAACAATAAACAAGTAAAAGCTTTCTGTACTTATATTTCAAATATAAGACAACAAAGCTTTTATTGTATTCCTTTGAAAAAATTTAGTGAACAATGCCAAAGCCAAGCAAAAATACGCATACAACAAATATTAATGCAACAATACCTGTAAGTTTATTTAATCCTTTTTCTGCACTTTTTTGAGAAGTAAACATTTGTGCTGCGTTGCCTATTCCGGCAATTCCGTCACCTTTAGGAGAATGCATAAGAACCAGTGTAATAACTAAAATTGCGGATAAAACCATTACTATCCATAAAAATTTTAACATTTTTTCTCCTTTTTAATAAAATGTGCTCGTTTTGAATTTAATTTTATATTATCAAACGTATATAATCTTGCCGGACGTTTTGAAGATGATTTTGAAAATTCATTCAATTCTCTTAGCCCGTCTGTAGTAATAACTTTTTTACGGAAATTTCTCTTATCAAGTTTCTTTTCCATAATCATTTCATAAGCTTTTTGCATTTCCGTAAGCGTGAATTTTTCGTTTAAAAGTTGATAAGCAACCGGACAAACTTCCAAACGTTCACGAGTTCTCTTTAAAGAATATTCAATAATTTCCTTATGGTCAAATGCCAAAGGAGGAAGGTTGAATACTTTATGCCAAGCTAAATCATCAGATGTAACAACTTGAACATCTTCTGCTCTTATGAGAGCAAAATATGCACAAGTAATAACACGTGAAACAGGGTGTCTTAAGGGGTCACCAAACGTATACAATTGTTCTAAATATATGTTTTCAACGTTTGTACGCTCTTTAAGAACTCTCATTGCCGCTTCATCAAGATTTTCAGACATTCTTACGTATCCGCCGGGTATTGCCCACTTGTCTTTAAATGGCTCATTGTTTCTCTTTACAAGAAGTACCTGAAGGGCATTTTCTTTTATTGTTAAAATAACAATGTCTACTGTTATCTCGTGTGTCTTTATTTCATTAAACATTTATTACCTCAAAAGGGTTTTATTTGTATACAAATTTTATAATGTATACATAGTTTCTCATACAAATATTGTATAATAAAGATTGCAAAATTGTAATTACACATTTTATTTTGTTACAATTATTAACTACGCAAAAAATTATAAAAAGAGAATTTTGTACGATTTGAGTTTCGGATTTTTTTTGTCTTTGGGATTATGTTTTAAATAATTTTTAAGAATTTTTCTTGCTTTTAAATAATGCCGCTCTTTTATATTTATATTCGCAAGTTTTATTGATAAATCTATATTTTGCGGATTTTGGCTTATTAAGTATTCAAATTCTTCTTTTGCTTTTATCGTCAAGTCTTGTTTTAAATATATTTCCGCTCTTAATAAATGTAAATCATCACTATCTTTAATTTCTTCTGCTTTATCTAAATATATAAGAGCCAACTCATAATTTCCGTCATAAAAATTTGCAACAGCCAGATTATAAAAAACTATATTTCTTGTTTCATCATTTACTGCAAGTCTTAGCGCTTTTTCCAAGTATCCGATTGCCAAATAATACCTTTTTTGGTTGACCAAAGTTTGTGCCATATCAATGTATCCGGCTGATACATTCGGAGCGTTTCTTATGTAATTTTTTGCTTCATAATTCTTTTCTTCGTTAACTTCTTCCTCCCCTCCCAGTATTAAATAAGGAATATAGAGATATTTTAGTTGGTTATCATTGGTTATATCAGGTTTTATTTTATACAAAAGTTCTAAAGTGATTTTATCGGACTCATTTAATTTTATCCTTGTATCATTTATCATTATGTCATTTTCTTTTGACATAAACATGACATTATTTTTATCATAACTGTGTCCCATAAAACCGAGTGCATGAAATATTTCGTGTAATGCTGTATTATATATTTGATTTTTTGTAAACTCACCACCGTCCGGATCTGTAATATTAAAACGTATCTCCATTGTTTTTAAGGTATTAGCGGTAATATTTGGGGTTGTATATGCTATAACATATTTTTTCCCGTATTCGGGATTATCATAGTTGTTTTTTTCAAAAATAACCACTATATCAGCTCTTAAACCGTTTACTCTTTCAAATCTTATTCTGCAAGAACTTGCGCGTTCCCATTCATTGAAAGCGTTATCAACTTCCGCGATAAGTTCTTTAGGTATTTTTGATGTATTTTTAAATGTGTAAGTAATGGGTAACCTTCCCCAATGCATAATTTGACCGTTATACGGCGATTGTTTTATATAATTGTTCGGATATTTATTATGAATTTCCCGCTTTAAATTATATAAAAAATGCTTTGCAGACTCTTCCGCTGAATCTTTTATAGAACCGTCGGCAATTCTGACTAATTTTTCTTGCGATTCTATTGTAAGAGGTGAATTGATAAGTAAATTTACATACATTTCACGAAACTTAGGGTTTGTATTCCCCAATAGAAAAGACTTTTCAAAATAATTTTGTGCTCTTTGAATATCATTTTTGGAATAAAAATAATTGCCTAAATTTCCGTAAAATGACGGATTATTTTTTAAAAATAAATACAAAAAACACAATAATGCAAAAAAAGTACAAATGATGTATTTAAATCGGCTCTTCATTTGATTCACCGTTATTCTCTTTATAGTCTTCGGGATTGTCTTTTACACCGCCGTCTATATTAAGAGTTTTAACCAATGCTCTGATATCACCTTTGAGTTTGAAATATTCGGCAAACTTCGGGGTCGTCTTTATGTTATATGAACGACCGTTTTTGTCTTTATGACGCGAAATTAGTCCTTTTTCAAGAAGCTCTTGAACGTGTTCGTACGCATTTGAGCCCCTCAAATCTTTTAACAAAGATTGTCTTATAGGTTCTTTTAGCGCAATTACGGTTAAAGTCTTTAATACCGGCGGCTTTAATTCTACAGGACATAATTTTTCAACTATATCTAAATGTTCTTGCTTTACTTGTAATATATAACCGTTTTCGTCATCTATCTCTAAAGCGCCTTCTCTTGAAGCATAATCCATAATAAGTTCCAAAAGCGCTTCTTCAATTTTTTCAGGATCTTCCTCAAGTATTTTTGCAATTTCATCTACTTGTAAAACTTTTGCTGTTACAAACAGAACTGCTTCAATTCTGGATTTCAACTGTTCCATCTTCTTCTGCTCCTTGTTCTGTTATTATATTTTGGACATTTTCATAATTGCGTTCAAAATCATCGTAGGAATTTTCTATTTTGGAAATATTCGGATTATTGGTTGTTTGTGAGTGAGGACGCTTTACAACATATAAATCAGAGTAAAATTCATCTTGCTCTAAATCATAATCGTCGTCTTCAGTCAAAAACAAAAGTGAAATGTATGCACTTATTCTATCCATACCAAGAAGAGTTAACTCATTAAGTTCTATTCTGTCTTCTCTTTGCAGAATCTCTTCCAAATTGGCTCTTAATCGTTGAACGCCTTCTTTTATGTACTCATCATGAGCCATATTAATTATATCATCAGGAGTCATTCTTGCGTAATTTTTTGCTCGTCTTATGGCTCTTTCGTGTGCATTTTTTAATGATTGCTTTTTATCAAGCATTTCATAAAATTCCAACTGGCGAATAAGATCACGTAATGTTACTACACGATTATGATTGAGTCTTACAGAAGTTCTTCTTTGCAAAACCTCATCTATAGAGATTACGTTATTTGTAGGAATATCGGAATTTTCTTGTGTATATTCTAATTCACCGTCATCATCATAGTTAAATTGATCTTCCGATTGCGGCTCAAAATCTGTTATACCAATTCCTTCAAGGACATTTGACTTAAGTTTAAGCAAGATTGCCGCAAACAAAAGCGTCCTTCCGGTTAAACGCAAATTTTGTGCTTTTGATTGAAATAGATGCGCAAGATATTTATCCGTTACATCAACAATATTTATATTCCACGGATCAATTTTATGCTGTTTTGCCATATTAACCAAAACTTCTATTCCGTCAACTTCCGCTTCCTGAACATATTTTTCATTATTTTCATATGCTTGAGGAACGGAACTCATTGAGTCATTATATGAACTACCGCCAAATCCGTTATTTATATTTGCAATTTCAGTATTATTAGCAACCATACTTTTTAACTATATTTTCCCAAAAAATTAATTAAATACTTATACCCTTATTATATTATATACCAAAAAAACAGTTTTGACTCCTCTATTTTAATGAAAAGCTTTTTAAATAAGAAATTTTATTATATATAAAATGATATTAAGTTATTATAAGGAAACGCCGTACAAATTTTGTACGGCTTTCCATGTGTAGTGTAGTGTAAATAATGAAAGTATGTAGTTATGATTAAAGATTGTTAACAGTTCTTAAAGCGTTATTAGCGGCTTTACTTACTGTAGGATTTTTATCCGATTGAGCCAAAGTGAAGAGTGTTGTCATTTCTTCCTTATATTCAGGTCTGCTAATTAATCTTAATGCATCAATGGCAGCCAGTTTTACACTTGAATCGGGATCCTTTCTTAATGCATCAACTATTGTTGATGCTCCGGGTACATCTGTTAAAGGAATTGTTCTTGAATCTTCTTTTTTAACTTCATTTATGAAATGATTTGCCAATATACCCATTGTTGCAAGTGCATATTCTTTATTTCTTGTCGCAAGCTCCATTTCGGAAAGATTATTTGCAAGAGCTATATCAGAGTCGCATATTTGTGCTTCAAGCTGTTTTGCCGAATTCGGATTCTTTTCCATTGCGATAATTATGTTTATAATTTTCTTTCGTGCATCGTTTTGTGCTTTTGTCGGAGGAGCAAGTTTTGTTACATCTTTTTGTGCAATATCAATTAATCCGCTAAAAACGTCGCTTACTAAATATGGAGTAGCATTTTTTTCATCTTCTATTGCAGCTCTTACAATTTCTTCCATTTGAAGAGCTTGTCTGTCATAATCAGCACTTCTCAAATTGTCTGCAACTTTTTCTATATCAACTTCCGGTTTTATCGGTTCAGAAGGAACTATTTCCGGTTTTTTTATATTGTTTTCTGTTCCGTGAAAGGACACCTCATCAGAGGTGGCAACTCCTTTCTCTGCTTCTGGTGTTGTATAATTAGGTTCAGGAACATTAGGCTCAACAACATTTTTTTCAGTATTTTCTTCATTTACATTAGTATTTGCATCTTTAAGAGATGCTTCCGGTGAAATTTCTTGAAATTTAGATTGTTCATAAGCAGTATTTATCGGAAATTTTTCCGGAAGTTCTACCGGATTAATTCCAATCATGCCGTAAGTAACTATTTCTTCTGCATCAGGATAATCATAAACCGATTTAGGCTGGGTATTTACACTCGGCTTATCTATGTCTATTTTTACAGCATTATAAATCCCGTTGTCATTGTTAACAGTCATAGGATTTGTTGCGCCGGCATTAACCTCCGGTTTTCTGATTTTAATGTTAACCGCACTGTAAACCGGTTTGTCATAATTAATAGGTTCCAACATTTACTTTTGTCCTTTCAAACTACACTTTTATACTCCTATTAAATCCCATAAAGATAAGAAATTGCCATTTGTGAAAAATATCGTTACAAATGTTTACATGATGAGTTTGGATGAGTTCGCGGAAAAACTTCGGTTTCTCATGTAACCATCTCTGATAACTTAGAGTGAAATAAAATCAATATACTTTGATATTATAGTATTTTCTGTTATTTGCCAAATGCTCAAAAATATGACATAATATTATTACTTTATATAGGTGTTTATTTTGTTCCTACATTTTTTATAAAAGGGAGAGTAAGCTCCGAATTACTTGAAGTAT
>CAJOPY010000163.1 GCA_905236505.1 Candidatus Gastranaerophilales bacterium
AGAGAAACAGCAAAAGAAGTTAAAAAATTTGGTGAAGATACAAAAATTGCAGTAAGAAATGTAAGACGTGATATGGTTGATTCATTAAAAAAGATTGAAAAAGATGAAAACCTTCCTGAAGATGTTGTAAAAGATAATCAAGATCAAATTCAAAAAATAACAGACAAATATGTAGGAATTATAGATTCGCTTGTCAGTGACAAAGAAAAAGAGGTTATGACTGTATAATGAGCAAGAGTAAACTAAGATTAATAACAGGTCTGATAATAGGATTTACTGCTTTATTTGCAATAATCTTCGGAGGAATACCTTTGGCAATCTTGGTTATGGTCATAGTTACTTTAGCATCAAAAGAATATACACAAATTTTAAGAAATAAAGGTTTTTTACCAAGTTTTAAAATAATCACTTTATCCGGATATGCATTCACACTTGCTGCATATTTCGGACGCGGAGATATAGTTCCGTTAGTGTTTGCGGTATCTTCATTTACTGCATTTATGTGGGTTTTATTCAGAGGAAAACAGCCATATATAGCAAATGTAGCAACAACAATTCTTGGATTTGTTTATTGCGGATATTTTACTTCGCATCTTTTAATGATGCGTGATATTGGAGCTATTGCTCCGGTTTTTAACGGAATTATAAAAACAAATGAATCAATGGAAGGTGCTGCATTTACGGTATTTATGCTTCTTGCTGTAATCTTAACGGATTCTTTTTGTTATTTTGCCGGAATACAATTCGGAAAACATAAGCTTGCAGAAGTAATAAGTCCGAATAAAACAATTGAGGGTTCTGTCGGCGGCTCTCTTACGTGTATCATTTTCTGCTTAGTTTTCGGATACTTTATGCAGTTAGAATGGTATCATTCATTGGCATTAGGTGTTATTATAGCTATGTTTGCACAAATAGGCGACTTGTGTGAATCAATGATAAAGCGTGATGCCGGTGTAAAAGATTCCAGTGATATACTTCCGGGTCACGGAGGATTTTTAGACAGAACTGACAGTTATGTTCTTACTGTTCCTGTTGTTTATTACTATATATACTTCTTTATTGAAAATAATTTTTTAGACATTATCAAAGGAATTATGTAATGCTGAAAGAATTATTTGGCGAAGGTGATGAGAAACTTATAAAAACGGCTCTTACACACCCTTCATATACAAAAGAAAATAATATTTCAGACTTAGAAAATTATGAAAGATTAGAATTTTTTGGTGACTCTGTTTTAAAACTTTTTACATCAAAATTATTGTACGAAACTTATCCCGATTTTCCTGAGGGTGAGTTGTCAAAAATACGTTCAATTCTTGTTTCAGATGCAATTCTTGCAAAAGTTGCGGAAAAAATAGGATTAAACAAATTGCTCATACTTGGGCCTTCCGAAGAAAAACAGGGCGGAAGAAAACGCGAATCTAATATAGCTTGTTCTTTGGAAGCTATTTTGGGTGCATACTACATGAGCGGAAAACAACAAGAAATAGAAAATTTTATACGGGAGTATATTCTTGTATATTCGGAAGACATAGACAAACATTTTGTAAAATACAACGCAAAAGACATTCTCCAACAGTATACGCAAGGATACAACAAAACCAGACCGGAATATCGTGTAATAGGAGTAAAAGGTCCTGCTCATAAACCTGAATTTGAGATAGAAGTGTTTTGGGAAGGAAAATCTATTGCCAAGTCATTTGGTAAATCAAAAAAAGAAGCCGAACAAAACAGCGCATACGAGGCTTGTAAAGTATTAAATATTATTTAAAAATTACAGGCCGAATTGTATTTTAACTTTTGGTGTTTCTAACTCATTAGCTTGGTTATTTTCTGCAAACGGTAATATTAGGCCGTTATTTGTATTTTGAACATTTCCCGCTTGATTATTTGTTTTATTATTTTTAGGAGCTGCAATACTCAGTTTTATAGGATTATTAATTATTTCCTCGTTATTGTTTGGTTTAGTTTTTCCTGATATAGTTGCCATATCATTTGCAACAGTTCGGGTCAAAGTTTCACCTACTTCTTTAAGGCTTCCGTCGCCTAGTGAACCGAAGCTTGTAATCATAGGGTCTATAGTTGTGTTCCAATCTCCTAAATAACCTATACAGTCATTAAGAACGCTACCGATTGATGTTGAAAATTCGTTAATTAATTTAACAGAACCGCCGATTTTGCCTATTCCTTGAGTAATTTCTGCAAATGTTGCCGCACAACCGGCTTGTTTTATTCCTGCAGATGCTCCGAATGCAGAGGCTGTTTTATATAATTTTGGTGCTATTGTGCTTCCTGTTATAAAGTTTGAAGAAGCTGTTGCTGCCATAGAAGCAGCTGTTGCGGAAGTGGCTGTATCAACAGGAACTTCTGCTTGTGTTGAAGCGGTTTCTGCTGCATTTTGCTGAGCTTTTTCAGAAAGTTTTGCAACAAGTTTTCCGCCTTCTTCTTGCAATTCAAAAACACCGGCGTTTTGTTCTTCTATGTTTTCAACTGTTTGTTCAACAGATTCACTTAATTTAGACGCTGTTTCCTGCATTTTTACAATGTTTGCGGCAGAAGTTGAAAGCTGTCCTGTTAAACCTTGAATTGTAACTAACAATTCTTTTTGTTTTTCTTTATCGTTTGTTGAAGCTAATTCTTGTTGTGCTGCTTGAATATCAGCTATAATTTTTTGAATATTTTCTTGTTCTTCTTCAAGTTCTTTTTGAACTTCTTTAAGATCAGATGCAGCTTGTTTGATAACATCAGTTTCACCGGATATTGCGCCTTGAAGTTCTGAAAAGCTTGATTTTATTTGTGATTCAACATCAGAAGCTTCTGCAACAGTTTTTGCCGCATCAGAAGCATTTTTTGCTGTTTTTTGTGAAGCTTCAGCTTCAGGACCTTGACCTATAAACTTATTAATAAGGTTCATCACATCTTTAATAGCATTTTGAACACCTTGTGCTTGTTGGTTAGAATCACCTGATGTAATTTGTTGAGCATCATTAACAATGGTAAATAAGCTGTTAATTCCTTTTATATCCCCAAAATTTGCAGAACCGATTAATCCTTGAATTTGAGAAAGATTAAACGAATTTGCGGTCGGTTGTATACCGATAGCGTTCATTCTTTGAAGTTTTAATTCGGTTCCTGTCATCTTACAATACTTTCTTATAATACCATCTTATATATATAAAGTATTTAAATAGTAGGTAATTTCACATCTTTAGGGTTTTGTTACATTTCTTAATATATACTTGCGAAGTAAGCGAAATAAATTAGTTAGAGCATTTTGTACGCGATAATTTTTATAATTTAAAATTATCACGGTGCATATCACGCCCGCCTATCGGTATAAGTTTTAGCTCTTTCATCAGTTCATTACATTCTTTTACTTCTTCATTAGATATATTGTTGGGTATCGGATAAGCTTGGTGAAAGTTTTCAGAATACATAAGTCTGCCTTCCGAAATGTTTATAAATTCTTTTATTCTTTCTTTTGCATTTTCTTTTGTCATGTTTTGAACTGTAAATCCCGGATGAGCAAAACCCAAAACGGCATTTTCATCTTTTGCATATTTTGATATTTTTTCAACAGAACTTTCATATGGTGCAATTATTTTATCACCGCTAAGATAGGGACAAATATCCGGTTTTAATGCATCAACTTCGTCCAAGTAAGTTTTTGTTTTTATCGGAATATTGTTATTATTAAAATATCTGTCCAAAACATTTCCGTTCAAGTCATGACTCATTTTTTTTAATTCCGGCATAATATTTTGGTATAACTCTTCGGGATTTTTATTTTGCTCTTTTGCTAAAAGAGCTATTCTGGTTTTTAAATTTATGTATTGATAAATTCTCCAATGTTGATTTAACATACAATAATTATTTCCGTTTATAAGAAAGAATTTATTATATTCTTCTTCTAAAAATTTTGTATTCGGAATTTTTTCTGAAGCAATTTTTAAAGAATTTACAACCCCGCTTTTACGATTTTGATAGAGCGTTTTAAAATATTCTTCAGAGCTTTTGGAAAACGGATTTATACCATATATTAGCATTTCTGCCATTTCGGTTTGATTATGATTAGAATTATGTTTTACACTGTTAGGTTCACACTTAAGCGGAAAACTCAATTCAGCTCCTGCAAGAAATTTTATATTTTTATATCTTTTAGGATTTTCCGCGATTATTTTTAGCGCTTCTTTAACTCCTCCAATCCCGTCATGGTCAGTAAGTGCAAATAAAAACTTTTTACCGTTAATTTTATTTAATTTGTCACCGTATTCTTTTGCTTGCTCAAGAATATCTTTTACACTTGTTATTCCGTCAGAATAATTGGAATGAGAGTGAAAATCTGCAATAAATATTCCTTTTTTTATATTTTCTGCATTTGGTATGTAATTTTCTTCTTTTAAAGATTTGGCTATTTTGGCAAATTCTTTTTTTGTCATAACAGGACTTAAATCCTCAGGAGTAATTTTTTTATTCAAAATTGATGACAAATCTTTTGCTAAAGCTTTTATGTATTTATCAGGTTTGCCTTTATTTACAAGAACTATACCCGTAATAGCAGCTGCTCCGAGAATCGCCCCTTCTCCCGCTATAGTTTTTTGATTTTGATGAGCAAGAGAATTTATTGTTTCGGAAATGGTGTTGTTGTGTCTAAACCTGACATAATAAGTATTCTGTGTACTAAAACTGTTTCCTATCTTCATTGTTACCTTAGTGCATCTAATAAATCTTGGTATCTGTCTTTTATATTATCATCATTTTGGAAATATTTTGCAAATTTTGAACTTTGATCGTCAGAAGAATATTTTACTATATCTTTTATAAGTTCATACCTTTCTTCTGTTGACATTTTATTAAAATCATAATTTAAGTTTTCTCTATTTCTTAATTTTGACTTTAAATATCCGCCATTTATTCTTCTTTGCCAAGCACCGACTTGTGTCACATTTGAATTTTGGACAAAATCCGACTCTCTTATTCTGTCAAAAACAGAATCATTCTTGCCGTAAGAATTATTTTTTAAATTTTCTTCCGCAATCTCTGCAAAAAATGCAAAATTCTTTGCATCTTCTCTTTCTTTTGATGTAGACAGTTTTTTTGCAAACTCGCGATTAAACTCAGCTGCTTTATAAGGGTCTGTTTCTGAAGAATTTTTTATTTTTATATATCGTTTCCTTTTATCTCCCCCTGAAGCTGCCGCCCCCAATGCAATTCCTATCGGCACACCGAACGGTCCGAGAAACATATCCGCAACAATCGCCCCTAGCCCTGCCATTAATCCGAGTGCAGCGGTATTACTAACTATTCCTCCTGCGATTTTATCATATTTTGTAAGCCTATCTTTAATCTGCTCTTTTGTATAAACATCCGGAAATGTATCAGGGTGATTTAAACTTACAATTCTTTGGTCCAAATTATTCCAAAGTTCTCCCTTAAATTCATTTACAATTTCTTTATCAGCAGAAGTTGTCCCTCTTCCTTCAAGAATTATATACCCCTTATCCAAATCACTGCCGGGCAGGG
The DNA here is from genome assembly GCA_905236505.1 of Candidatus Gastranaerophilales bacterium. GTDB lineage: Bacteria > Cyanobacteriota > Vampirovibrionia > Gastranaerophilales > Gastranaerophilaceae > CAG-196. The sequence continues at coordinate 5,524 of CAJOPY010000163.1, forward strand.
CTTTTTTAAGCCCTATTGAACAAGTGGGATCATAACCGGAATCCAAAATTTTGAACGGCGTTCCGTAGGTATTGTTGTTTTTATTTCTTGCAATATTTTGTATACAAGAATTAAACGTTGAATTTATTTTATCGCTAACGGATTTTAAATTCGGAAAACCGGTAAAATCACAATAACGACTAATAAATTCGGACTTATCGGTATAAGATTTTAATTTATCCAAAAAAGAATAATTATGTTCTCTTATACCTCTGTACCAATGATAATCACCATCACTATGAACATCTAAGTATTTTGCATTTTTAAGTAATTCCCAATATTTTATTGCATCGTGCCAATTTTTAATATTGGAATATTCTATTCTTAAGGGAATTCCTCTAAAAGCGGGGTTGTTTTTGTTTGAAACCCCAGACAATTGAATAGCAGAACATCTCATACACACACCTCTGATTAGTCATATTCTATAAAAGAGCTCAATTGATGTCAAACAAAAAAAGAATATTGTTAAAATTTCTTTACAAATATATTTTATTTAGCAATTTTTCAGATAAATATTACTTTATATACATGTGTAGTAAAAATGTATGGAGTTTTGTATGACAAATTCTTACGGAAATTTAAATGCGGCAGTTGAAAATAATTATGCTGAATATAGAAATCATTATGATGAAGCAACAAAAACAAACAGAGCTGTATCTTCGGTTGTAAAAAATGCAGGTGCCGGTTTTATTTTGGGAACAGGTGTTGCTGCAGGAATAGATTATTTCCAAAACAGAAAACCTGTAAAAGGTGATAGTGTGTCAGAAAAATTTGCCCAAAAAGTATTCAAAAAATATACCGAAAAAGGTTACGCTGCAAAAGGAAAAGAATTTTTTAAACAAAAAGAAATTGTTAAATCAAAACTCGGCAAAATCAAAACTATTTCAGAATTCAAAACCCTAATGAAAGGAAATAAGAAATTCTGTGAAACATTATGTGACGGAATATCCTTAGACAACATGTGTGAAATGGTTAACAAAGATAATCTTAAAGACAAAATATCAGCTCTTCAAAAACGTATAAAATCAGCAATTGAACCTGAAATGCAGAATATAAAAGATTCTATTAAACTTTGCTGGAACAGCGAAGAAAAGAAATTTGTTAAACCTAATGAAGTAAGTGATAAATTATTTAAAATAATTAAAAATACTCCGCGAGATATAGAATGGGGAAAAGCAATGAAATATGGCGGAATAACTGCGGGAGTATTGGGAAGTTTGGCTTTAATTTCCGGAATTTTAGGCGCTAAGCTTGTAAAAAAATCACCGCAAGCAGAAGAATAGTATTTAATCAATATGTGTTAATTTAAGAAAATTAGCTTTTTATTAAAAAATCCGGTAAAAAATTTTTATACTGATTTTTATAAGATATTTAACTTGCAATAGTATGTTTTTATGTGTTAGAATATTATTACAGATTTAAGAGAGTATATCTATTGCATTTATCAATAACAAAAAGTAGGTAATTAATGAGGCTTTTAAACAGACTTAAAGTTTTTGAAAAACAGTATGTTTTTTTAAGATGGGCAACCGGAGCTGACTACGGTAAAATTTCGTATGTCGGTGATGATTATGTGGAATTTAATATAATAGATATTGATACTTTGGAATACAGAGAAACAACCATTATCAATTCAAGCCTTATTTTGGAAGTTATTTTCGGAGGACCTGATATATCAAGAATGGTTGCTGAAATATCTTCTATGTTGCCGGATATCGGACAATAAATTTTAACAGAATAAAATATTTCCAATATTAGAGAGATTAGAATTTGATAAAACAATGGCGTTTGATTAAAAAACAAACGCCTGTTTTATTTTAAAATTTATATCTATTTTATACTACTTATTTTCCGCATTCGCAATTTTCAGAACAGTTACAATTACATTTGCATTTTGCTTCTGTTTCTGCAAGCGTTTTATCGGTTTTTTCAATAGTTTTTTCAGCAGAATTTTGTAACCTTTCACCTGCCTTTTTTGCTCCTTTTGCAGCTGCTTTAGAAACTTTATTTGCTCCTCTTATTGTTGCAGTTTTTGCTTTTTTTGCTCCGCTTTTTACATGTTTTGCTGTTTTTTCTGCAGCAATTGCAGATTTTTCTTTTACAACATTTGCAGCCTTTTGCGAACCGGATTTTACAGAATCTGCCGTCTTAATCGCTGCTGCCTGAGTGACTGTTGTAACAGTTTCTATAACTTCTTCCGTTTTTGTAATTTCTTCCGCTTGAGCTAACGTATTAATACTAAATAAACATATTGCGAAAATGGATAAAATCATTAAATATTTTTTCATAAATCCTCTCCTTTAACTTAGTTTTATTATATCATATCATATTTTTTCACAAAAATGTTTTTCTTGTAAAAATCAGCTCTTTGTATTAAAATAACATTGTTATAGGGGGTATTTTTATGAAGTTTGTTGCAAATAAAGATGAGTTTTTAAACGGCATTAGGATTGTTGAAAGAGCTACCGTAGTAAAAGGGCTTCAGCCGGTATTAGCGAATGTTCTTATTGAAACAGTCGGAGAAAATCAAATTAAACTTTTTGCAACAGATTTTGATTTATCAATAAATACAACAATTAACGCAACTATTGAAGAAGAAGGCCGTTTCACTCTTCCTGCAAAAAAATTGGGAGAAATACTTTCAAGATTAAACGATGAACTCATCAAATTAGAACTTAACGGAACAACAGCAACAATCACTTGTAAAAACTCAAAATTTGATATAATCGGTATTTCAGCAAACGAATTCCCTAAAATAGAAGAAAATATTTCTGAAGACGACAGTATGGAGATAGAAACACAGCCATTTATAAAAGCAATACGCCAAGTCGTATCTGCTGCTGCCGGATATGAAACAAATAATCTTTTATCAGGTGTATTTTCTCAAGTAAATGAAAACATATTAGAAATGGCTGCAACTGACGGAAATCGTTTGGCAAGAGTAAGAGAAGCTGTTACAAATGCATCTGTTAGAGAAGATCATCCTTTTGAGATGATTATTCCTTCAAGAGTTTTGTCAGAACTCTCTAAAATTGCAACTCTTACGGAAGCTGAAAATATAAAGATATGCAAAGAACGTAAGAAAATTGTTATTACAATTGATAAAACTAAAATAATCACTTCGCTTATATATGGACAATTTCCAAAATATAACCAACTTATTCCGCAAACATTCCCAAAAGAAGCTGTTATAAATAAAACAAATATGATATCAGCTCTGGAAAGAGTTGCCGTAATGGTTAACGAAAAAAACAGCATTGTGAAATTTGAATTTGCTGACAATACTTTAAAACTCTCCGGAGATTCTCCGGATGCAGGTAACTCTCAAGACGAACTGGATATTCAATACACGGCAGAACCTCTTGCAATAGCGTTTAACTATAAATTTATTTTGGAATTTTTAAAAATTGCCGAAGCTGAGGAGATAAAAATTCAATTAAATTCGCCTCTTTCCGCAACAGTTTTTGTTCCGTGTTCTGAAGAAGACTACATATATTTAGTAATGCCGGTTCAGCTGCGCGGTTAATTCATCTGATAAAAGGAAGGATAAAATGAAGGGAAAAGCTTTTAAATTCGGAGATAATATATCTACAGATCATATTGCACCCGGAAGATTATTTCATTTGCGTTCTGATTTACAAGAATTTTCAAAACATGTTCTTGAAGATGCGGATGAAAATTTTGCAAAGAATATGTCAAAAGGGGATTTTGTAGTTGCAGGGAATAATTTCGGACTTGGTTCTTCGCGGGAACACGCTCCGCAAATCATCAAAATAGCCGGCGTTGGCGCTGTTATAGCAAAGTCTTTTGCAAGAATATTTTATAGAAATGCAATAAATATAGGACTTTTAGCAATAGAATGTGACACAGACGGAATAGATGCCGGTGATGAACTGGATTTAGATATAAAAGAAGGCATATTAAAAAACCTTACAAAAGGTACAATAACCGCAATAGAACCGCTTCCTGATGTAATGATAAGACTGCTCAATGACGGAGGACTTATTGAACATATCAAAAAGAACGGCGATTTGGTTTTAGAATAAATCATATAATCACCGTTTGAGCATAATAATGCCTAATACTTAATAAAACTAAGCAATCGTCACAGTTTATTAATTAGTTTCAATGCTTTCTGCAATCTTACGATTTACTTGAGTTTCTACAGCTTCTTTTGCTACACGAACAGCATTTTTTATTGCATAAGCTTTACTTCTGCCGTGAGAAATTACTGTAATGCCTTTTACTCCAAGCAAAAGCATTCCGCCAAATTCTTCGTAGTTGATTTTTTCATATATACGTTTCATAAACGGTTTTGCCAGAAGTCCTATAAGCATACCCAAAAAGTCTGACTTAAATTCGCTCTTAATCATCTTAAACAGCATAGATGCAGTTCCCTCAGTTACTTTTAGAACAACATTACCTACAAATCCGTCACAAACTACTATATCACAATGATTTAAGAATAATTCTCTGCCTTCAATATTACCCATAAAGTTGTATTTTTCTTTTTCTTCTTCAAGAATGTTATAAACACTTTGAGCAAGTTCATTACCCTTACCGGCTTCTTCACCTATATTCAGAACACCGGTTTTCGGGTTTTCAATATCTAAAACATTTTTAGAGAAAATTCTGCCCATAATTGCAAATTGTTTAAGCATTTGCGGGGTACAATTGCTGTTCGCACCACCATCTATGACAACAACAGGTTTTTTCATTGTTGGAAGCGTTACTGCAATTGCAGGTCGGTCAATACCGGGAATTCTTCCGAGTCCGAATAAACTTGCTGCCATAGCAGCACCTGTTGAACCTGCCGCAACCAAAGCATCTGAACTTCCGGTAGCAACTGAATTAACAGTTAAGACAATTGAAGAGTTTTTCTTTTTTCTTATTGCTTGACCCGGAGCTTCGCCCATTTCAATGATTTCTGATGCGTGAGTTATTTTTATATCCAACGATTTTACATCAACACGAACTCGTTTATTTCTTCCGATTTTTCCGCAAGGTGACATAAATCCGTCTTTTTGGATTTTTTCCAAACAATCTTCTATCAAATCCCGTTTACCGACCAATTCTAATGCCACACCGTATTCTGCTGCAGCCCAAACTGCACCGGCAACTATTTCAAACGGTGCGTGATCTCCCCCCATTGCATCTATAGCTATTCTTGTCATTTAAACCCTATCCCCTTTTGTTAAAATGAACATACAAATAAGTTAATTAGTGAATAAGTTCTTTTTGAATACTGATAACTATCTCATAAACAAAAGTACCGAGAACCTATAACAATCAGCGAATTTTACGAACTTATTCACGGATTTACTTATTTACAAATTCACTTGTTTACTTATTCAGCTTTATCTTCAGAAGTTTCTTCTTTTGCTTCTTCTGTTTTTTCTTCAACAACTTCAGCTTTTGCTTCTTCTGCTTTTACTTCTTCAGCTGCAGGAGCTTCTTCTTTTGCTTTCTTTGTTGATTTTCTTGCTTTTTTTACTTCTTTAACTTCTTTTACTTCTTCAACCGGTGTTTCAACAACTTCTTGTTGTCCTTTTTTAGAAACCGGTTTACCTTTGTATGTTCCGCAAGCTGTGCAAACCGTATGAGCTAATACTGCTTGACCGCAATTAGGACATTTTGTTAAAGTAGGCTTTGTAGCCTTCCAGTTTGATCTTCTTTTTCCTTGAGCGCTGTGCCCTGTTCTTTTCTTTGGTACTGCCATTTTTTTATACCTTTCTTTTTCTACTACTTAATTTTCCGTTAGTGAAAGTGAAAAACACTTTGTTATATCACTTTTTTATTTGAATATTCTTAAATATATCCATTCTTGAATCTTGGACTTTGTATTCTTCATCCGACACAAATAATCCCTCATTACAATTTATACCACAAACCTTTTTATTTGGTAAAGCTAATATTACAGATTGATACAATAAGTCATAAATATCAATCTCTTTTTCACCGTTTAAATCAGTAATAAATTGTCCTTGTGCGAGTTCCAGCTCTTGTCCGTATTCGTCATAAAGAGATTTTTTTGCAAATGTTTCATCAAGTTCAAAATCCAAATCGTATACAAATTTGTTTAAACATCTGTCACAATCAAGTGTAATTTTTCCTTTTACCCTTCCTTTAGCTTCTATAAAATCTCCGATTGAACGAAAAAGAATATCTGAATTTACATGACAATTTTCCAACTCTTTTATGTCATCATTAAATTCATATGTGCACGAACCTTCTCTTTCAATATCATCAACATTAATAACATGCCCCATAGAAAACCTCTATACTATACATAAGGCTCTTCTTGAAGCACTAATCCCGCAATCTGGGTTGAAACAAAACATAATCTTTTTATCGGACCCATTGGTTCTTTTTCTACTAAAACCGGTGTAGGATTTTTCATTAATTGCTTAAGTTCCGCATAAACTGCCTGAGGATTTTCAAAATACATTACAACAGGCGTAGCCGAACCTTTGAGAAAAAGTATTACAGCTTGACGTGTTTTTTGAGGTCCCGCAGGGTGCGGATTGTTAAATTGTTGAACCATTTTATGTTCTCCTTTTTTCTACATATATATTATATTATAAAACCCGTAAAAATAAAATGCACAGGTTTTTGTGTATATTTGCAAGAAATATTATTATAATAAAAAAAAGCTGCATTTTCTGCAGCTAATCATGTGTTATATGTTAAATAGAAATCTTGTTTACAAAGCAACTGCTTTATATTCCAAATTTTGATCCATCAAATCCGTAGGATTTTCATAATCAAACGGAATAATTACGTTAATTTTGCTGTTTTGTCCTTCTTCCAATCCGTAAGCACTTATAAATCTTTCATCTAATTGAAGAGTATATCTTCCGGGAGCAAGACCTGAAATATAGTATTCACCGGATTCTGTAACGGTTGAATAATTAACTTCATTACCGTCAGCATCCAAAAGAACTACTACAAAATCAGAAACTTTTAATCCGCGCTCAAAATCGTCAGAGATTTTTAAAACACCTGAAACAGAACCTACTGTACTAATAAGAGGTATTTCCAGTTTTGTTGTTTGTCCGCCGTCTATTTTTATTCTGCTTACTATTTTGTCGTTAGAAACCGGAGCTACTGTAATAGGAAGTTCGTTCATATTTATTGTTACTGTATATACACCTTCTTCTAAGCTTGAAGAAAATACTCTGCCTTTTTTGTTTGTAATATTTGTTTCACCTGACCAGCTTGTTATAAGAGGTACATCGTGAACCGGTATATCTAAATTTTTATCGTATTTTCCGTTATGGTTTACGTCAACAAACGCTATAGCTTCAAATAAACCTTTGTGCAAATCTTCATCGCCTACTGATTTCAAACCGTGATTGAAGATTTGAAATGCATCGTTAAAGTTAAAACTTATTGAATGACGATTTGTTGTAGGCATAAACATGTTATCTATAAAATAACCGCCATTTTGAGTCCATTGATAACCTAACGATATTGATTGACCGGATTTTGCACGATATGCCAAATTTGCACCGACATCATGACCGCCTTGTCCGGAATATCTGAAACCATATAATAAACTGAGTGTCATACGTTTCCATGTCGGGAATGTGTATCCGAATCTGAACATATTATATCCGTCTTTATAATTTGCGGAATGGTATCTTACTACGTTATGTCCAAATAAGAATTTACCCATATTTTTCGGAAGCGGGGTATCAAATTGTGCATAAAAATCGTCATATCTTGAATGATAATTTCTGTCCTCGTTTGTTTGAATGTGATATCTTGTATCATAGTAGTTTCTGCGGAAACCTGTTTGAACTTTTGAACCTGCCCATAAATAGCGCGAAGCATTAGCATCGTAGCTGTAGTTTTTGTTTCTGCCCAAATCATTTTCACCATGTCTGTAGTAGCTGTTAAATCTTAAATCAGCAACTTTAGGAATTTTTGTTGAAGCATTAAAACCGGATTCATCAAAAGTAATTGTTCCGCCTTGATATCTGTCATTCATATTTGAATAATATCTGCTGTATGTTCCGTTTGCGCTTGTGGAATTAAACGCAAATCCTGCAGAAACTCTTCCTCCGGTTCTGTCATTTTTAGATGTAGAATCGGTACTTGCAATATACCAATCCGGAGAAGTTTGGAAAGCTTCTACTTTTGCTTGTGCTCTTCTGGGCTTAAATATTCCTTTTTGGAATTTGGATAAGTTTTGATCGTATTCACCTACCAATTTTCCCATATAACCTGCGTGAGTATAGTGCTCTCTTATATCATGAGCAACGCTCACACCTGCAACTGCTCTTGCTTTTACACTCGGATTGTTAGGATTTTTCCATTCCACAGTGTTTAGAGATGTTGCACCTTCTAAATAGTTTACACTTTTTTGTGTTCCGCTTACTAATAATGTATCATTTGTAGGAACTTTATATACTAATTGTGAATAAGTTTTTTCATATATTTTATCTGCTGAAACCTTTGATTTCAAAGTTACGTTATCGCTTATACCGTATTGAAATTCACCGCCGCCTGTGACTTTTCTGTTGTTTCCGCGATATATATTTCTGCCGTCTCTGAATAATCTGTTTTGATAGCCCCATACACCTGCGTACACTGTCGCTCTTTTTTCTTTTTGAAGCGGAGTTTCACGACCGAATATAGAGTACTTTTCGTCCATTATAACTTCTACTGTTCCGTCTTCATTAACTTCTTCAAGTTTTATTCTTTTAACAGGATTAGGCAGCTGAACTTCTCTTAAGCTGTAATATCCGGAATAAGTACTCAATGTAACCGGCTCTAAATCATTTGCGGTTAAACGAACCAAACTTGTAGGTTTTACATATCCGCAAATATCTTGAGGTCTTGGTTTTTCGTTGTCATAATTCCATATTTGTCCGCCAAAAATCTGAGTACCTAACTGAGCATCATCATCAATAATGCCTCTTACTTTACCTAATTCGTAATGGTATTCCTTTCCTGAATCACTCAATTGGAATTTATTTCTATATGTACCTGTTATACCGCCAAACATAAATCCATCGTGTTTATAATTATATTCAGTTGCTTCTATACGATATTTACCACCGCCTAAATCACCGTTAATACTTAATTGCGCACTATTAGCAAAAGAATCACTTGTTGTACTGTACCTGTTTTGGGGTCTTACAGACATATGATCAGATAACATATTGTTTCTTAAACCGATTGTTTTAAGAGTAATTTTGCCCGGCTTTTTTGGACCTACAACATCTTGATATGCGTGAGGACCTTTATCCTCACCTATAAATTCGTTGTTCTTTAATATCGGAATTTCTCTCTCTACATCAGCTTCCAAAGTGAGTGTTTCAAAATCGGTGTTTAATGTAATTCCCATAACTGCACTTGCGGCTTCCGCAGTTATATATGCCTCATTAAATACACCGTCCATTATACCCTGCATAACAAAGATTGGAGAACGCTTTGTTATGGGAGCATCTTCAACAAAAACACCCTGCTGTGTTATCATACCGCTTTTACCGTCAAAGGTAACAAAAGTTATTTTCTTATCTACTCTGTTTGCTTCATATTTGATATCAAATATATCAGCCAATTGCTTAAAAGGAACTAATATTTCATTATTTCCGGATATGATTATTTCAACATCCTGATAAGCCAAATTATTAATATTTACGTAGGAGATAGTAGAGTCATATGCAAAACACGGCAATGTCAGGCACATTGTGCCTGCTATTGCCGCTGTTATTAAATTTTTCTTTACTCTATTTAACATCTCTTTCTCTCTTATCTCCATTAGAGAGCGGGGTTGTATAAAATTTTCTCTCTTTTAAGACATTCCGTGTCTTATTTATATATTTTATTTTTCTATTTAACTTATAACTTACTTACAGCCGTAAATGTAACTGTTGTTTTGTATGTACCTGCAGTGTCTTGACCTATAATATATGTACCTGACACAGGAATGCTGGATACTGATTGCATCACTGATGTTGCTTTACTTCCGTTTAATTTTACAACTACGCAGTCACCATACGAACTGTAGTTTTTTTGATATACTGCCGTAACAGGACTTGAAACAATTAAATTTATAGGATAAGCTATTACATTACAATTACTGTTACCTGCAGCTTTTGCATTTGATACATCCGTACTTGACGGAAGATTGGTCGTGTTTCCAAACAATAATGTCGGTGTTGTTCCGCTTAAACCGTATGCTGATTCAGGTCCTTCAGCACTTTCTAATACAGATGTCATTATTAAATCATAGTCATCATCGGTTCCGTTAGTCTGCAAGGTGAAAACAGACTTTAAGTTACCGCTTGTACGACCGTTTTCAACATTTACTATATCCGATTCATAAGAAGCTGCTGCTTTTTCTATAGATATAGTAGGTGATGCCATCGTTTTTAGCGGAAGTTTTGCTCTCGTATCTGCATACACAATAGTTCCGCTAAGTAATACGGTTAAAAAAAGTATTAATATTTTTTTATTTAGTCTCTTCATTTCTCTTTTTATTCTTTTTTTGGCGAATTTACACCTAATATCATATTTTCCCTATCTAACCCTCCCAAATAGGGAGGGTTTTAGGGAATACTTTGTCTTTAAACTACGGAGCAGCGTGTGTCATAGAAAGTGTTGCTTTGTATGTACCAGCTGTATCGTGTGTATCAAATGTGTTTGCTATTGCTGTTGTTCCCATTGTATAAGCAAAATCGCATTTTCCTGCTTTTGTAAATGAATATGTTACAACGTTTGATGCCAAAGCACCTGTAGGAGCTGCTGTCATACCTGAATCAGCATCATTTGTTACAACAGGAGTCAAAACGAATGCAATTGCATCAGCATTTGTTGCTAATACAGGGCTGTTTCCTAATGCGTTTGTAATTGCACCTGATGGTGAACCGTTTGTTACATCATCATTTGTAAATACAATTTTTAAAGATGATGCATCTGCTGCACCGCCTAAACTTTTAACAGCGCCACCGTCTTCTTTTGCTGTTGCTGTTAAATAAACTTTGTCAGTAGGTACGTTTGTAATAACGTTGAATGTTGCAGATAATGCAGCGTCTAAAGTGATTGCATCATAAGTGTCGCTGAATGTTGCTGATGCAGTTTCTACAGCGCCTGCTTTTTTCGTAATGTTGATAAATTCAGGAACATCAATTTGTTGTTCTGATACAGCAGATGTAGATGCTGCTGCAAATGCAGGAGCTGCAAGTGTTAGCGCTAACGCTACAGGGATAAATTTTGTGAATTTCATAGGGTAAACCTTCCTTTCTTTCTTCTTTTTTTTGTTCTACAATTCACCTTTTTATATATTTATTTCTTTTTCTTGTTTTAAGTTTTGTTTTTTACCGTTTTCGTCTGTGTATGATATAACAACTCTTAATGTGTAAGTTCCTTTTTCCGATATTTTTCCGGTATCTATTTTATCTTTTACCGTTATAGAGTTGTTATCTCCTACAACAAATTCTTGTAGTTTATATTCGTGTATAAGCTTTTTACCTTGTATTATTTGTGCCTTTCCGTTGCATCTTATTTTACTGTTTCCTGATGAAACAACTTTTATTTCCGTATATTGTCCTTTCTTATCATTTATAATGTTAAATGACTCAATGTCACCTTTTTTTACAACTTTTCCTTTGTCTACATAAATAGGAACACCTACACGTGTTTTAACTATTAACTGAGCACCTATTCCTTGCATTCCTGTATTTAGAGCAAATTCTTTCGGATTTACATCTTCTAAATACAAAACAGCTCTGCTTTCACCGTCCGGAAGAGAAGATATTCCGGCAATATTTATTCTCACTTTTTGAGTTTTTCCCGGCATTACATTGAATTCTGAAGGTACAAATCTAACTTTTTTAGAAATATCATATTCATCAGATTTTGCTTCCATATTCATTTCGCCGTTGGAATTTATTTTGAAATAACCCGGATAAACTCTGAAACGTATAGCCTGCTTAGAATCACCACGAACCTCTACAGCAGTTGTTACATAATTTGATTTTATTTTATTTGCATTAATCTCAACTTTAGTAGGAGCAACCGCAATTGATGCGAATGCTTGAGTTGTCATCATTAATGCTATTAATAATCCTAAAACTTTTTTCATCTCTTATCCTCTATCCTCACTAAGTACAAATTCCAAATTATTTAAATAATTGCCGGCTTTTATAATATCGCCGTCTTTTCCTTCAACGGAAACTTCTATTGCTACATACTGATTGTTTGCAGGAGCCTTACCTTTTGCAATGATTATTTCTTTATTCGGTACTATAAGAACTCTTTCCTGTAATCTTTCCCTTACATCAGTTGAAGCTGATACAGTTCTTATATAATAATTACCTGCTCCTTCACCAAAATTTGTCGTATCAAGTGTCAAAATCCAATTACAATTAGAATTTATATATAACATCGGATTTGTTTCGGTAGGAATTTTTTTGTTTCTGGAAAAAGCATCATTCGGACCTATATTAATATTTGCACTTTCGCCGTGAAAACTTATTTCTTGCGTAACAGGAACAATTACCTGCAAATTAAATACAGACGTTCCGGCTACGGTTTGAGAATCAGGATCAACTGCCTGAATTTCTATATTCAAATTATAAACACCTGAAGGAACCATTCCGTAATCACGAACTTTAAATGTAAGATTTCTTGCAAATCCTCCCATAGATTCCGCTTTTAAAATACGTGAATATTCGTTGTATCTCATATATACATCTTCATGCGTATTATTTATATATACATATTCTAAAGGTATTCTTACGCTTCCGTCAGAACTTGCTAAAGCATCATCAAGCGGTTTTATAGCTATATCATATTCGCCGCCGTCATCGCTGTTTATAAGCAAATTACGCTCTACACTTGTCGGACGTACAATTGTATCTCCCTGATAATCCATTATCACAATAGCTGAATTAGCCTGTGTAAATACAGAACTAAATAATAATATCAATATTGTGATTAGCGCTTTTTTCATCAAAAATCCTTTTTATAGATTAATCTAAACTAATTGTAACGATTTGTAACAAAACTTCAATCCTTATTTGATACAATATCCTCTGTTTGTATGATTTTAATCCCAAAAAATACACCTTATATATGAATTTTTTTTTGAAAAATTAAAGTCATTTTTTACATATTAAACATTCCATACTCCATGTATATCGGCATTTTTTTGAAAAACTTTAGAAATTTTAACGAATTTTTTACAATTTTTTACATATTGTCATAATTCAGTATTCATATATACTGTAGACGTGTAGGGAATGTAATATTTCTTAACAAAAGCAATTATTTATAGAGTATTTTACAAAAATGTCATGGGAAAGTGTAAAGAAAGGGATATTATGAATTTTTTCAAAAAATTACTTATGAGCATAGGTGCATTGTTAATCTCTTTTTCATCGGTTTATGCCGTTCCGTCAAACGGGGCAAGTGCGGATTTTTCTTTTACACTTCCTACGTTCACTCACATATCTCCCGTTACAAGTCCGGTTTTAATTGCAAACATTACTGACAGAACAGGAAATTTATATGCTCCTCTTTCAGCTAAGTTTAAGGTAATAACAAATTCACGTGAAAAAGTTAATTTATATTTAAAATCCAATATTGTAACAGATTCCGGATATGAAGAATCAATGTTTGAACAGGGAGGACAAGTTTATATAGCATTCGGAAATTTGGCAAGAATACCGAAATCATCATCACTTGCAAATTGTAAAACAGGCGGTTCTCCAAAGGACAGTCCGGGAGTTGTAGCATATCCCGTAACATCAATTGCGGGAGCGGAACATTATAACTTTCTTCACGGAAAAAACAAATATGAGCTGACAGTTGATACCGGAACTCAATATGTTACCGTAAATGTTGGCTCACAGGTACTCAAAACATCATTTGCGGCCAACGATCCCAGAGGATTTTATCAAGCGGTATTATCACTTACGGAGGCAGATATATAGAATATAAGGAACAAAACGCTTTATAAAAAGTATGAAAAAAATAAACTTTGTACAATTTTATAACAAAAATAAGCTGACAATAGCAGGGCTGTTGTTGGCTCTTAGCGTATCTTCGCCGAATGTTTATGCTGACGGATATTTTTCACCTCTGCCGGAAGCACTTCCCAAAAGTATATATTTAGACTCTTCTCAAGTTCTGCACCCGTTTATAAATTTGGATAAAGCCCCTTCTCCAAGCGAATACAGAAAAAATAAAATGTCTTCGTCATCGGTATTTTCTCCGGAGGATAATACACAAGAAGGATTCAGCGAAAATAATCCTGCAAATAACGGTGATATTCCGACAAATTATGTTATGACAAAACAAGAAGAAACAAACGAATATAAGCATTCTGACGCTTTTACACCTCCTGATTTTCAGGAAGAGAATAAAAGCCTTTCTGAGATTGATAAGTTTTTTAACACGCAAAATACAAACTATAATTCACCTGTCGGTTTTGATACTCAACTTAATAAAAATAATAAAGATAGCAGCTATGCAGCAACAGTAGAAGAAATGAGTAAGCTTTATACGGAAGAAGTCAGCGTTGAAGGTAAAACAATCAGCGGTATAAAATTTACCGGTTTAAATCTTATAAAAGAAGATGAGATTACATCTTATATTACAACTAAAAACGGCTCTTTATTTAATTCCGAGAGAATTCAAAAAGATCTTCAAAATTTATATTCAACAGGATACTTTACTGATATAATGCAAGTTGAACCTGTTTTGAATGATGATGACACCGTTGAACTTGAATTTATACTTCAAGAAAACGTTGCAGTGAATAATATAGACATCAAAGGAAATACCATATTTTCAGATGATGAACTTATGTATTACTTAAAACCTTTAAAAAACAAGCCGCAAAACTTAAATTTGATAAACGTTGCAATAGAAAAAATAAATACACATTACCACGAGCAAGGATATATTTTGGAAGGTGTAACTTCTGTAGACGATGATAAAGACGGGAATTTAACATTAGAAATAACTGAAGGTATTATAGACAAAATTGTTTTTGAAGGTAATAACAAAACACAGGATTTTGTTATAAAAAGAAATATTCTTACACAACCCGGAACTGTTTATAACGAAGATATCTTTAAAAAAGATTTAACAAGAGTTCACGCTACTCAAATATTTGAAGCTGTAGACAGAGAAATTGAACCCAGCCATGAAAAAGAAGGAGAGTACATTGTTACTGTTAAAGTTAAAGAAGCTTCATCAAACAGTGTTTCTATAGGAGCGGGTATTGACAGTGCTCTCGGTTTATTCGGTTCGGTCGGAGTAACAGAAAAGAATTTCTTAGGAAGGGCTCAACAATTGAGTTTATCAGGCATGATAGGTTCCGGTATTCTTCTTAGCGATGCTTCAATGAAAGAACGAATGAATTATCAGGTAGAATTATGTTTTAGAGAACCTCATTTTATAAATGCCGATAATTCGCTGCTTGCAAAAATGTATTACAGAGATTTGGGAAGTTACCAAGTTCCTCTTGCGATAGAGCGTAGATTTGGACTAAACAGTGTTATTACGCATAAAGTTAAAAAATACGATAACCTTACAACAAATCTCGGACTCGGGTATGAACATATTCATCTAAAAGAAGGTGATTTCGGAAAAATTGCTTCTCTATACGCACAAAGGAATATCAACATAGCACTGCGTGAAAAACAATTAACCGGCGGAAGTTTCTTTAATATTGCACCCGGAGTTAAATATAGCACTTTAGACAGTGAATTTATGCCAAGAGAAGGAACTGTTGCAAAGGCAAACTTTATAGAATCACTTGCAGTTGATAATATTAAAAATACAACCGGAAGGCTTGCAGGAAGTATAACGCATTATTTCCCTGTGTTCCAAAAATCCACCTTATCAATTGGAGCTAAGGGCGGAATTAAAGTACACGGAGATGACATGCCGGAAGTTATGGCATTCGGACTTGGCGGACCATATACAGTCAGAGGCTTCCGTATGAACGGAATCGGTACGGGAGATTCATTCATTATGGGTTCTGCTGAACTTCAAACTCCGATACCGTTTATGGACAGATTTAAGTATGATGTGCTGAAAAATATGAGATTTGCATTCTTTGTTGACGCAGGTAAAGTATTTGACCCGACAATATCCGCAACATTATATGACAGACCGCTCAGTGCAATATCACTTGGCGTGGGTTTGAGAGTAAATATACCCGGAATGGGACCGATTTCTGTTGACTACGGCCTTCCAATTACGCATGTCGGAGCGTATAACTCTAAGGGCGGATACTTCACTTTCGGAACAGCCGGAATGTATGACAGTTATTAAAATTTAAACCGGAAGGGGGATAAATTATGAAAAAATTAATCTTAGCACTTGCTTTTATAAGTCTTATTACTCCAAGCTTTGCAGGTGGTGTCGGATATGTGGATTATGAAAAAGTAGCTGCAAATTATCAATTTGCAAAATCTTCCATGAGGGAAATTGAGGCTAAGGCAAAAGAAATTGAGCAATATCTTGAGAAAAAAGAAGAAGAATTTAATAAATTAGATTCGCCCGTGCAGAAAAAAAAGCTTGAAACACAAGTACAGTCAGAGTTAAAGGTCAAAGAAACCGCATTTAATGATTTTCGTGAAAAACGTGAAGAACTTGTTTATACAAGAATTCACGCAGTATCTGAAAAAATACGTCTTGAAAAAGGTTTAGATGCTATTTTAGACGCAAGGAGTGTTTTTTCAGGCGGAGTTGACATAACAAACGATTTAATAAACAAGCTGAATTCCGGTTTGCAAAATTAAGGTAAAATCAATTTGTTATACGCAATTTAACTAAAATAATACATAAATAATTAAACAAACAGATAAATTTGAGGGAAAAAAATGGCAACACTAAATACATCAATATTGGGAATAGAATTTGAAAATCCGTTTTTACTTGCTTCGGCACCTCCGACAGCTTCAATAGAAAGTATAGATAAAGCTTTTGAAATGGGCTGGGGCGGAGCAGTTTTAAAGACAATAACTCCGGATGATTTAGAGATGATTGAAACAAGTCCGCGTTATGCGACAATTAAAGAAAAAGGGAAAGTAATTTGTCTTCAAAATATAGAGTTATTGAGCCATGAAACTGTTCAATATTGGGTAGAAGGTATTAAATATCTTAAAGAAAAACACCCGTCTAAAGTTATAATTGCAAGCATTATGGCTCCGGTAGAGAGAAAAGAATGGCAGAACCTTGTCAAAACACTTAATGATACACCGATAGATGCTTATGAACTGAATTTTTCATGTCCGCACGGCATGCCGGAAAGAAATATCGGAATGGCAATAGGAACAAGCGCTGAAATATCAATTCTTATAACTTCTTGGGTAAAATCTGTTGCGACCAAACCTGTTTTTGTAAAATTGACACCAAATGTAACTGATATAACTTGGATTGCAAAAGCAGTAGAAAGAGCCGGTGCTGACGGTTTTGCAGCAATTAATACGGTGCAAAGTTTTATGGGAATTAATTTAGACACTCTGGAACCTGTTCTTAATATAGACGGACATTCTACTTATGGAGGATTATCCGGCGAAGCCGTTAAGCCAATAGGATTTAAATGTGTTGCACAATTAAGGCAAAATTCTGATTTACCTATTTTGGGTATGGGTGGAATTTCCACTTGGGAAGATGCCGCACAATATATAGCACTCGGCTCTGATGTTGTTCAAATTTGTACAGAAGTTATGATTAACGGATACGGAATAATAAACGGATTAAGAACAGGACTTTTAAACTATCTGAATGAAAAAGGATTTAATAATATATCAGATTTAAAAAATGTTGCAGTGCAGAAAATTACATCACATGAAAAATTAAATAAAAAGTCACATCTTTATCCTTCAATAGATAAAGAAAAGTGCGTATCTTGCGGTAAATGCGCAAAAATATGTTCAGAATCGGAACACCGAGCATTGAGTTTTAAAGAAGATAATTTGTGTATTAATAAAGAACAATGTGTCGGGTGTTCACTGTGCAGCCATGTATGCCCGAAAGAAGCTATAAAAATGTGCTGATATAAGTTTATAGGACGGAGTAATTTTATGGAAATTTTATCATACGTAATATGCATTTTTTTATTTTTATTAGCAACAATTATTGTTTCAAAAATAATTGTTCTAAAAAATATTGTGTACAAAGAACCGAAAATTTTAGCAAATAAAAAGGTACTGGTTGTTTATTATTCAAATAACGGCAATACTAAAAATATTGCAGAAAATCTTAAATCTGTAACGGGCGGAGATATAAAAGAAATAGAACTAAATGAAAAATATTCCGACAATATTTTTAAAATGTCAAAATTAGTAAGAAAACAATTAAAAGAAGGTTATTTACCTAAAATAAATAATATTGATATTTCCGGTTATGATGTTGTTTTTGTCTGTTCTCCGATTTGGGATTTTTCCATTTCTTTGCCTGTAAAATCTTTTTTAAAAAATAATAACTTTGAAAATAAAATAATAATACCGTTTTTTACATATTCAGGCGGAGCCGGCAAAAATAAATTAATTAAAGAAATTGAAAATTTAACCGGAAATGTTAATATAAAAAATCCTTTATTTATGTTTGAAAACGGAATTATACTTGTAAAAGAACAAATTATAAACCTGTTAAATAAGCTGCCGAATAATATTGAAAACTAAAAATTATAGTATTAGATATGCTAATCGTTATTTGAACTAACAGACTCGCTTTGGGCGGTTTTCCACAGCTCTCTTAACTTGTCTTTTATGCCTATTCTTCCAAACCATTTATAAATAAATCTTTCTTCGTAACCTAATCCGCCGTTTAGCTTAACACAATCTTTTACTGAAAAAACAGCTTCCGATATTGATACCCTTACAAAAAAGTGTTCTTGTTGATATTTTGATAAATCCATCCATATTTTCAGGTTGTTATATTTTGCAATATTTACGGTTCTAATGTTGTGAGCATCAGATTGTTCCTGAATCATAAAACTTCTTAAATTGTCTTCTAAGTCTTTAAATGTAGCCATTCTTTTCCTTAATTATTTAAACTGTGAATAGGTGCAGGAATTCTTCCGCCTCTGTTTACAAAATTCTCTGACGAAAGTGAATTAACTTTCATAATCGGAGCTTCTCCAAGAAGTCCTCCAAACACTATTCTATCACCGACATTTTTATTTGGCGCGGGAATAATTCTTGCTGCAGTCGTTTTTTTATTTATCATACCAATTGCCATCTCATCAGCTATCATGCCTGCAATTGTAGAACTTGGTGTATCACCAGGAATTGCAATCATATCTAACCCGACAGAACAAACACAAGTCATTGCTTCCAATTTATCAAAAGTAAGATATTCCTTTTGTGCCGCTTCAATCATGCCTGCATCTTCAGATACAGGGATAAACGCTCCCGACAAACCTCCTACATAAGAACTTGCCATAATTCCGCCTTTTTTTACAGCATCATTTAACATTGCAAGAGCGGCAGTCGTTCCGTGTGCACCGGCATGCTCCAAGCCCATTGCTTGAAATATTTGTGCAACACTATCACCTACAGCAGGAGTTGGAGCTAAAGATAAATCAATTACACCAAACGGTATATTAAGCATTTTTGCAAGTTTTCTGCCTATAAGTTCTCCTGTTCCGGTTATTTTATATGCAGTTTGTTTTATTTTGTTAGATAAAACGCCCAAATCGGCATTTTTACCTAAATCACTTATAGCGGCTCTGACTACTCCCGGACCTGATACACCAATATTCAACGCGCATTCCGGTTCTCCGTATCCGCAATATGCACCCGCCATAAAAGGATTATCACCGACGGAATTACAAAAAACAACAAGCTTTGCTGCCGCTATACCGTCTTTGTCTGATGTTAATTCAGCGCATTTTTTTATAGTATCAGACATTTTTAAAACAGCGTCCATATTTATTCCGGCTTTTGAAGTAGCAACATTTACCGAAGAACAAAGTTTTTCTGTTTCGGCAAGCGCTTCAGGTATTGAATTTATAAGTGCTATATCTCCTTGCGTAAAGCCTTTTTCAACAAGTGCGGAAAAACCTCCGATAAAATCTATACCGAGTTCATTTGCCATTTCATTAAGTGTTTTTGCTATTTTTACATAATCTTTTTCTTTGCAGGATTCTCCGATAAGAGAAATCGGAGTAACTGCAATTCTTTTATTTACTATCGGAATAGAATATTCATTTTCTATCTCGTTTGCGTATTTTACCAAATTTTGAGCATACTTATTTAACTTATATCTTATCTTGTCACACACAACTCCGACATCTTCGGATAAACAATCACGCAAACTTATTGCAAGCGTTACTGTTCTGATATCATAGTTGTAAAGCTTTATCATGTTTATTGTTTCAAGAATAAGGTTTTCATCAAAAATAGTCATAACTAAAATATACCACACATAAATAACAAGTTAAACGGTTAATGATTAAATTTCTTTTTTGGGTTTTTATATTAAAATTAAAAATATAAAGTATGAGAGGTTTTTTATGATTGATTGTTTATCAAATCCGTCTTGGATAAATCCGCAAATAGATTGTTTATTATATCTGCAAAATTTTAGAATAGGACATTTGGAATGCTTTGACAAATTTTTCTTATCAATAACTATTTTTGGAGAATTTTGGCTTCCGACATTAATTTGTGCAATAGTATACTGGTGTATTGACTTTCGTGCGGGAGTATATTTATTTACACTTGAAGGATTTAATATATTATTAACTCATTTTTTCAAAATGCTGGCTTGCGTTTATCGTCCTTGGATTTTGAACAATAGCCTTCACCCTTCGGAGCTTGCGGTTCCGTATGCCAAAGGATATTCTTTTCCCAGCGGACACTCTGCCATGACTTCTTCTGTTGTCGGAGGTGTTGCTTATTTAGTCAGAAAGAAAAAACTTCTTTGTATAACTTTAATCGGATTAATTTTACTTGTCGGTTTTTCAAGACTTTGGCTAGGTGTACATACTCCGCAAGATGTAGTTTGCGGTTTATTAACAGGTCTGATTCTTATTTTTGGAGTAAATTCTTTAATAAATTGGGCTGAAAACGACAAAAACAGATATTTATATTTGCTATTTGGAATTAATTTACTTGCTGTACTGGCTTTGATTTATATTAGTTACTTTAATACTTACAGGATAGACTACATATCTGGAGAGCTGCTCGTAAATCCGCAAAAATCAATCTACGTAACATATGTTGTATTTGGTTATGCTTTGGGAATTTTAAACGGTTGTTTTATAAGCAGAAGATTTTTTCCGTTTAATCCTAAAGAAAACATTTTATCATTAAGGATAATTAGGGGTATTATAGGTTCAATTATTCTTATTTTATTATTAAAGTATTTGCTGGAATTTATAATAATGAACATTATTGCATTAAAATTTGCAATGACTATAATGTTTATACTTGGAATTTTTGTAACATTAATCTACCCTTTGATTTTTACAAAACTGAAATTATAAAAGATTAATAAATTAAATTCTCTTTAAAAGGCAATTTTTTTAAACAAATTGTTTTTATATATATAAGGATTTAATTTATGGGAGAAAAAGTTACAAAACCAAATATAAACGGATACGTTGCAACATCTAATTACTTTTCTTTTAATAAAGCAAACGAAAATCTGACGCTTATCGGCGGAAATTGTAATATTACAAAGAAAATTAATGTTTCGCTTGCAATAGGCAATGATTGCACGACTGATTTCAAAACAACCAAAAACAAGCCTGCTATAGAAGCAAAAATTAAATATAATTTAAACAAAAATTTGAATATACAGAGCAGATTTCGTGAAATAGGAGGAAGTGAACAATATCGTCTGGCATTTGGAGGCAGTCATGGTATAGATAAAAACAATTCGTTATATTGGGCGCTGCACGGCACTTGTAAAGATAACCACAATGAATACAAATTGAATACAGGCGGCTGGTTAGGAGTTTCGCATAAATGTAAAAACGGAATAATTGTATCAGGAGAATTTCAACAAAATGTACCGCTAAACAGTACCAACAAAAACATATGGCAAACGCTCGCCGATTTTAAGAGTTCCGATAAAATGGCAAGCGTTTTCGTAATAATTCCGTTTTAGCTTATGAATTTTCAGCTAATTTTTCACGAACAAGTTTTTCCACAGTATCCAACACATCAGGATTAGCTGCAAGATACTCTTTTGCTTTATCTCTTCCTTGTCCTAATTTTTCATCATTAAAGCTGAACCAAGAACCTGCTTTTTTTACAATATCCAAATCAACAGCTACATCTAAAATATTACCGATTTTGCATATACCTTTTCCGAAAATAATATCAAATTCTGCTGTTCTAAACGGCGGAGCTACTTTGTTTTTTAACACTCTTACGCGAACATGGTTTCCTACATCTTCGCCATCGCCCTTTAAACCTTCCACTCTCTTTATTTCCATACGAACAGACGCATAGTATTTTAAAGCATTTCCACCGGTAGTTGTTTCGGGATTACCGTACATAACACCGATTTTTTGTCTTAATTGGTTTATAAAAATAACCGTTGTATTTGTTTTACCTATTATACCGGTTAATTTTCTTAATGCCTTTGACATTAAACGCGCTTGAAGCCCCATTTGCTGGTCTTCCATAGAACCTTCTATTTCAGCTTTCGGAACAAGTGCCGCTACAGAGTCCACAACAATTATATCAACCGCGCCGGAACGAACAAGTTCTTCGGTTATATCAAGAGCTTGTTCACCTGTGTCAGGTTGGGATATAAGAAGTTCATCAATATTAACTCCCAAATTTCTCGCATATTCAGGATCAAGCGCATGCTCTGCGTCAACGAATGCAGCAATTCCGCCTTTTTTTTGACATTCCGCAACAATATGCTGAGCAAGAGTTGTTTTTCCGGAAGATTCGGGCCCGTATACTTCTATAATACGACCTCTCGGAATTCCGCCAACACCTAATGCAACGTCTAAAGCTAAAGCACCTGTAGGTATTGTTTCAACACTAACGGAAGGCTTGTCGCCAAGCTTCATTATTGCGCCTTTTCCAAAATCTTTTTCTATTTTATCAATAGCAAGCTTTAGTGCTTTTTGTCTTTCATCAGATACAGAAACCTTTTCTTCTTCTTTTACCGCCATATATTCCCCCAATTAAAAGTGACCGAATAACTCCGAATAGTTATAGCACTTCTGCTTACTATTCTCTATAATAATATGTTATTTTCTTCTTCTTTTTTTACATAAAACCCTGCAAACAAAGGTTTAAAACTGTTAAGAACATTTTTCAGCTTAAAGTTTTCTTTATTAAGCTCATTAACCTTGTTTTTAAGGTTTTCGTTTTCTGTTTTGCAACGGACAAGTTCCAGCACAACATCGTCCATTCCTTCTAACTTTTCATCTATAATTTTTGTCATAGATGTAGTTATATTACTTTCCATTTTGTTTAATGTATCCAATAAGCCGTTAACAACAGCTTGTGAAGCGGGTTTTGTCATCACGGGTAAATTCTCTTTCTTTTTCATATGTCCGGATATTAATGAGGTTTTTGCATTCCTTAACTTCTTTACTTCGTCTATAGAAAAATATATTTGACCAAATTTATTTTTCTTTGGCATAACAGAAGTCTTTTTACATAATTCAACTATCTCTTTATTATCAACGTTTAGTAGTTTTCTAACGTCATTCGGTAAAAGTACCTTATCAGAATTAGCATTCATGCTCTAAATTCCCCTCTTTATATCTCCGTCTAACATTGTATAAAACAAAAATAAATTTTTCCACTATTTGTAACAAATGTTTAAGAAAATAAAAACCAAAACGAGTTTGCAGGGAAATTGCGAGTTTTTCCGCAAACTCATAGCGATAAAATATATATAATTACGGCACTTAAAACCAAAACTGTCATAACAAAGGCAAATGCAACTCTTATAAGAGGATTAAAGCTCAGAGAATTTTGTTCCTCCGGAGTAAGTTTTTTTAAAATATTTTTTGAAAAATCCGGCTTTGTTTCTGATTTTGTTTTGCGGAACGAATCCGACATTAATTTTCTTATATAATATGAATCTTCCAATTCTTTCCTTGCTTTTTTGTTATTAATTGTGAATTTTTTCATTTTTATATTCTCCTCTTGAGGCAATTCATTATCTATGTACGCGGAAAGATTATTTTTAAAAAATTGATATTGACCGCTCGGATGCAATTTAGCCGAATATACTTCTTCCTCTTCTTGCAATGATTTATTCAAATCAGCAAAAACCGAATTAATAATATTATATTTTGCCCTGCAAACGGGACATTTATCCATATGTTCTTCTACCTTTTCTTTTAAAGTAGATGACAAATCTCTTTCTATATAAAATGATATTAAAACGTCCATTTGTGCACATGTTATTTCCATTATATAAACTCCTTTAACTGTTCTTGTAACTTTATTCTTGCCCTTGATATTCTTGATTTCACCGTACCTATGGTCGTATTTGTAATCTTTGAAATATCTTCATAACTCAATCCTTCATACTCTCTTAAAACAATTACTATCCTCATATTTTCCGGAAGATTAAAAAGTGCCGCTTTAATAACCTTATCCATCTCAGAAAACAAACATTTTTCACCGGGTTCGCACCCTATTTTGTCCTTTATAGCCAAAAGTTTGTCCTCGTTATTTTCAACATTTTTATCGGATAAATGCTTTTTTAAATAATCATAGTATGTGTTTGTTATAATATGATTTAACCAAGACCTAAAACAATGTACATCTTTTAAATTTTTAATATATTTTGCCATTTTCAACAAAGCTTCTTGGGTCAAATCCGCAATATCCTGCCTTTTATCGGTTAAATAACTGAACATTCCGAAAACGTCTTGCTGAATACGGCGAATTAATTCTTCTAAAGCTTTCAAATCACCATTTTGAGAAAGTTTTATGATATTTTCTATATCTTCTTTTTTGTATGTAATATTTTGCATAATAATTCACTGTAAAGTCATGATATAAGATGATTGTGCAAAATAAATTCCCTAATGGTGTACTAAGTTATTTTTATTGAATAATTAATTGAGGTAAATCTGTTTTTGATAACACAGCAAAAACTATTAGAATTTGATTACCGGAAAAACGGAGTTTTTTTAAAAATATTTAACCTTAAACTTCCGTAATAATACCGCCCCCTAAGACCAAATCTCCGTCATATAAAACAACTGACTGCCCTTTAGCTATTGATTTTTGCATATCAGCAAAAGTAACAATAATATCATCATTGTCTATTTTCACGCTAACTTCTGTCGGCTGCTGTGTAGAACGAATTTTTGCCTGTGCCTTAAATTCATTATTTTTAGGAGAAATTATCCAATTTAAATCAGATGCCCTAAGTGTATCTTTCATTGTTTTATCTTTGGGTCCTATTACAACTTCGTTTGTATCTTTTCTCAACTCTATTACGTATAAAGGCTCTGTAGATGATATACCAACACCTTTTCTTTGTCCTATTGTATAATTCCAAATACCCTTATGCTGTCCCAGTACTTTTCCTTCAGTATCTATAATATTTCCTTCTTTTTCTTTGACGTCCAAAAGTTCATTATAATCACCGTAATAAAAGTCTTGGCTATCAGGTTTTTCCGCAACCGTAAGTCCGTTTTGTTTTGCAATTTCGCGGATTTCTTCTTTTGTTTTATCACCCAAAGGAAGATAAATATTGGCTAATTGTTCTTGTTTTAGACGATAAAGAAAGTATGATTGGTCTTTTTTCGGATTTATTCCACGCTTCAGAATATACTTTCCTTCTTTTTCTTCTATTCGTGCATAGTGCCCTGTTGCAAATTTGTCGTAAATTATTCCGTTTGCTTTTGCAAGACGCGGTAAAACATCAAATTTTATAAGAGAATTACACCAAATGCAAGGATTTGGCGTATGTCCGCTTAAGTACTCTTTTTTAAAATTATCTAACACTATTTCTTCATACTGTTTTGCGCAATCAAAAACATAAAACGGAATTCCTATTTCTTCAGCAATTTTTCTGGCACTTTCTATATCTTCTTTTTCGTCCGGCCCGAAACAAGCACCGTGTCTTTTAGGAAGCTTATCTTGAAGTTGATTTTTTATTCCTCTTTCTCCCCATATTGCCATTGTTGCACCAATGACTTCGTGACCTTGCTGTTTCAACAAAAGTGCAGTTACAGATGAATCTACACCGCCTGACATACCTACCAATATTTTCATTTTTACTCCGTTATTATATTTGACGCTATTTTATTTTCCGATTTTTATTTTATCATATAAATTTTTTAAGTGTTTCCACTTGTTACAGAATAAAAAAAAAGACCTTGTAAAAATACAACAAGGCCTGTCCGTTTAAATAAGAAGAGAGAGCTTTATATATCATGTTTAAAACGAAAAAATTAAAAATTTTGCTACATGAATATTCAAATATTTACAAAACTTTACATTATAATTGTGAAAAAGTTGTGAAAAAGTTTTTATTTTTTTTGTTTTTTAACCTTGTCAAAAACCTCTTCAAAACTGCGTATAGGGACAAGTTTGTATCCGCAATTTTCGGCTAAAGTTCCTCCCATCGCAAACAGTTCTTCCTGAGGATATCTTCTGCATATTCCGGGCCGTTTTTTGTGAATTTTGCATTTTTTTGTTTCTTTATCCAAATTTTCACATTCAAACACAAGTCCTGTTTCATCTTTGTCTACTATTTTTAAATAATTATAAAACTCGTGCATTTTTTTTAGTTCTAAAAACTCTTCTTCTGTTTTTATTACTTCTTTATGTTTTACATAGATTTTCTGACAGCACCTGCCGCAAGCATTACAAGAACCAACTCTATAATACTTACGTCTTAATATGTATAAATAAAATATTTTTTTTAAATATTTAAACATTTGAAACTCTTGATTTTGCCAGACGGTATTCTTGAGAATCGGGCTCCGAAAATAACATAACTTTGGTGAAATATTTGTTTGCGGTTTTATAATTTCCTTCAATATAATATTTGCTTCCGGTATCTAAACTGGATTGAACGAGCATTTTTTCAGGATTTATAAAGCGTTTGAGTTTTCTGACTTTAGATTCAAGCTCATCTGTCATTTCATTTTTAAGTGTTAAACAATTTTCATATTCCATAAGTGCGAAATGGAAATTATTTTCTTCAAAATATTTATCGCCCCACTCTTTGTGACCTATATAACTGTAATCATCAAAAGATGCATCTAATTCTTTTATTACTTTCATTGTTTTAAGATATTCTTCCTGATTATGAATTACAAGCGGTAAAAGCCTTCTCATAGTGCAGTATGCAGATGTGTAATCACCTACGTTAATAAAAGCTGAAGCAAGTGAATGTAAAACGTCAAGAGATTTTTCATTCATGCATAAAGCTTGTTTTAAGTATATCATTGCACGCATATTATCATTTTCGGCAAGATATGTTGTTCCGAGCAAATAATTTATTTCATAACTTGTGGGCAAATTTTTGTACGCAAACGTTAAAAATTCTATTGCGCCTCTATTATCTTTTCTTGAAATAGAAAGTTTTGCTTTTTGTAAAAATTCGCTTCCGATTTTTGAATATTCACTCAAACTTTGTTTTATAACTTTATAAGAATCACTTCTGTTTTGAGCATATTTTAAATATTTTTCATAGTAAAAAACCGATTGAAACTTCATTCCGCAAGAAAAATATGAAGTTGCCAAATTAAGACAAATGTTTTCGTCTTCAGGTTTGTATGCAAAAGCACAAGCCCAGTAATATATGGCTTTTTTTAAATCTTCATTTTTATAGGCAATATTTCCCAAATATATATATGAAGAATTTTCTTCGCTTTCCAATTTAACGGATTTTTGAAAATAATCCTGCGCATTTTTTATATCACCCATTTTGTAATAACATTTTCCGATACGATGATAAAGTTTATATGATATGTCCGAATTTAAAAGGGATAAATACAGATTTAGCGCAGCTTGATAATTGCCGGTCATATAGTGATTTTTTGCGGCTTCCAGCTTTTTTTCTTCCATATTGGAATTGTCAACTATGTAATAATCCGACGATACCATAGTTGCATTTTATCATATTTATGAATTTAAATCACTCCACAATTTAGAATTTGTTACAAGTTCCGATATTACATCATCGCTGTACGGATCTTTTACACCGCTATTAAACAATTCTTGTATTTGTTCCAAATAAGAAATATCATCTTTATTTTCTGTTACAATTTTTGTAAATTTCTTAATATCTAAATCACGTTGAAAAAGTTTCATTGCGTCAGACGATATCTCTGTCTTGTCAACAAAAGGATTAGATGCTGCATTATTTTTATTAAATGCGGAACGAATCGCCGCAAGATTTATTATATTATTTGCATTTGTCAGTTGAGTATAATTATTATCGTTTATGTTATTAAACATTAGCCCCAATCTCCCCTATTATTTTCTTACATTATCATACATTTTACTCATTTTGTTATCATCTGTTTGATTGATTTTGGGAAAAAAGTTTCTAAAATTCTATCATTAATATTTAATTATATATTCACCAAAACTCTGTTTTCTCCGATTATTTTGCCGTGATAAACTTTTTTGTAATTTTTGTTTTCAACGTTTATATAATCACCAATCATTCCTTCGCCCATAGCTGTTCCGTCTATGGATATCATAACGGCTCCTCCTGATACAAAAAATACCCTCACATCAGCATTTCTTGAAATATCCGGACGCATTTTAACAAATCTTTTATCTATAATCTCTCCTTTTTGAAAGATTTTTCTTGTTGTTATTTCTTTATTTAACATTACATCCGTAAGAACATAATCAGCTCTCATTGAAACATCAACTTTTTTAACTTCCGTACATTCTTTTGTTAAAACTTGTTCTCTGTCTATTTGGTCGCTTGCAACTAAAACATCACGATAAACATGTGTTTGAGCAGGAAGATTCAAAGTTTTTTTGTATATTCCGTCAACATATATATCAACTCTTTTTACATCTCTTGGTAAAATTTTATCTCCGCCGCCGGATATTTTATAAGTTATTTTACCATCCGGAAGTTGTATTTCAGAAAATTGTGTCGCAATAATTTTTACTTGAATATCCCCTTCGGTTGTTTTTTTGTAATGGTTTTCAAAGAGTACGGAAATATCATTTTTTATTTGATTAGCCGTAAGTGTTTGAGCTTGAACAGGCGAAACGATAAAAAATATCGCAAATAAAATAATATATAAGCCAAAATTAAATTTATTACTCATTTTTTTTAACGATACTTTATTCATATTTACTATCACTTCACCAAATGTTCCATTTGCTTGTAAATCTGATCGGCAAATCCGAATGAAGTTCTCGGATTACTTGCCATATCATGTCCCATTTGCTGGAAAACTATTGATTTAAAAGCATCTTCATATTTATTATCATTTCCGAAAAGACCGTTTTCCTCTTTATCAACAGTTTTATCCATTTCTTGAAGCATTTTTGTTATAAATATTGCTTCAAATTCTTGCGCAGCCTTTTTTAACTGTGTTTTCTCATCTCCGGATTCTTTTATTCTGTTGTATAAGACTTGATCTGAATTAACTGTTTGGGCGTGATTAATCCCATGTTTTATCAAGTCTAACGTAGGTGTTGTTATGTCTGATACTTGTGAAATTGCCATTTTTTATTTTCCGTTTTTTATTAAATTATTACTAAATCTGCTTGTAAACTGCCCGATTTTTTGAGTGCCTGTAATATTGAAATCAAATCAACCGGAGCTACACCGATGGAATTTAATGCTCTTACCAAATCATTTAAATTGCTGTTAGCTCCCATTTCTATCAATCTTCCCGGCTCTTTATTTATCTCTATATCTGAATTTTCAAATCCGACAGTCGCACCG